>NZ_UGYM01000002.1:2488219-2799247 GCF_900456975.1 Shewanella baltica
TCAAAGTTTTGCAGCTCACCGGGGATCGTAGTGCCGTTATTTTTCGGATCCTGTTGGTAATACTCTAAGCGATACGACATCTCATGATCGCCCGATAATCGATGACCAAATTTAATCCCTATCGTATAAGCCGACATATCACCGATACGATAATCGGCACTGGCAAACTCGGGCAGTGGCGTATCTGCCATCAAGAAAGGTTGATAGAAGTTAGCCGCCGTTTGTTGGTAATAACGTAGATGCAATTGACCGTAAAAATTGCCCGTAAAATAATAACGGTAATGGGTTTCTAAGGTATGCGATGTGAGATCCCAATCATCGGTATTATAACGATAGGAAAAATCCACCACGCCCGTATCCAACGCGCCTTTAGTCATCACGTAGAAGCTATGCTTCAAGCGAGCATCGGGGCGGCTTTCATACAAGAGATCCTGAGTGATGCCATTGTTATCCACCACACTGAGCACTTTGTAGGGATCGGTTAAATAGCCATTGACACTCGATAAGCCGTAATTGGCCTGCAACAACCAGCGCTGACTGAGCACTTGGGTGATGCCTAACATCACATCGGCGGTTTGCTTGTTATCACTGCCACTTTGACGAGTCGCATCAAATGCGGTGCGGTAGGCTTCTTCACTGGCGAAGTTATCACGAACCGCCATGGAGGATAAATCCACCGGACGTCCACCAACAGGATCGACCACATCGAAGCTGTAAGCTGTGCCTAAAAATAACGTAGTGTTGTCTTTGTTAAAACCGCGCTCAATACTGGCATTGAGCCCCATTGACATATAATCGAATTCTTTTGAACCGTAGACACCAGCGTTGACTTTCCAGTCAGGATTGAGCGCTTGGGCCCAGTTAACACTGCCTTGAACGCGGGTATCGTGGAACGTGTCATCAAGCGGTGTATCGCCCGCTGCCACACTGTATTGGCCATTGCCCGAAGGACGAGTAAAGGTTTGGCTGCTACTTTGAGCCACAGCGCCCGAAGCCGAGGCACCGGTTAAGCTATCGACCACCAGTTTGAGATCCAGCACGCTATCATCGCCAAAGGCTTTTTGCGCTGTACCTATGGCTTCAACGGCCTGCACTCTATCCTGCTCACCGTAATACATTAAAGCGGCATCGACCTTCCAGTCGTCAGCTTTTTTAGATAATTCAGTCGCGTGGCCACTTGTGGCAAACAATCCACAACTGGCTAAGGCTAACGCACCCGCAATCTGTTTCGATTGTCTTGCATTTATTTGATTCTTTTTTTGGGTCATAGCTGACAACACCTGTAGGTCACTTTCATCTATTCAATACCGCGGGATTTCGCCCCTGATTTTATTACATCTGCTCATCACATCTATTCGTTACATCTAAGGGCAACTAACTACCAACGGAGAGTTTAGTTACAGCCACATCCACCACCGGCAAAGGCGCGACCGCCGCTACTGCCTTCTTTACTAAAATAAATATGATCATCGAGCGCCAGATCGAGTTTTTCACTGTCGAGCGCCATATCAGCGCGTGCCAACTGGCCTTTCTCCCACGGCTGCACCCCTAAATTTGAACAACCACTCAAACCTATAATGAGTGTGACTGCGACTAATGCGGGTTTAAGCATAAATTACTCCTTCAGTAAACTGACGAGCTCTTGCTCGTATTCAGCGGCTTTATCGGCATAAAAACCAACATGATGCTGCACTAACTGACCTTGGCGATTGAACATGAAACTGCTCGGCATACCCAGCAAATCGAAGCTGCGCGCGACATCACCTTCTGGATTGAAACGCACTGAAAAATTGGCGGGGACTTGTTTTAAGAATTCTTGGGCTAACTCGTTATCTGTATCTAGGTTGATTGCCACTACGGCCAAACCTTGATCTTGATACTTTTTTTGGATCTCATTCATCCACGGAAAGGATTTACGGCAAGGCCCACACCAAGAGGCCCAAAAATCGACATAGACGACTTTACCTTTAAACTCACTCAGGGAAACAGCTTGGTTTTGCGCGTTAAACACTTGATGATCCAACGACGGCGCGGCTTGTACGCCAGCGGCCATTAAACTGAGTAACAACAATATTTTCTTCATAGAATATTCCGCGTTAACGATTACCTTTGAATCTATTAACTGAATCTTAAGGTTTTCTTAAACAAGCTGATATAAGTCCAATTAAGCCGTATGCACAGACTCCCCCCACTTAAGGTCGGCATTTTCAACAGCGCAACCTTAATAACATGAGCGCCGATTAAGTGACCGATTTCATCCAAAATGGCAAATATGAGACATTTTGTCCCATTAGGAAAAGTGAAATTAGATCTGCGTCATGTTAATTAAATGTCAAATTCAGTTCTATCACATCTCTTGAAAATTCTTGATATACATCAAGAATCTTTACACTCCAACGGCCTAAACTGACCCTGTCAATTATGTAAACCCTTACCAATTTACATTTAAATAACAAAAAAGGTTGACCCATGGACACACATGCAGCCCTATATGAACAGGGAAAGGCGCGCTTAGATGCGTTACGCCAATTCGCTCCCCGTCAACAACAATCGCTGATTGAGAAAATGCAACAGCACGGCATTAGCCGCCGTGATTTTATGAAGTGGAGTGCCATGGTGACGAGCATGCTCGCATTGCCGCTCCCCTTTAGTAACTTAGTAGCCGAAGCTGCCGAATTAGCCGACCGTGTACCCTTAATCTGGTTACACATGGCCGAATGTACTGGCTGCTCAGAATCCTTAATTCGTACCGATACCCCCAATCTAGATTCGCTGATTTTTGATCATATCTCCTTGGAATATCACGAAACCTTAATGGCTGCTGCGGGTTGGCAAGCCGAAGAAAACCTCGAAAATGCACTCGAAACCTACAAGGGCCGCTATTTACTGGCCGTTGAAGGGGCGATTCCGACCGCCAATAACGGCAGCTTCCTCACTGTGGGCTGTAAAGGTCACACAGGATTAGAAATCATCAAACATGCTGCAGAAGGCGCCGCCGCGATTATCTCTGTCGGCACCTGTGCGGCGTTTGGTGGCGTGCAAGCTGCCTATCCAAACCCAACGGGGGCGAAAGGCGTGCACGAAGTGGTCAGTAAACCCGTCATTAACTTAGGCGGTTGCCCACCGAGCGAAAAGAACATAGTCGGCACTTTGATGTACTTCATCATGTTCGGCAAATTACCTGCGCTGGATATGTTTAACAGACCTAAATGGGCTTACGGCGCACGGGTACACGATAACTGTGAACGTCGCGGCCGCTTTGATGCCGGTGAATTCGTTGAAGAATTTGGCGATCACGGCGCGAAAGAAGGCTACTGCCTGTATAAAGTCGGTTGTAAAGGTCCTTACACCTACAACAACTGCCCTACCGAGCGCTTTAACCATCACACCAGCTGGCCAGTTCTCGCTGGACACGGTTGTATGGGCTGCTCAGAACCTAACTTCTGGGATGACATGGCCGACTTTGAAAAACCCCTTGGCCGTCAACTCCTCCATGGATTGGATGCGACCGCAGATACTATTGGTGCGGTGATTTTAGGCGCGACTGTGGTGGGCATTGGAGCCCATGCCGTTGCCAGTATTTTTGCCAAACCGCTGGAGGAATAACCCATGAGCAAGCGCGTTGTTATCGACCCTATCACACGTATCGAGGGTCACTTACGTATCGAAGTTGAAGTTGATGAAAATAACGTCATCAGCAAGGCTTGGTCATCCTCCACACTCTGGCGCGGTATTGAAGTCATCCTCAAGGGCCGTACACCTATGGATGTTGGCCTTATTGTGCAACGTATCTGTGGTGTCTGTACCTATTCCCACTACCGCTGCGGCACTGAAGCAGTTGAGAACGCTCTGGGAATTCAAATTCCGTTGAACGCGAGATACTTACGTTCATTGATGCAAACCTCTTTATACATGCATGACCATATTGTGCATTTCTACCATCTACACGGTCTTGATTGGGTGGATGTGGTGTCTGCACTGAGCGCCGATCCGGCCAAAGCTGCACAAGTTGCGCTGCAATACACAGACAAACCCATAGCCGCGGGTGAAGGTGATTTAAGAGCCGTGCAAGAAAGAGTCAAAGGCTTTGTCGAAACGGGTAAATTAGGCCCCTTCGCCAACGCTTATTGGGGCAATGGCACCTATAAGTTTACTCCAGAGCAAAACCTTATCGCGCTATCTCACTATCTTAAAGCGCTTGAAGTACAACGTGTTGCGGCAGAAATGCTGGCCATCTTTGGCGGTAAATCACCACATCCACAATCCGTTGTTGTTGGTGGTGTGACGTCGGTGCGTGACATGTTAAGCCCTGCTCGCCTGCAGGAATGGAAGCAAAAACATGCGACCGTGACTGACTTTATCCTGCGTGCTTATCAAGCGGATATCGTGATGGCGGCCGAAGCCTTTGGTACTGAGCCAAGCGTGCTGGGCGGCGTGAATGTGAAAAACTTCATGGCGACCGATGACTTTGTGTTAGCCAATGGCGAATACATGTTCAATCAAGGCGTGATCATGAATGGCGACCTTGCCGGTGTCAGCGATGTAAACCCAGATCTGATTGCTGAAGACGTCAGCCATGCTTGGTATAGCGCCGATGCGCCGCAACATCCCTATGACGGTACAACGATCCCTAATTACACGGGGTTTGTTGAACGCGATACCGTCTACGGCAAATTGCCAACGCTGGATGGTGATGGCAAATACTCTTGGGTGAAATCCCCCCGTTATCAAGGCGAACCTGTTGAAGTGGGCCCATTAGCCTGCCTATTGGTGAGTTATGCCCGTGGTAACAAAGTGGTTGTGGATTCGGTCAATGCCCTGCTTGCTCGCACTGGCTTACCCGTTGCCGCCCTATTTACCACTTTAGGTCGCACCGCAGCCCGTATGTTACAGACAGTTATCGTCGCCCAAGAAGGATTAAAAACCTTCGATGCGCTGCTGACGAATATCCAGTCTGATGAATCAACTTATGTGAAACCCAATATCGACCCGAGCAAAGAGTACATAGGTCACGCCATGATTGAAGCGCCACGCGGCATGTTAAGCCACTGGATCCGCATTAAAAATGGAGTGATTGAGAACTATCAAGCCGTGGTACCGACGACCTGGAACGCAGGACCTGTGGATGCCAACGGCAAAATGGGTCCCTATGAAGCCTCTTTAATTGGCTTGAAACTGGAAGATCCTACTAAACCCCTTGAGGTGATACGTATTATTCACTCATTTGACCCTTGCATGGCGTGTTCTGTACACGTGATGGATTTTAAAGGTCAGGCATTGAGCGAGTTCCGTGTCAGTCCCAATGGTCAATAATCGAGGGAGGGAACGCAAAATGAACCATTCTGCAACCCGCATTCGGACACTGGTTTTTAGTCCGGCAATACGGATTTTCCACTGGCTCAGGGCACTATCAATTTTAGTGCTAGTGATCACCGGATTCTATATTGCTTGGCCGTTTCTTGTGGCGCCTGAAAGTACGGATGTGCTCGTACAAGGCTGGATCCGCTTCGCTCATTTGATCTGCGGTTTTGTATTGACCGCGATCACCTTAGTCCGCTTCTACCTGTATTTTTTCAGTCGAAGTGACATTGAGCGACGCTCATTTCGCGATGTGATGAGTGTAAAAAGCTGGATCACTCAGCTGAAATCTTACTTATGGATGGGTCACTTACATAAAGCGGGTGTATATGGACCGCTGCAATTTGTGACTTATGTAGCAATCTCACTGGTCGCTCTCGTGATATGTATAACGGGTCTGGTGTTGTACGCCAATGTGTATCACCAAGGTTTAGGTGGGATGCTTTGGGGCAGCGCCGCTTGGATTACGGCACAAATGGGTGGGCTGGCACAAGTTAGGATTTTCCATCACTACCTCACTTGGGCATTTGTTATCTTTGTGGTTATCCACGTCTATATGGCGGTTTGGTCAGGGATACGCTTCAAACATAACTCAGTTGACTCGATTGTCTCTGGCTATGACTACCCAAAGCCAGACTCACACCACTAGGAGTCCAATGAAGATATTGCTACTCGGTATTGGCAATGTCCTGTACGCCGATGAAGGCATCGGCGTACATTTTGTCAATTATATAGCTGATAATTATCAGTTTACCCATGAGTCTCACCAGCTGAAGCTGCTCGATGGCGGCACCTTGGCTCAGGGACTCATTCCCATTATTTGCCAATATGATTATTTAATCGTGGTCGATACTGTCAATGCCAATGGCGTAGAAGCGGGCGAGGTCTACTTCTTCGATTTTGATAAGGCTCCGAAGGAAATCGACTGGCAAGGCAGCGCCCATGAAGTCGAAATGCTGCAAACCCTCAATATGATGGAAATGGTTGGCGACAGACCTAAGACCTTTGTGCTGGGCGTCACCCCAACCGTGCTCGAACCTATGGTGCTGGGCTTGACCCCTAAAGTCGCCGCCGCAGTGCCGTTAATGGAATCAAGCTTGTTATCCCACTTAGTCTCCCTTGGGTTCACTGCGACGCGTATTGCCGATCACAGTATCGACTCGCTGATCCCTGACTCTTATAAACGCGGCGTTACTACTGGTGAAAGTATATAGAAAATGAAAAACATCAGATTCGATTTTACCTGCTCACGTCAGGTGCCTTTGTACGCGCATTTATGTAATCAATACCTAAATTACGATGCGCTGAACATCAGCATAGGCTGTGATGGCCTACATGACTTTGGTCAGCACAGTTACTTTATTGAAGCCCAGGGCGAGCAGACTCAACTCGAGCAACTGGCCGATGCCATTGCCGCGGACTTTTTGATTTCCGCTTGGTTGATTGACTCCGGCATTAAGGTCATCGACGAGCCCCAAGGCGGCAAAACCTTACTGCCCTACTCACAGTCTGGATCAAGTCCTGCCATCGCGCCTTTTTGCCAGCAATGTTATCCGCTGATTGGCGATAATCAATCGGCGAAGTTTGGCATGCTAGATTTAGCCTGCCCTTGCTGCAAGGGCGAAACACAATTAACGCCAGCGCAAAAAGCCTTAACCTTGTCAGATATAAAAGCCATGGCACAGGGGCTGCTGACACAAGGCCCACTGGCATTAGCGGCCGCCGATGATCTGCAACTTAGTCTGACACCGTTTGCTCAGCCCTTAGGCGAGCGGCCACAACTGTTAATTTGTAATCCCAATACGCTAAACGCCCATTTCTGCCTGAACGATTCACAGGTGCTCGCGCTTTCCAGTATTGAAAAGCCGCTTATCTGCGCCAGACCCACGCAAGAGCACGACAAACTCAGTGCGCCACTGTACGACATTTGCTTTGCCTACAGCCGAGTGATCTTAGTACTCGCTGAAGTGTTGCGACAAAAAGGCGTCGATTGGGTTTATATCCAAGGCCAGCATAATAGGCCGAAACTCGCGTGGGTCGATGGCGCCTGGGCACAAATTGCTAGCAAAGATTTAGGCTCAATGCAGACTCAAACCAAGCACTTTATCGCCCCAGAACCCTTAAGGGAAAAAGTCAGTCTTCACGGTTATCAAGCCCAATGGCAAGCAGCGAAACGGTCACGTTCCCATCAAGGCGAACTGAATGTAGCGGTATTACCTCAATCGAGTGAAGCGACTCACACTGCTAACACCTTTGCCGCTAACGCAGAAGCAGCTCACACTGAAGTTGAACATGCTGGCACGTCACACGCTAGCGATACCGAAAATCATACCATCGCGGACGCAGCGTTATTCAGTGCCTTACTCAAGGGTAAATTTACCAGCCACAGACAGGCAAAAAATGCCGCGGTCATTTACTTAAGCCATACCCACGCCAGTCAAATTGTCACCTGCGATAATAAGGGCGACACTGAACTCTTCTTTGCACTGCCCGAGCTACCCGATAACGGTTACGAAATTTTCCATCAACTGGACAGCAGCCCACAAAAAGCCGTGGCACAGAAGTTTAAAAGCCTGTTCCCCGACGATTACCTAAAACTCCTGAGCCTAAAGCTTCACGGCAGACGGGACAACTTGCAAAGTCTGTGGGCCATTGCCGCCATTTTAATTGGCCTCAATCCCCAAGAAGAAACGCAAAGCCAAGAAAAACTCAGCGATACACTGATGGCCGCCGCCATGCGTTACCACGGTGCCAATGCCCCGCGTATCGATTATCCCCTGACCAAAGGTGAAGCCCACCGCAGCCTAAATTGGTGTAAAACCTTAGGCACAGTCTTGAGTTTTCGTATCGCAGGTAATGACGACCCGAGTCAACTCGCCTTTGCGATGCAAGACTCGCTGGCGGACTATCTTTCTAACTGGTTAGAACATATCGATTTAAATATCGGCGTGCACAATGTTGCCTTAGCGGGCAATGAATTAACGAATGAAACCCTGTGTAAACGCATCAGTTTACGCTTAGGAAAGAACTTCCCCTTAGTGATCAATCGTAGTCTAGATTTAGACGGCGATAACTTAGCCGTTGGCGCACTTTACGTTAAGCAGCGCCAACTGAATGCCCATGATTAGGAGGCCAAAAGTTAAGTCACAACGCATGCAGCCACATAGACATAATAGTCGCCACAAAAAACACAGTGATCTGCAGATAAAGCGCAGGCTGGCATTGGAATACCTTGTCCACAAGGGTGCCGCGCTAAAGCGTTGTCAGCTGCACATCACTGGCATAGTGCAAGGGGTGGGATTTCGCCCCTTTGTCTATCGTTATGCCCTTGAGTGTCAACTGACAGGTACTGTGCTCAACAATGCCAAGGGCGTGACCATTGAGCTGCAAGGCACGGAAGAAAACCTCACGCAATTTATCACAACGCTCAATACCACCCCGCCGCCACTGGCACGTATCGACAATATAACCCAAACACCGCTGCCGATTTTGCTAAGCGAAACCACATTTGAAATTATAAAAAGCGACAGCCATGAGGACGATGACCCAAGTTCACCGATAGGCGCGCAGGTGGTGGTAACGGCGGACAAAAGTACCTGCCAAGATTGTTTGAACGACATGCATAATCCTGATGATCGCCACTTTGGCTATGCCTTTACCAACTGCACAAATTGCGGCCCAAGATACACCATAATCAATGCCTTACCCTATGATAGACACAATACCGCCATGGCCGATTTTGACATGTGTCCCGAGTGCGCCAAAGCATATCAAAACCCACTCGACCGCCGCTATCATGCTCAGCCAGTCAGTTGCCCAGTCTGCGGCCCCAGGCTCAGTTTAAAAACACCGGAAGGGGAATACATCATTCCCAATACCTCAAATTTCAGCGCACCTGAATTGAGTACGGACCTTGCGATACTGACAGCAGCGGCTGACAGATTACGCCAAGGGCAGATTCTGGCAATTAAAGGATTGGGTGGATTTCACTTAATCTGTGATGCCCGAAGTGACAATGCCGTCAACGCACTCCGGCTGCGAAAACAGCGCCAAGCCAAGCCGCTAGCGGTGATGATGACGGATATCACTATGGCGCAGCACTATGTCACAGGTTCGGATGCAGAGTGGCAAGTGCTGAGTTCACAGGAGCGGCCCATAGTGCTGATGAGTAGTCGCCCCGTACATGATCTCAGCTTAGCTGTCGCCCCCAATCTGAATAAACTCGGGGTATTTTTGCCCTACACACCACTGCATCATTTACTATTAGGTCTCTTCAAAGGGCCATTGGTCGCGACCAGCGCTAATGTGTCCGGAGAACCTATCATCACAGATTGTTATGAGCTTATTCACCACTTAAGCCATGTTGTGGATGCAATAGTTGATCATAATCGGCCGATTATTAATGGCTGCGATGACAGTGTGGTGCAGGTGATTCAGCCCAACATGGACTTGCCTGCAGAGGTGCAAGTGCTGCGTCTCGCCCGTGGTTATGCGCCCTTAAGTTTTCCACTTGATACACCGCTAACCCAATCGATTTTGGCCGTGGGGGCGCAGCAAAAAAATGCTATCGCCTTAGGCTTTGGCAATAATGTGTTTTTAAGTCCCCATATTGGCGACTTGTTCAGTGTCAGCGCCGAGCAGTATTTTGAGCGCACCTTAGCCACCTTTGCGCGGCTGTATCACTTTGCGCCAAATCTTATTGTTCGCGATAAACACCCAGATTATGCCCCGTCACGCTGGGCTGAAATGCACTCAAACTCGAGTGTAGAACTCATCAATACCAGGCAAAGCCAATGTTTAACTGTGCAACATCACCATGCCCATGTGCTCAGCGTAATGGCGGTTAACCAATACCGAGAACCTGTATTGGGCTTTAGTTTTGATGGCACTGGGCTTGGCGACGATGGCAGTTTATGGGGCGGTGAAGTGCTATTAACCACGCTGGATAAAGCGCAGCGACTGGCCCATTTTGAGCCCATAGCGCTACTGGGCGGCGAACAAGCAATTAAGCAACCCGTGAGGTTGTTACTGGCATTATTGTTCGAGCAAATGAGCCTCGATGCTGTACTCGCATTGCAATTACCTATATTAAACAACATGCGCCCAAACACTCTGACTAACTTACATAAGATCTGGCAGAACGGCAGCGCGATAAAAACCTCCTCTGTCGGGCGACTGTTCGATGCCCTCGCCTGCGCCTTAGGCTTAATCGAAACCACACAATTTGAAGGTCAAGCGGGCATGGCAATAGAAGCCGCGGCCAATCGCGCCGATGCATTAGCCCTTGAAGCCATGTCGCTTAACTTACCTCTTGACGTCGACCAGTGGCGTAGCAGTGAAATGTTCAAGCAAATTGTTGAATTGATTACTGCACAACCGCTAACGGACAACAGACGAGATGCCATCGCCCGCGCCTTTTTACACACATTAGGCGATGCTATCTGCGACTATGCCGCCCAGTACAAACACCTCCCAACCGTGCTCTGCGGCGGCGTATTCCAAAATAAATACCTATTGGAATACTGCCTGAGCAAACTCAGCGCCCAAGGCAATAAAGTGTTATGCAGTAAACAGATCCCTATCAATGATGGCGGCATCGCCCTAGGCCAACTCTGGTATGGGATTCATCAGAGTCAATAACCTTACTTATTTGATAACCCCTGATGTTAGCTCGCCATTTTTATCCCCATAAACCTGACGAACATCAAAGATCTGCAGCGCAATTTGTATCACACTCAACATTAGCGTAACCAAATTAACGATCCGTATATCAGCATTCACAATTCGTCAGGCAAAGTCCTCGCACTCTGCCGATTCAAGGAGAGGTAAAATGTGTAAAGACTGCGGCTGCTCCCTTACCCGCCACGACCATGATCATTTAGGCGCGCATTCACATGTTGATAGTCATGACCATAGCCATGATAACGGGCACAGTCATGATCACAGCCATTCGCATGAGCATGGCGCATCCCATAGCCCATTGCATAGTCATAGAGAGTTACACACCAATCCTCAGTTAAACGATAAAAAAACCTTGTCAGTCATCCACAAGATTTTAGATAAAAATGATGTCGAAGCCGGTCATAACCGTGCCCACTTTGAGGCACATAAGGTCACGGCCTTCAACATCATGAGTAGTCCAGGCAGCGGTAAAACTACCCTATTAGAAAATCTCAAAGAATACACCAAGCTCAACTATGCGGTGATTGAAGGCGACTTAGAAACCTCCCGAGATGCCGACCGCTTAATCGCGAAAGGCATTACAGCCTATCAAATTCAAACGGGCTCGGCCTGTCACCTTGACGCCTTTATGGTGCACGGTGCCCTGCATCACTTACCACTTGATGGACTGGATATTTGCTTCGTTGAAAACGTCGGTAATCTCGTCTGCCCAGCCAGTTATGACGTGGGTACCCACAAAAATATCGTGCTGCTGTCAGTGCCTGAAGGCGATGATAAGATTGAAAAATATCCCGTGATGTTCCGCCGCGCCGATGTAGTTTTTATCACCAAGTGCGATCTACTGCCCTATTTTGATTTCAAGCTGGACGAAGCCAGAGCACAGCTTAAAAAACTCAATCCAGCAACTCAAATCATTGAAGTCTCCATTAAAGATGGCAACTCCATGCAGGCTGTGGCGGCTTGGCTTAAAGACAATATTAGAGGTGCACAATAATGTGCTTGTCCATACCTTCCCAAGTGGTGGCGGTCGATATTGAACGCCAGAGTGTCACGGTCGATACCTTAGGCGTGCGCCGCGATGTCAGCAGTCATTTAATGAATGAGCCGCTGGAAATTGGCGATTATGTGCTGATCCATATTGGCTTTGTGATGAACAAAATCGATAAGGAAGATGCGCAGCAAAGCATTGACCTATACCAAGAAATCGTCACTAAACTCGAAAACGAAGCCATACACTGACCATCAACAATGCAAGATTGAGTAGCAAGGCGCGCACCCTATCGAGTGCACCGAGGAAAGAGCATGCTTGAACTAAAACACCTCTATCAAGGCTTTCGCGATCCACAAACGATTGCCAATTTAGCGCGGGATATTCAGGTAACCGCTAAATTAGTTAAGCAACCAATCAATATCATGGAAGTCTGTGGCGGCCATACCCACACTATTATGAAATACGGCTTGCTGGATTTACTGCCTGATAATATTGAGTTTATCCACGGTCCAGGTTGTCCTGTGTGCATTATGCCGAAAGAGCGCATTGACCAAGCGGCGGCGCTGGCCTCCCAAGAGAATGTCATCTTAGTGACGCTGGGCGATATGATCCGTGTGCCCGGTTCTAAGGGTTCCTTAGCCAGTTTTAGGGCGAAAGGCTGCGATATTCGGCCGATTTATGATCCCTTAGATACGCTCAAAATTGCCCGCGATAATCCCGATAAAACCGTGGTGTTTTTCGCCATTGGCTTTGAAACCTCAACCCCAATGACAGCAATTTTATTGCAGCTGGCCGAGCACGAAAAACTCGAAAATCTGTTATTCCATATTAATCATGTATTAGTGCCGCCCGCTATTGATGCCGTGATGCACGACCCGAAAGCCAGAGTGAATGCCTTTATTGGCCCCGCCCATGTGAGCGTGATCAGCGGCGCCAAAATCTATCGCAGCACAGTCGAAAACTATGGTACGCCCGTGGTCGTCGCAGGATTTGAACCCGTTGATGTGATGGAGTCTATTTTACGGATTGTACGCCAAAAAGCCGCGGGCAAAGCGGAGCTCGATATCCAATACAGCCGCGCGGTATCGGAAGACGGTAACCTTACGGCGCAGGCCAAAGTGAATCAATTCTTTAATGTCAGACCGCAATTTCGCTGGCGCGGCCTCGGTCCTATCCCCAATTCAGCGCTGCAGCTCAAACCCGAATATGCCCACAGGGACGCCGAACTGCGCTTTAAAGACTGCTTACCCGTAAAGGAAATTGACGATCACAAAGCCTGCCAGTGTGGCGACATTCTTCGTGGGCTTGCTAAACCAAAGGACTGTAAAGTTTTTGGCCGCGGCTGCAATCCCGAAACGCCCCTAGGCAGCTGCATGGTCAGCTCCGAAGGTGCATGTAACGCCTATTACCGCTATCAAGGTATCGATATCAAGGAGCCACATCATGGCTGATACGCTAAAAGATAAATCCATTCAGCTCAGCCACGGCGGTGGCGGCAAAGAAATGAATAAACTGATCCGTGATCTGTTTTTTGCCGAGTTTGATAATCCAATCCTTCGTAGCGAAGAAGACGCTGCCAAACTCGATTTGCACGGCGCCAACGCCTTTACTACTGACTCTTTTACCGTCTCACCTTTGTTTTTTGCCGGCGGCGATATCGGCAAACTTGCTATCGCGGGCACAGTCAACGATCTCGCTATGATGGGTGCAGAACCTCAGTATCTGAGCTGTAGCGTGATCATCGAAGAGGGCTTTTCTATCAATGATTTAACGACTATTGTCCGCAGCATGGCAAAAGAGCTCAAACAAAGTGGCGCGCGGATTGTCTGCGGCGACACTAAAGTCGTACCCAAGGGCTGCGCCGATGGTTTATTTATTAATACCTCAGGCATTGGCCGCATCTTGCGTCCCAACATCTCAGCAGCAAATATCGCTGTGGGCGATGCCATTATCGTCTCCCGTGATATTGGTTGCCACGGCGCAGCGATTTTAATGGCGCGTGAAGGACTCACACTCGAATCGGCATTGCAAAGTGACTGCGCGACGCTCTGGCCGATAGTCGAGCAATTGATCGCCGCCAATATTCCCATTCATGCGATGCGCGATGCGACTCGCGGTGGCTTATCGGCTGTGCTTAATGAATGGGCCGTCGCCTCCAATGTCGGCATTACTGTCAATGAGGCCAGTATTCCCGTCAGCGATGAAGTCAAAGGTCTGTGTGAACTCTATGGTTTCGAAGCCATGGATCTTGCCAACGAAGGCACTTTCATCCTCGCCGTCCCCAACGACATCGCCTTAGGTGCGCTCGAGATCATGCAACGCTTTGGCCGCTGTGAGCACGCATCGATTATCGGTACTGTGAGTGATGAACTGGCAGGGAAAGTAGTGCTAAGAACGCCTTGGAATACCAAGCGTTATCTCGATCTTCCCCAGGGTGAACTGCTGCCAAGGATTTGCTGATGCACGAATATTCGATTGTGAGTGCCCTGATTGAGCAATGCGAGCAGCACGCGCTGGCCAATCATGCCGCTAAAATCACCCGAGTGGATATCAAACTGGGGGTGATGAGCGGGGTTGAACCTAGCCTGCTGCAAACCGCCTTCGATACGTTTAAGCTCGATGGCATTTGCAAAGCAGCCCAGCTCAACATCCAAATTCAGCCCTTAGTGATTCTTTGCCAAGACTGCCAGAGCGAATCCGTGCTTAGTGAACGCACCATCGTCTGCCCAGCGTGTCAAAGCTATCGCACCCGCGTACTTGATGGCGAAGACATGCTACTGATGCAACTTGAAATGGAACAAGATGAAGATTAGGTGCCTCATTTGTAATTGGCATTGTTAACGACAGCAGAGTTGATCAAGATCTCAATCAATAAAGAGTGCCATCAACAAGAATACCCCTCAAAACAAAAATGGCTTTGAGCACTGAGCGCTCAAAGCCATTTTTAGCCATACTAAATTGACTGGCCCGTCATTGACCGTAGATAGAAGCTTCACCCTCTGGGCGCGTCTTGAGCACGCGTAGGAACCACATATATTGCTCAGGGTAAGCTAATATAACTTGCTCGACCACTTTGTTCAGCGCCAACGCCTCGTTTTCCTTGCCTACCATGTCTTCAGGCGCAACGGCCGTCATCACAGTGAGATCAAACTGACGTGTCGCTTGGTTGTAACCAATCTTTACAGGTAGCACTTGGGCATTACCCGCCTGCGCTAAACGCCCAACGACAGGTAGTGTCGCTTTCACTGTGCCTAAAAATGGCGCAAACACGCTTTGTTCTGGGCCTAAATCTTCATCGGGAAGATAAAAGAAACTGTTACCGCGCTTAAGCTCAGCTAACAACGCACGAATTCCCGCCTCGCGCATGTATACATGGCCACCACAGCTGCTACGCACACGATTACTAAACCAATTGAATAAGCCGTTTTTATGGGCTTTGGCCATAGTCACCATAGGTAACTCTAGGTTAAGGCGTAAGCCAGCATAATCGATTGGCCACACATGGGGCATGATGAAAATGATCGGTTGCCCCGCCGCTTGTGCTTTCGTCACATGCTCAAAGCCGATTAAATTCACTCGACGACGCAAATGCGCTTTTGAGCGCACCAGCAATTCGCCCTGTGCTAACAAGACTAAAACGAAGTTTTGTACGTTCTCACGGATTAACGCTTCGAGCTCGACGGCAGATTGTTCAGGAAAGCACGCTCTTAAGTTGGCTCTTGCAACACTAATGGGCTTTTTGGCAATCGGCATCACTAATCTTGCCAATAATCTTGCTATGGGATCACGCAGCCATGCGGGCATAAGTCCGAAAATCACTAATAGACCAATCGCCAACCAAGTGGCCCAGTATTTAGGGTGTATTAAGGCGAGTTTAAAGCGACGGTCAAAATGTTTGGGCTGTCTTGACAAAGAATTTACCTCAGACAGTGGATAAGAATAGTTGAAATATTGCATGAAAAAAATAAACAGGAAAGCCACTCTCTAAGGAGTGGCTTTCCCATCAAACAAACGAAATTACTTACCCGTGTTTGCTGCTTCTACACGAGTTTTCAGCTTTTGGCCGGGACGGAAAGTCACGACACGACGAGCAGAAATTGGGATATCTTCGCCTGTTTTTGGGTTCCTTCCCGGTCTTTGATTCTTGTCCCTAAGGTCAAAGTTGCCAAAGCCAGATAACTTGACCTGCTCACCACTTTCAAGTGCGCCCCGAATCTCTTCAAAGAACGACTCAACCATCTCTTTGGCGACACGTTTGTTCATTCCGAGTGTTTCAAAAAGATGTTCTGCCATTTCGGCTTTGGTAAGTGCCATACTTTAATCCCTCAACGATGCGTTGAACTCGGACTTAAGGGCAGAAACGACTGAACCAACGGTCTCAGCAATCTCTTTTTCCTCAAGCGTACGAGTAGTGTCTTGTAATGTAAGTGCTATCGCCAGGCTCTTCTTGCCAGGTTCAACACCTTTACCTAAGTATACATCGAACAAGTTTATGCCAACCAACTGATTTTCGCCAACTTTTCTTATCAATTTCATTACATCACCTGCAGATACACTCTCATCTACTACGACTGCGATGTCACGACGATTAGCTGGAAACTTAGATACAGCTTGGGCTAGCGGCAAACTGGTATGCAATAAAGCATCCAATTCCAACTCAAAAACGATGGTTTTACCATTGAGTCCAAAAGGCTTCTCCAAACTAGGATGGATTGCACCTATATGACCGATCACTCGATCATTTCTCAATATTTCAGCACATTGCCCCGGATGGAGAGCAGAATGCGTCGCTCCTCTAAAGCTAAATTCTGATGCGGAAACTGTCAAGCCGATAATTGCTTCTAAATCACCTTTAAGGTCGAAAAAATCAACAGTTTTCGATTCCATAGCCCAATGTTCATCATTTTGGAGCCCAGTAATGACACAAGCGAGCATTGCTTGCTGTCTTACACCGGATTCTGCATTGATATCAGGAACAAAGCGCAGGCCAGTTTCAAAAAGTCTCACGCGACTCTGTTGACGACTTTGGTTGTAGCCAACGGCGGCCAATAAACCGGTGAACATTGACAGGCGCATGGCCGACATTTCACTGGAAATTGGGTTTGGTAACACCATTGCCTCTAAACTAGGGTGAACCAGATTTTGCAGTTTTGGATCGACAAAGCTGTAGGTTACCGCTTCTTGGAAGCCACGAGCGACCAATAAGGCACGCACGCGTTTTAAGCTCAAGTCAGATTCTTTATGATCTGACATACGCAGCGCGGCAACGGGTGCGATATTCGGGATATTGTTATAACCGTAAATACGCGCCACTTCTTCAATCAAATCTTCTTCAATCGCCATATCGAAACGATAAGTCGCAGTGGTGACCTGCCAGCTATCTTGCCCAGCAACCACATTGAAGCCTAGACGTTGTAAAATTTCAACCACATCCGTGTCTGGCACGTGGTGACCTAAAATTCTATCTAACTTGCTGCGACGTAAAACGATTTGTGCAGGTTTGGGTAAATCAGCCTCTGATTTCGCTTCCACCACAGGGCCTGCTTCACCGCCACAGATATCCAGTACTAAACGGGTCGCACGGTCAATAACCTTGTGTTGCATCTCAGGGTCAACGCCACGCTCAAAGCGGTGTGATGAATCTGTGTGCAAGCCTAAACGACGTGACTTACCCATAATGGCAAGAGGCGCGAAGAACGCACATTCAAGCAGTATGTCTTGGGTCGTGTCGCTCACGCCTGAATATTCGCCGCCAAACACGCCTGCAAGGGCTAATGGACGCGCATCATCGGCGATCACTAAGGTATCGCTTGGGATGGTCACTTCGCTGCCATCAAGCAGGGTGATTTTCTCTTCGCCAGTGCCTAAACGCACTTGGATATCGCCCGTTAACTTGGCAAGATCGAAAGCGTGCATAGGTTGACCGAATTCAATCAACACAAAGTTAGTGATATCAACGATAGGATCGATAGAGCGAATACCGCTACGGCGCAGTTTTTCCTGCATCCATAATGGCGTAGGCGCTTTAACGTTAACGTTTTTAACCACACGGCCTAAATAACGTGGACAAGCGGCTGGCGCCTTAACGTTAATCGTGACCTGTGCATCTGTCGTTGGCGTAACGGCTTGCCACTGTGGCTCAACCACAGCTTGGCGGTTTAACACGCCTACTTCACGGGCAAGACCTGCCATGCCTAAGCAATCGGCACGGTTAGCCGTTAAATCTACATCGATAACGGCATCATTAAGTTGCAGATAATCGCGGATGTCAGTGCCAAGTGGCGCGTCCAATGGCAATTCGATAATGCCATCGCTTTCGACGTTAATGCCAAGCTCACTGTACGAGCACAACATGCCTTCTGATGGCATGCCACGCAGCTTAGCTTTCTTGATTTTGAAATCGCCAGGTAATACGGCACCGACCATAGCCACGGCCACTTTAAGACCCTGACGGCAGTTTGGTGCACCGCAGACGATATCGATAAGTTCGCTACCACCAACGTTGATTTTGGTCACGCGCAGTTTATCAGCATCGGGATGCTGACCACACTCAACCACTTCACCAATCACCACACCGCTAAAGTCGGCAGCGACGGCTTCAACGTCATCGACTTCGAGACCGGCCATAGTGATCTGGTGGGATAATGCTTCACGGCTGACTGAAGGGTTTACCCATTCACGAAGCCAAGATTCGCTAAATTTCATGCTATTACAGCTCCGTTATTTAAATTGCTTTAGGAAACGTAGGTCGTTTTCGAAAAACGCACGTAAATCGTTTACGCCGTAACGCAACATAGTTAAGCGCTCGACACCCATACCAAAAGCAAAACCAGAGTATTTTTCTGGATCTATGCCAACGCTGCGCAGCACATTCGGATGTACCATACCGCAGCCAAGCACTTCTAGCCATTTACCATTTTTGCCCATCACGTCCACTTCCGCTGAAGGTTCAGTGAATGGGAAGTAAGATGGACGGAAACGCACTTGCAGATCTTCTTCGAAGAAGTTACGCAGGAAGTCATGCAAAATGCCTTTCAATTCGGCAAAGTTCACATGCTCATCAACCAACAGCCCTTCCACTTGGTGGAACATTGGCGTATGCGTTTGATCGTAATCGTTACGATAAACACGACCCGGTGAAATAATGCGTAATGGTGGCTTTTCAGTTTCCATAGTACGGATTTGCACGCCCGAGGTTTGGGTACGCAGCATCAGTTTAGGATTGAAATAAAAGGTATCATGATCGGCACGGGCAGGGTGGTGTTCAGAGATATTCAGTGCATCGAAATTGTGGAAATCATCTTCAATTTCAGGACCCTGCTTTACCGAGAACCCTAATTCCCCGAAAAAGGTTTCGATACGTTCAATGGTGCGAGTCACTGGATGTAAGCCACCGATCTCTTGGGTGCGGCCTGGCAAAGTCACATCAATCTTTTCAGCGATTAATTTGGCTTCCAGTTCAGAACTCTTCAGACCATCGATGCGCTCAGTTAATTTTTGTTGAATCGCCTGTTTAGCATCATTGACCGCTTGGCCAAAGGCTGGCTTTTCTTCAGGGCTTAAGCTACCCATCATTTTCATCATGTCGGTGATCTTACCTTTCTTACCCAGGTAATCGACACGGATATCATCCAGTGCTTTTAGATCACTGGCCTGGTCAATAATGACTAAGGCTTGTTCTACGATCTCAGTTAACTGCTGCATTTTCTCTTCCACTGCATAGTCGCGCTTGATAAACAAGTGCTATGGGCGCCAAACTTTCAGGCTATTTGGGTGCTCAGGTTATCGGGCGTTAATGCCAGACGCTTTGCTAGCTATAACGAAATAAAAGGATAGAAATTTTACGCGAGCGAGCGCCATATTACTAGGGCTTATTGGGGGTTTTTATCATGCAAATTCATGTGTTACCCCAGTTCAGAGCCTGAGTTTTGCTCAAGGTGAAATCCAAACCTCAATTCTGACCGAAACAAGTTCTCTATTCAGCCACTAGCAGCATTTGTAACTAAACTGTAAACTAATGCCTGTACCCTGCCAAAATTGCAGCAAACAACACAATAACGACTGCAATTAGACTACATTAGAGATATAAATCATTACAAAACAGAAAACTATCAAGTCTATGGCAAACTGACCGATATACATTCGGTTCACAGCCCATTTTATCGAGGCACTCATGAAAGAAGTAAAGTTTCGCTGGATAGATCAATATCTTATCCATATGACCTTAAAAACTAAATTCGCTATTCTCTCTATCGTTCCCATGCTAATGATTGTTGGACTGGCGATTTTTCTTGATAACCAATCCCAGCAAACCTTAGTGCAAGGACAGCTCAACGGTCTACAAAATGCGTCACAACAAATCAACCAAGTCACGGGCACCTTATATAACAAACTACCAGAGCAAGAACGCCAAGCTATCCTTAGCCAGCTAAGCCGTGAAATCAAAGGCAATGTCAGCATTGTTTCGGTGAATGAAGCCGACAGCAAAGCGCAATCCTTAGCTCGCAGCGGTGGCGGTATTGATGATAGCGGTAAGCAACCTAGAGCTGTGAGTCGCGTTAACGATCAAAACCTGATCACGATTATTCCCTTAGACAGCAAAGAAATTGATGCCTTGCTCGCCAAAGATAACCTGCTGGTTTACGGCCTGATGGCGGCGCTTCTGTTCGTGTTATTTTTATTTAGTTACTACATTTCAACCTTTGTGGGCGGCGCACTTTATACCACAGTGATGGCATTAAAACGCGCCGCATCGGGTGACTTAACCGGACGTTTAAACTTCTTCGAGGTAAAGGACGAATTCAGTATCTTAGCTATCAGCATTGATGCCTTAGTGGAGCGTCAGCATCTGTTAGTGAAACAAATCGCCGAGTCGACAACGAAAATCCGCGAGGTAGTGTCCTCGTTTCGTAGCACAGCGCAGCAAGGTCAATCCTTGGCGGTGAACCAAAGACAACATTTGGACTCCCTAGCGACGGCGATGGAAGAAATGACCGCCGCAGTGAAGGAAGTCGCCCGCAATGCCGAGCAATCTTCTGCCGAAACCCAAGAGGCTAATCAACAAGTTAGCGCGGGCGGTAAAGACATTGAAACCACAGTCAAAGCCATCGATGTGTTATCGGATGAGATCTCCTCAGCCTCGAATGCGGTGGGCGTACTCAATGACAACGCCAGTAAAATTGATGAAGTGGTATCAACCATTAATGCGATTTCCCAGCAGACCAACCTACTCGCCCTCAACGCGGCGATTGAAGCGGCGCGCGCCGGTGAACAAGGTCGTGGTTTTGCCGTGGTCGCCGATGAAGTACGTACCTTAGCGGGCCGCACTCAAGCCGCGACGGTTGAGATCAAAACCATGATCGAATCGCTGCAATCTGGCACGCGCAACCTGACACAAGTGATGTCGCGTACTGTGAATCAAGCGAATGAAGGCAAACAACATGTACTGCAAACGGGCAAAGACTTAGAGTTTATCGCCCACCACAGTAATAAAGTGTTTGAAATGAGTGTACTAATCGCCACCTCGGCCGAAGAACAATCGGCTGTAGCCAACGAGATTGCGACTAACCTGATGGAAATTCGTAACCAGTCCCACGATGTGGAGCAATCGGCGAACCAGTCGGTTTCAGGTTGTGATGAGCTGCAAGCAACAGCTGGGCAACTTGATCAGTTGATGGTGGGATTAAAAATCTAGTCGAGGGTTATTTGACGAAGTTTAAATTAACTTAACACCCAAAATGCACAAGGGAGCGATAATCGCTCCCTAGTTGTTTTTTCATTCTGACGGTCACTGTCCAATCGACAACGCGACGGTAAAAATTAATCTACGTCTGTTAATCCACATCTTTGAGTGGCCATAGCACGATATGATCTTCAATATCCTTCACGCGTCTTTCATCGACTACTTTACCTTGGATCGACATGCCCGCTAAATGCATCGCTTCTTTAGAGCCAGTCAGCAGCGGATGCCAGCTCGGTAGCTCACGTCCTGCCGCTAAGCGGCGATATGCGCAGCTGTCGGGAAGCCAAGTTAACTCATGGATATTATCAATCGTGATCACAGTACATTGCGGGACATGGGTGAAACGGTCACTGTAATGCTGACAGCCCGCCGTTTGATGATCGAGCAAAAGGCAGGCCGCATTGGTGTAATACAAGTCTTCGGTTTCATCATCTATCAACTTGTTTAAACAACATTTACCACAACCGTCACACAGGGATTCCCACTCGGTTGCGCTCATCTGCGCTAATGTTTTGCTCTGCCAAAATGCCATGATTAACTGTATCTTCTCAATAAAAAGCCCGCTTAATGCGGGCTATTTTACACTAGTTTATCGGCGGATACTTTATTCTCTCGGACAGATGCGCGACAGAAATCCCGAAATAATCGGTATTCTGCCAGTGCATTAATGCGCGGTAATTGCCATAAACGAGGTATTTTCGACCGGTAACACCATCGGGCATGATTAGCGAGGCGTTGATGTCTTCGCGGGACGGCAAATCGGTATGATCAAACTTGCGAATACCGAGAGTTTGCCACTGGGCTAAGGACTGGGGTTTATCTAATCCAGCGACTGCCAAATCAAGCGTTGCGGGCACTTGTACCTGTCGCCCCCAAGTATCATTGCCGTTCCAACCGAGTTGCTGTAGCAAATACGCCGCGGAGGCAAACGCATCTTGTGTGTTGTGCCAAATGTCTTTCTTACCGTCGCCATCGCCGTCCTGCCCATAGGCAAGATAATCCGTTGGCATCAGCTGCGTTTGTCCCATGGCGCCATTCCAACGACTTTTAAGATCTTGAAAACCGATATGATCTTTATCCATTATGCTGAGCGCTGCCATAAACTCTTTTTTGAAGAAAGCTTCGCGCTCGCCGCCAAAGGCCAGTGACGCCGTCACAGATAGCACAGGATAATCGCCAGAAGCTTCACCAAAGTCGGAGACAAGCCCCCAGAGCGCGACTAAGAAGCGTGGCTGAACAGCGTATTGGCTGGCGATGGCGTTGAGTTGTTGTTCATGCTCTTTAAATAGTACACGTGCGGTGTCAACTTTCCACTCGGGCACAGTGTCGGCGAGATAAGTATCGAGGTTGTGAGTTTTGTCAGTCTGGAGGCTGTCTGTCGCTCGAGCTTTTTTGAAGAGTTTGATCTGGGGAAAGGCTAAATCTAAGGTCGTTTGGCTGATGCCCTGAAGACGGGCTTCTTGCTTTAACTGAATTAAATAATCACTAAAGCTGATTTTCTCGTCCGACTGCTGCGCCATGGCTGGCAAACTGCACGCACTCAGCCAAATGATGAAACAGACAAATGCCCTGATGGGAGCGAAGATATATGCGGCGAGTCGATAATGCTTATTCTGATAAACCCCAAAGTGACAAACCTTAACTGGGTAAGCATTGATTTGATAAGCTTGGGTTCGATAAGCACGGTATCGATGCATATACCTTCCTGTTATTTTTATGCTATTGGCTTAATCTTTGATCCCAAGACTGAGCTTATGCTCTGCCAATAAATTCACCTGAGGTGGTGGAATTTGTAAATAAAAGCCGTTTTCTTCCATCGCAGCTCTTACCTTTTGAATATCTGCCATGCCTAACGCGTCACGTTTCGCAATAGGAAACACCATCACCAGCTTTGGCACGCCGAACATTTCCATCAAAGGCGCTGGAACATCATCAAAACAATCTCTTTTCTTCACAAATAAATAAGTATCAGCCTTTCGGCTACTTTTATAAACGGCACATAGCATAAGAGTACAAATATCCAATAGTTCAAACTTGCCAGTCAATGGGGCACACTATAACATGGTCGCCTAGTAATTTAATTGTAAAATCAGCGAACCGACTGATGATTTCTGGAGAATAGTGCCGGGATGTCAAAACCTAGCTTAGAGTTAAAAGGCGCTTCTTTTACTCTTTCAGTGCTTCATATTAATAGCAGCGATTTACAAGCTGTCATGACTGAATTAGACAGTAAGTTGGCACAAGCTCCTCAGTTTTTTCTGGGTGCTCCTTTAGTCGTCAATCTGAGTGCGATCCAACACGACAGCTTAAATTTAAGTGCGTTAAAGGATCTGCTGATCTCACGTCAATTAGTGATTGTTGGCATAACGGGCGCGACAACCGTACTCAGTAAACAGGCCAAAGACTTAGGCCTTGCCATAGTCAAAGCCGGAAAACAGAGCAGTACGCCACCGCCAGCACCGCGCCAAACTAAGATAGTGAAGCAAAATATTCGTTCAGGCCAACAAGTCTACGCAAAAAATGGTGATTTAATCATATTTGGTGCGGTAGGCAATGGCGCAGAAGTCATCGCAGATGGTAGCATTCATATCTATGGCGCATTGCGAGGGAAAGCCATGGCAGGCGCGGCGGGCGATACCAGTGCCGTCATCATAGCCCACTCTCTGGAGGCCGAACTCGTTTCAATAGCAGGGCAATATTGGCTCGCTGAAAATCTACAACAACATAGCTCAGATAAAAGCGGCTGCATTCGCCTAGACGGTGAGTCGCTTATGGTTGAATCATTGCCCCTCTAAATGGCAGAACAAAGGATAGAGAGAAACATGGCACAAATTATTGTTGTCACTTCAGGTAAAGGCGGCGTAGGTAAAACCACATCGAGTGCTGCGATTGCGACCGGTCTTGCCATGCAAGGACACAAGACAGTCGTTATCGATTTCGATATTGGTTTACGGAATTTAGACTTGATCATGGGTTGTGAGCGTCGTGTGGTTTATGACTTCGTCAATGTGATCAATGGTGAAGCCAATTTAAATCAAGCGCTGATCAAAGATAAACGCTGCGACAAGTTATTCGTGTTACCCGCTTCACAGACTCGCGATAAAGATGCGCTGACTAAAGAAGGCGTCGGCCGTGTGCTGGACGATTTAGCCAAAGACTTTGAGTTTATCCTGTGTGATTCACCTGCGGGGATTGAGCAAGGCGCTATGATGGCACTGTATTTTGCCGACATCGCCATTGTGACCACGAACCCAGAAGTCAGTTCAGTGCGCGATTCAGACCGTATTTTAGGGATGCTGCAGAGCAAATCCCGTCGTGCCGAGCTAAATCTTGAGCCAATCAAAGAATACTTATTGCTGACTCGTTATTCACCGAGCCGTGTAAAATCGGGCGAAATGTTGAGTGTCGACGACGTGAAAGAGATTCTGGCCATTGAATTACTGGGCGTGATCCCTGAATCACAATCGGTACTGAAAGCCTCTAACTCAGGCGTGCCTGTGATTATCGATCAAGAAAGTGATGCAGGTTTAGCCTACAGTGACACAGTTGCACGTTTACTGGGCGAAGATGTACCAGTACGCTTTATTACGGAAGAAAAGAAAGGTTTCTTACAACGGATATTTGGTAGCTAATTATGTCTTTACTCGACTATTTCAAAAGCAAGAAAAAGCCTAGCACTGCGGTAATGGCTAAAGAGCGCCTACAGATCATTGTGGCTCATCAACGTGGACAAAGGGACACTCCCGATTACTTCCCGCAGATGAAACAAGAGATCATCGCCGTTATTCGCAAATATGTGCAGATTTCTGATGATCAAGTTTCTGTGCAGTTAGATCAAAACGACGCGAACCTGTCGGTACTCGAACTTAACGTCACATTGCCTGACAGATAAGTCGATTACGCAAAAAGCGTCATCTTCTGTGGAAGATGACGCTTTTTGTTGGCTGTTTTCCAGCTTAAATGCTGCGCATAAAGTACAAGACTTCACGCGCAAGATTTAAATACTAGATTAAAAGCCTTAGACCTCAAGCTTAGCTAGGGACTCAGCGGCAATCTCGCCCCGCCATCCGCATAACACCGCGGGCAAATCCCCTTGTTGCTTATCCCAACGCCATTGCAAAAACTCATGGATATGACGTTTAGAACCGAGCATTTCCTGCGGCACATCATGCTGTTCGCATAACTCGACTAAGCAGCTTTTAATCGCCTTAAAGGCCGATTTGTAGCCCGACTTCAACGCCAACACATCCACTAATTCGGGTAAATTGACCAAATCAGCGGTTTGCAGCACACGTAATAGATCTTTGCCGTGGATACGTTTTTCTTGCTCAGTCAAATCATTGAGCTTAAACAAGTCAGCCGAGGATTTAGGTTGCTTCTTCGCTAATGCGATAAGGCCATGATCTTTGACCACAAAACCTAGGGCTAAATCACGCACTAAGGCTTTTTCAAGACGCCACTTAGCAAGCACTTTAAGGTAAGCCAATTGGATTTCGGTCAGTTGGAAAGCATTTTTCACTTTCAAATAAGCCGTGTCGAGATCAGGATCGGCAAGCCTGCCCTGAGTCATCCTTTCCCCTTCCTCGTATAACCAAGCTAAACGCCCTTGGGCGCTGAGTTTCGCTTCAAGTTGAGGATAGAGCTGATACAAATACAGGACGTCATTGGCGGCGTAGCTTAACTGGGCTTCCGTTAAAGGACGACGGATCCAATCTGTACGCGATTCACCTTTATCGATTACTTCACCAAGGCAAGTTTCAACTAACTTGGCATAACCCACACCGTGGCCCATACCACACAAAGAGGCGGCAATTTGGCTATCAAACAAAGGCGTAGGCTGACATTTGCCATAGTGCGCAAAAACTTCTAAGTCTTCACTGCAGGAATGCACAAGCTTAACGATATTAGGGTCCGATAACAGCGCCCAAAACTGGGCTAAATCAGGTAAAGCCACAGGATCAATCAAAGCTAAGGTTTTACCATCATAGGCTTGGATCAAACCTAACTTGGCATAATAAGTACGAGTACGAACAAACTCGGTATCTAACACGAGTATCTTACTCTGTTTATATTGGGCAACGAGGGCATTAAGGCTTGCTTCATCACTCACATATTGAAACGCTGACAAATTCTTCTCCAGATCCTGTGGGTCAATCACAGTCCATAAAAACAAAAGCCGGCAAATGCCGGCTTCAATCTTACGCGCGCTTAGCTTCGTCTCTAAGCTCTCGTCGCAAGATTTTACCCACGTTGGTTTTAGGTAACTCGTTCCTAAATTCTACCAGCTTCGGTACTTTATATCCCGTTAAATGAATACGGCAGTGCTTAATGATGTCTTCAGCGGTTAAAGATTTATCTTTTGCCACCACAAATACCTTCACTAACTCACCACTGGCGTCGTTTGGTACACCAACAGCGGCCACTTCAATCACTTTAGGATGCAGTGCGACCACTTCTTCGACTTCATTAGGAAATACGTTAAAGCCTGAAACTAAGATCATGTCTTTCTTACGATCGACAATATAGAAGAACCCTTTCTCATCCATGTAACCAATATCGCCCGTGGCTAACCAGCCGTCGGTATCAATCACTTTGGCAGTTTCTTCAGGACGTTGCCAATAGCCTTTCATTACCTGAGGACCTTTACCGAACAGTTCACCGGTTTCGCCTTGGGCTAATGCCTTGCCGTCATCGTCACGGATTTGAATAAGTGTCGAAGGTGCAGGGAAACCAATTGAACCGTTGTAACCATCTAAATTATATGGACAACAGGTTAATAAAGGTGAGGCTTCGGTCAGACCATAACCTTCGAGTAAACGGGTCTTAGTGATGGCTTGCCATTTATCCGCGACGGCTTTTTGTACCGCCATGCCGCCACCGATAGAGAGTTTTAAGCGCGAAAAATCCAACTGGGAAAAATCATCACTGTTCACTAACGCGTTAAACAAGGTGTTTACCCCAGTCAATGCAGTGAAAGGATACTTTTTCAACTCGGCAACAAATCCTGGGATATCACGAGGATTGGTGATGAGTAAGTTCTGGCTGCCTTTGTGCAAAAACAGCAGGCAATTCACGGTCAACGCGAAGATGTGATACAGCGGCAAAGCCGTTACCACAAACTCGCTGCCATCGTTTAAGGCGGGCGAATAAGCGCCATCGGCCTGCAATACGTTGGCGACAATATTGCCATGGGTCAACATAGCGCCTTTAGACACCCCAGTTGTGCCACCTGTGTATTGCAAAAACGCTAAGTCGTCGTTAGTCACTTCAGGCTTGATGTATTGCATGCGACGACCGGTTGATAAGGTGTCGCGCATCGATAGGGCGTGGGGTAAGTCGTATTTAGGCACTAACTTCTTAATGTACTTCACCACAAAGTTCACTAAGGTGCGTTTTGGAGCACTTAATTGGTCACCTAAACTGGTGATAATGACGCTTTCAAC
Source organism: Shewanella baltica (assembly GCF_900456975.1). NCBI lineage: Bacteria > Pseudomonadati > Pseudomonadota > Gammaproteobacteria > Alteromonadales > Shewanellaceae > Shewanella > Shewanella baltica. The sequence goes on from NZ_UGYM01000002.1 coordinate 2,516,436, forward strand.
GGGCGTTTGTTCGACAACTTCTTCTAAGGTACGGGCGAAGTTTGACACGACAACGATGGCTTTGGCGCCCGAGTCAATCAACTGATGTTTAAGTTCGCGCGGGGTATATAGCGGGTTAACGTTAACGACCACCATACTGGCACGTAAAACACCAAACAGTGCAATCGGGTATTGCAACAGGTTTGGCATCATTAAGGCGACACGATCGCCCTTTTCAAGCTTTAATTCATTTTGTAGATACGCGGCGAATGCACGGCTGCGTTCTTCCAATTTACGATAGGTTAGCGTGGCACCCATGTTAATAAATGCAGGTTGATCTTCATACTTAGCCACCGCTGTTTCGAACATATCAACAAGCGATGAGTACTGCTCCACATTAATTTCAGCAGGCACATCTTTTGGCAAATGATTAATCCAAGGCTGATCCACAACTCTCTCCTAAATCCCCACAACTGCGGAAACAATATCCATACAAGCGTCAATACTCGATAAATACCGAGTTAAAATACCGGCTTACATTTTATAGTTATTGATTGACTCGTCATAAATCATACGAGCGTTTTAATTTTGATCATCATCACATAAAAAAAACAAAAAACCTAGCGTCTTTTTTAGGGCGGCAAAGGCAGCCTATTTAACGAATTCGCGGATCAAGCGTGCAACGCCTTCAGCATTGTCCATATGCACATGATGATCGCCCTCAATTATATGTTCAGACAAATGTTTGAACCAAGTTCGCGCCTTAGGTATGGCGGTCTGCAACTGGCTAAATCCTTGTTTGCCACACACTAATAAGGTTTCAATATTGATGTCCTGCATCAAGGCATCAACTTGGGCGAAGGTTAGCCGTTGGGGTGAATCTAATCTCAATCGAGGATCACTGCGCCAACCTATGCCCTCACCTTCGGGTTGCATATTACGCTCGAGCAACAGACTACACCAAGGTTCGGCAAGTCCTGTTAAATGTGCCCTCGCCCGCACTGCGGTATCTATGCTGTCGTAAATTTTTGCCTGCCCATGCTTCTGGGTTAAATATTTCTCGTGTTGATAGAAGCTTTTCCTTAGTCGTGCTTTCGCCTGCGTTGGCGACTCAGACAAGGGGCTTAACGCTTCAATCAATACCAGCTTGTTGACCTTTTCAGGGAAGGTTGCCGTATACGCCGAGGCAATAATGCCACCGAGCGAATGCCCCACCATAGCCACAGGCTTTTGCGGTAATGCCGTTAACAGTGCATCCAAATCATACAAGTAATCAATCCAATGCAGCGGATAATGCCCCGGCCTGTGCGCCGAAAAACCATGTCCAGGCCAATCAATGGCGAGCACTTGATAATCGAGTAAATGTGCCGCTAAGGGCTCAAAACTGTTGGCGTTATCTAACCAGCCATGCAAGGCCAGTAATAAAGGTTTATCCTTCGCCCCCCATAATCGGCCCGCGACCTTAATATGAGGTAATACAAATTCGATTTGATTTTGGGGGGCGAGAGATTGCCACATAATGCCTCTGATGTCAGGTAATTAAGATGATTTTTTGACAAATTTGAGTGTCATACGATCACTTTCACCGATCGCTTGGAATTTTTCTTTATCCGTGTCACCCAAAGCAAAGGATGGCGGTAGCGTCCAAACACCTTTGGCGTAATCCTTAGTATCTTTGGGGTTCGCATTGATTTCGGCGCTTTCAACTAAGGTGAAACCGGCTTTTTTGGCTAGAGCAACCATGGCCGCTTGATCCATATAGCCAGTGCTAAAATTCATCCCTTCGTTGGCTCTATGCTCCACCACACCAAAGACACCGCCGTCTTTCAATACTCTATATGACGCGGCAAACACATTCTCTAACTGATCACTTGATGCCCAGTTATGAAGATTACGGAAGGTTAATACCAGATCGGCACTGCCATCGGCGCCTAAATCCATCTTATTTGGGGGATCGAAAGTGACCATTTTGGCATTGCCCATGACGTCTTTATTGGCCGTCATCCACGCTTCATACTTAGTGCCGGCATTAGCGCGATAGCGATTTCCAGGCGTGTCCGTCGCCGGAGCGGTTTCGAAACTGGCGGCGATATATTGGCCTTCTTTGGCTAAATAAGGCCCTAATATTTCGCTATACCAACCATTACCTGGCCAGAGTTCAATCACAGTTTGTGTTGGGGTAATACCAAAAAAACTTAAGGTTTCAGCGGGATGACGATAAACGTCACGGCTGGCATTTTTAGCCTGACGAAAATCGCTTTTTAAGACTTTATCTAAACTTTCATCGGCGTAGGTAACACTCGAACATAAACCAGCAAGCAATAGACTGGCAACTAAGGTGACTTTTTTCATTGTAATTCTCCATGGATACCGAAGGCTTAAGCTAGCAGCCAATGGTCAAAAATCCAAGGAATAGAAGTCGTAAAACCTAGGTTTGAGTAACATAAGTGGTTATGGCTCAAAGTGATGAGTCAATTCACCTTTATCTAAACCAATAAAGCGCAAAGCGGAAAAACGTCTAGAGGAAACACAATACGCCTGAGGTATTAAATGACCTTGATGACTAACGACTCGCAGCGTTATCGACACGGCGCCACGCAAAATACAAGGCGCAAGCACTAGTCAATAACCAGAGTCCCACCCAAATCCACGCGGGGATCCAAGAACGCTCGGCCAACATCACCGCATCACCTTGGCCATCAAGCCCGAGCAACACAGTTGGACTTGCCAGCGCATTGAGCATAATCATCAAGCCAATAATACGTAGAAACTGGGTCAGCATCTTGTTTTGACTGAGTTTAAGCGGTAGCAACAAAATAATAGTGAGTACGGCTAAGATCGCTAGTGTGAGGATATCTCGGCCCCAAAGCAAGCCGCTTAGCACCACTAAAGCGCCCAGCAAGGCAAAACTCACGCGGATCCCCTTTGGCCAAGTCGCGAGCAAGTAGATTAAATATCCCCAACAGGCCGCGCCAAAATACCCAGCAAAACCAATCAACATCGGCGAACCGCCTTGGCTAAAACAAAAGCCTGCGCCGTTAGGAAACAACTGAATATGGCTGACCACGCCCGAGCTTAATATCGTCGCAATGCCGTGGGATAATTCATGGAAATAGCTTTCAAGCCATTTAAACGGCACGCTTAAATAGGGAATGCGAGTGATGAGTAACGCCACCACCAGCTCGATAATAAACAAGCCTCGGCTTGGCACACCGCTGGCGGCTAAACCTGTTAATTTAGAAGAGGAAAATCGCGAGGTAGAACGGGGAGGCTTTTGTTGATGTTCAAGCATACAAGTCCACGCCAACCATTTGCTGAATTTCATCGCGTTTGGCGGCATGTTGAGTTTGTAAATATTGGGCTATCGCCCCCTGATGGCCACGCGTGTCTTGCTCATACTCTAGGTGGGCGCCGAGCCTTGACTGTAAATTTCCGGCTGCGCTTTTACTTTTAGGCTGAGTCTCTAAACTAAGGGCTTCGACGGCATCTTGATCAATCACTGGGCGTGACGATTCAGGTGCGGTTAGCCCCTGAGCGATAGCGGGTCTATTACTCGCTACAGCATTCGTCAAACTCATTTGATTCACATTAACTTGCATCAAGAAGCCTTAAGTTTGCACTATTCATCGTTAAGCCATTCATCGTTAAGCCATTCATCGTAAAGAATGCTTAGCATTAATTGCCTGAGATTCTATCGCAGATACTCAGGCAAAGAACAGCTTATTCACGACCGGGTAACTTTTCCCATGTGACTGTATCACGTAAATATACAGGTTCAAGCTCATCGACCGAAGTTGTCAGCCCTGCTTTGATACCTGTCTCAGCCAATATCAGCATAGCCCTTGCATCGGGATATTTCACGGCGTCGAGAGCTAAAATCCCTTTGCCGAGTGCCAGTAAATCAGGATAAGCATCAAAACCGGTGCCGCAAGCCACAATGGGCGCTTCAGTATCAAGCTGAAGTTGTACGTTGGCAGGCGCACTGACCACTTCTTTACCGACTAATGTCGCAATACCATCGACGGCCACAAACTGCCCCCAATACACTTCACCCATGCGCGCATCAATGGCACACAGCACTTGCTCGGCTTGATGCTCGCTAATGGCCATTTGTGCCATAGCCGCTAAGGTTGAAATACCAATCACAGGCAAATCTAACCCCAGTGCCAGACCTTGGGTCATGCTAGTGCAGATACGGATCCCCGTAAAACTGCCAGGACCACGACCATAGGCAATCGCCGCCACTTTATCTAAGCTAATGCCCGCTTGCTTGAGCACTGAATCGACCATAGGCAACAGACGCTGGCTGTGTTCACGCGGCGCATCGGCAAGTTCAGCATAAATCTGACCTTGATATTGCAGCGCAGCTGAGCAGGATTCGGTACAAGTGTCTAAGGCAAGAATACAAGCAGAGTGTTCGTGTGTTATTGTCATTTCAAAACCGGATTAGCGGGCAAGATTTCGCATCAAATTGACCATTTCGGTATTGTGCGAATATGCCATGAGTAAACTGGCGCAAATAATAACATCAAATGCCCGAAAACAAAGGGCTAAGCAAGCAAGTCAGCTAAAATAGCGCCCGCATGATATCCAGTAGCAAATCAGGACTTGATGGATTTATGTGATCTAAGTCAATGATCGATAAACTCATTAAGGAATACCGCCAGCTTGGGGAAACTTTTTCAACTTTGCTTGTCAGAGCAGACAAGTCTGGATTGAATTCATTCCTTGCCATTCCTTTACTATTGTACGATTGCATTAACCCGCCTTCGATAAGGATATTTCATGTTAAACACGCCTCCATTGCGTCGCCTAAGACGCTTACGTAGTTCAGAAGCGATGCGCGATCTGCTGCGCGAAACCCATATTTCGTTAAGCGATCTCATCCATCCCCTGTTCATTGAAGAGCACATCACCCACGCAGTGCCTATCTCCACGCTACCTGGCATCAGCCGTTTACCAGAGAGTGCACTGGCGGAAGAAGTACGCGAACTTTACGCCCTCGGGATCCGTTATGTAATGCCCTTTGGGATTTCGCACACTAAGGATGATAAAGGCAGCGACACATGGGATGACAATGGCTTGCTCGCCCGTATGGTGCGCACCATTAAAGCCGCCGTGCCTGAGATGATGGTGATCCCCGACATTTGTTTTTGTGAATACACAGATCACGGCCATTGCGGCGTGGTGCACAATAATGAAGTCTGCAACGACCTCACCGTCGAAAATTTAGTTAAGCAATCGATAACAGCCGCCAAAGCGGGCGCCGACATGTTAGCGCCATCGGCCATGATGGACGGTCAAGTGAAAGCCATTCGCCAAGGGCTTGATGCCGCAGGTTTTGAACATGTGGCGATTCTGGCTCACTCGGCAAAATTCGCCTCTTCCTTCTACGGTCCTTTTAGAGCCGCGGTCGATTGTGAACTCAGTGGTAACCGCAAGGGATATCAGCTTGATTATGCCAACGGTCGCCAAGCCCTGTTAGAAGCCTCATTAGATGAAGCCGAAGGCGCCGATATCCTGATGGTTAAACCGGGTACGCCCTACTTAGATGTGTTAAGCCGTTTAAGACAAGAAACCCACTTGCCACTCGCCGCCTATCAAGTCGGCGGCGAATATGCAGGCATCAAGTTTGCCGCCCTTGCAGGTGCGTTGGATGAGCGTGCAGTGGTGACAGAAACCTTTGTCGGCTTAAAGCGTGCGGGAGCGGATTTGATTGTCAGCTATTACACCAAACAATACGCCCAGTGGTTAGCCGAGAGTAGATAGTTACCTCGGTAACGACCGTTGCGGACATTAAAAAATCGATTAAAAACGCCACCTTTATCGGTGGCGTTTTTGTATTTAGCATCCTGCGTTGAATTGCTTAAGCTTTTTGCAATCGTGCAAACAAGGCTTTCACTTTTTCGACTTTAGGGCGCACGACCATCTGACAATAAGGTTGCTCACCGTGTAAAGCAAAGTAATCATTGTGATAATTTTCAGCGGGATAAAACGTCTCAAATGCTGACACTTGGGTCACAATAGGCGCATCAAAAACCTTAGCCGCCGCTAACTGAGTCAACATAGCGGTGGTTTGCTCAATCTGCTCGGCATTATGGGCAAACACCACAGAGCGATATTGTGGCCCCTTATCATTGCCTTGACGATTGAGCGTGGTCGGATCATGACTCTCAAAAAAGACCTGCAACAGCGTCGTAAAATCAATTTCCTCTGGGTTGAACTCGATATGCACCACCTCTGCATGGCCAGTTTGGCCCGAGCAAACCGATTTATAATCGGCGTCATGGGCATCACCGCCAGCATAGCCAGAAGTCACGTTCACCACGCCTTTTAGGCTTTTAAAAATCGCCTCGACGCACCAAAAACACCCAGCGCCAAAAGTTGCAAAGCTGTTCGATGCTGGTTCAACAGCATCATCCATCCCTTTGAAAACCATAGAAACGGAGTTAACACAGTGACGAATATTATTGGGGGTTAACATCTCACCTTCAAAAACATGGCCTAAATGGCCACCACACTGGCTACAGACAATCTCGGTTCTGCGGCCATCGGCGTCAACATGGCGAGTTACAGCGCCGGCGATTTCATCATCGAAAGCTGGCCAGCCACAATGGGCATTAAATTTATGCTCAGAGCGGTACAAGGGCGCATGGCATTTTTTGCATAAATACAAACCCTTGGCATCATGATCATAATACTCACCACTAAATGGTCGTTCAGTGCCTTTTTCTTCGATAACATAGCGTTCAAAATCGGTCAGTTTGTTCATATTAATGCCCTTTCGACTCACGTCGTTGTCTATTTTGATACTCTTTGATTAAGTTGATTAAGCAGCTGTTCCATAAAAAGCCAACATAAGACCCACTCCAAGCAAGATATCTTGCACTCGGCTTCAAAATGCGGCTGACATCAATCCCAATCACAACAAATCTAATCACAACACATCCAATAACCCATACTAACGGGTTTAACGGCTAAAATCTTGCCACTTAAGTCAGTCCTAATCTAAGCATTTAAATCAGTGCGCATTAAGCGACAGCATAAATGACCGAAAATACAGCAGTTGCTCTCACTCACCCTCGCGGAGTATTTGCACCCGCTCAAGCGCACGGCTACACTTGCTGCGGGTCAAATTACAACTAAATATAACAAGTAGAAACCACAATGAAATTAGAAACCATTGATTACCGCGCTGAAAACAGTGCCCAGCAATTCGTTGAATCACTTAGGGAAACTGGCTTTGGTGTTTTATCTAATCATCCGATTGATAAGCGCTTAGTTGAAGACATCTACACCGAGTGGCAAGCCTTTTTTAATTCAGAAGCCAAAAACGACTACATGTTTAAAAAGGAAACCCACGACGGTTTCTTCCCCGCATCGATTTCTGAAACTGCCAAAGGCAACACAGTCAAAGACATTAAAGAGTATTACCACGTGTACCCTTGGGGGCGGATCCCCGATTCACTGCGTGCCAATATTCTCGCCTATTATGACAAAGCCAACGCGCTAGCCGCTGAGCTTTTAGAGTGGATTGAAACCTACTCTCCAGAAGACGTAAAAGCCAAGTTTTCGATCCCATTGCCAGAAATGATCGCCAACAGCCAAAAAACCTTGCTGCGCATTCTGCATTACCCACCGATGACAGGCAGTGAAGAAATGGGCGCCATTCGCGCAGCAGCCCATGAAGATATTAACCTTATCACAGTGTTACCTGCGGCCAATGAGCCAGGGCTGCAAGTGAAAGCCAAAGATGGCACTTGGTTAGATGTCCCCAGCGATTTTGGCAGCATCATTATCAATATCGGTGACATGCTACAGGAAGCGTCTGGCGGTTATTTCCCATCGACGTCACATCGCGTCATCAATCCTGAAGGTACGGATAAAACCAAACCACGGATCTCTTTGCCGTTATTTTTGCATCCAAACCCTGCTGTCGTGCTGTCTGAGCGTTATACCGCCGACAGTTATTTGATGGAAAGACTGCGCGAGCTTGGCGTTATTTAACCCCCGAATACCGCCCATTAATCCGAGAGATAATCGCAAGAGACAGTCAAGGATTAAGCGATTAAAGCGCCTTAGGGCGCTTTTTTTATGACATTCGCCACCTTCAAGGTAGAATAGCCGTTCTTTAAGTTATTTAGGACAAGGCGTTATCATGGCAATTCAGTGGTATCCAGGGCATATGCACAAGGCACGCAAAGAGATTGAAGAGGCAATGCCTCAGGTCGATCTTGTTATCGAAGTGCTGGACGCGCGTATTCCCTACAGTAGCGAAAACCCCATGGTGGCTCAGCTTCGAGGCGACAAACCTTGTATCAAACTGCTCAATAAATCCGATCTGGCCGATCCAGAGATCACAGCGCAATGGATTGAATACTTAGAACGCGAACAAGGCGTAAAAGCCACCGCGATCACCACACTGCAAGCGGCAATGGTGAAAAAGATCCCTGATATCTGCCGTAAGTTAGTGCCGAGTCGCGATAAAACCGAAAAAGACATTCGCACTATGATCATGGGGATCCCCAACGTAGGGAAATCCACCATCATCAATACCTTAGCTGGCCGTGTTATCGCCAAAACCGGTAACGAACCTGCGGTCACCAAAACCCAGCAAAGGATCAATTTACGTAACGGTATCGTACTCTCGGACACCCCAGGGATTTTGTGGCCCAAAGTGGATAACGAAGCGAGCAGCTATCGCCTCGCCGTCACTGGCGCCATTAAAGATACTGCAATGGAATATGAAGATGTGGCCCTGTTCGCTGCTAAGTATTTCTTAACCGCTTATCCAAAAGAGATTTGTGAGCGCTATAACTTAAGTGAATTACCCAAGGATGATGTCGCACTTCTCGAGGAAATCGGCCGTAAACGTGGAGCGCTACGTCCCGGTGGTCGCATTGATATGCACAAGGCATCTGAGTTATTGCTGCATGAATACCGCTCAGGCAAAATCGGCCTCCTTTCGTTAGAAACGCCAGCGATGGCCGAGCTTGAGAAGATTGAAGTCGCCCGCATCATGGCCATAAAAGAAGCCGAGAAAGAAGCCAAACTGGCTAATGAAAAGCTGAAACGTTCAGGCAAACGCCATAACGACTAAATCAGCTTGCGACTCTGCGAGCGTTGAAAATAACGCGCGGAGTGTGTTGAAGATAAAGTGCTAATGACTTTATGTTTATGATCGTTACGTTAATTCATCAAGCTTAAAATTTAAGCCAGTATAGTAAATATGCTGGCTTTTTTATTTCCATAAACGAAGATGTCGCGTTAACAAACACTGTCACGCACAACTACTTTTGTGGACCACAGATCAACCTATCAAGCAAGGCATCCATACTCTGCTCTAATAAATCCAACACCAGTTCAAAGCCCTGATCGCCACCATAGTAAGGGTCCGGCACTTCTGTGACTTGCGTATCCGCATAGGAGAGCATTAAGTGTAACTTGTACTGATACTCGAGCGGACAACGGCTACGCAAATCCGCTAAATTGGCCTTATCCGCCGCCAAAATTAAATCAAAATGTTCAAAGTCGGCATCCACAACCTGCCGAGCCCGCATTCCATCGAAACTAAAACCCCGCTTTTCCCCCGCCGCCATAGCACGGCTATCAGGCCTATCCCCTTGGTGATAACCAATAGTACCCGCAGAGTCCACCTCAATATTAAGCCTGCGCTGCGCAACCTTAAAGCGACACACAGCTTCTGCCGTCGGTGAACGGCAGATATTGCCCATATAAACACAACAAACAAGATAAATGACAATAAAATCAATTAATTAAACACCATTTATGGTGTTTTTATAGAGAGCATTGAACAAATTTAAATGCTATTTTAATCAATTACTTATTTTGGGTTTTGGAGAGAGAAAGTGTGAATAATGCTCCTTAATAGGCCAAAACTAGACGTCTATTTCAACTAATCAACACTTTATCTCAGGCAGACAATGCCACTTGGTAGTGTATTGTGGCGTGAGCAGGTCGCGGCGCATGGCCCATTTTTGCTCGATACCTTGGGCGGCAATGAATAAGGTATCTGTACCATAACGTTGATTGATGCCATCGAGGGTCTTCATTAACGCCGGTTTGGCTTTTGAGGCATTGAATAAATCTAACTGGCCATGCTGGGTGCTAACTAAATCAATCAGACCTACACCGACTTTATAATAACGTACGCCTGCACGGAAAAGTTGAGATGCTGCTTGTGTCATACCTTGAGTGAGTTCAATGCTGCAATCGGTGGCGCAAGCAAAGTGCACTAAGGTCTTAAAGCCTGTTGGGCGTTCATCGTAGGGAGAATTGCTGGCAAACAACAACATGGTTTTACAGCTTGAACCTTGCTTACGCGCTTTCGCTGCAGCAATCGCCACATGCTTACTTAACGCTTGCATTAAATCCTCATACTCGGTAATACGCTCGCCCACACTACGAGTTGAAAATATTTGCTTCTTATCCGCCCTCGCCTCGTCCCATACTTTGCACGCTTGCCCATTGAGTTCACGCACAGTGCGTTCTATTTCAATACTAAATTGCTTTCGCGCTAAACCTGCAGGGATTTTGGCTAAGTCATAGGCGGTCTTGACGTTCATCAATTCAAGTTTTTTGCTTATCCTGCGCCCAATACCCCAGACATCACTCACATTCATTGATTGTAAAATTGAAATCCTGTCTTGTTCATTATCGATAACACACACACCCTGATAGCCAGGTAACTTCTTTGCCGCGTGATTGGCCGCTTTAGCCAGTGTGAGTGTTGAGCCTATGCCGACACAAACCGGCAAACGTGTCTCTTTCCAAACCGCTTTTCGAATCAACTGACCTTGGGCTCGCAAGCACTTAATGGCAGGGTAACTATTTTTAAAGGAGAGAAAGCTTTCATCAATCGAATAGACATGCTGCTCTGGTGCAAATCGGCCAATGATATTCATCATCTTTGCAGATAAATCGGCATAGAGTTCATAGTTACTTGAACAAACAATGACACCTAATTTCGTGCACAGGTCTTTGACTTGAAAGTATGGTGCAAACTTAGGCACACCCCGTTCTTTAGCTTGCTTGTTTGCCGCAACAATACAGCCATCGTTGTTGCTCAACACAATCATTGGCTTACCACGCCAATCAGGTCTAAATACCTGCTCGGCGCTGCAATAGAAACTGTTGGCGTCTACCAAGGCAAACATCAGATGTCAGCTAATAATGGACTTTGGCGATGGCAACGAACAGAACGAATAACAACCCCTTCTATCGTAAAGTTATCGTAATCGTGAATAGGCTGAGGTTGGTGCTGTTCATTCGATGACAGCAGCATGCGGTGCGTTTTATCGAGGATTTTACATACAAATTCACCGTTGAAATTGGCAACAATCACATCACCATGACGCGCGGTTTCTTGGCGGTCAACAATCAGTAAATCGCCATAAAAAATGCCCACTCCCTGCATTGAGTCACCTTTTGCGATACCAATAAAGGTCGCGCTGGGATGCACAACTAACAGCTCATCAAGGCTGAGACCCAACTGACTATATTCAGCTGCAGGGCTTTCGAAGCCAGTGATACCGGCACTGGCATAGATGGGGATAATACGCATAGTCAACACCACTGTTTTTATATACAGTAATTATAGGCGTTGTTAGCTAACTGGCAAGAATTATTGTGATGTTTCGATGTAACACCATTGGTTCTTTTCTTTATCAAACCCCACGTCAAAATTCACCGCGGTGGTGTCACCCGTCTGGTCTCTCTTTGCAACGATATCATTTAGTTCAGATAAATCATCAACACAGGTAAGTTCCGACAACTGCACCAGAAACAAAATTAAGAAGCTAAAAGCAGTTAAAAGTAATGTTATGACAAAGACTCGCACTGGTCTGAAGAGCATGGTTCTGCTTTCCTTTGCAAATTAAAAACCCTGTTCAGCTACGTTGAAATGTAGTAACAGCAGGTCAAAAATGCAAAATCAATCAAGATGACCCATTTTTCATTACGCTTGTTCTAGTGTCTGTCTTCGCCAATACTCAAGTGGCTCGATTTACTCTGCTGTAATCCCTGCATAAACAATGACATTAGCTTTACAACAGACAAGGAATGGACAGTTCATGGCTGCTTAATTCGTGAGAGGTACAGTCTAGGCTTTTGTGGCGCTCGTACTGATTTTTTACTTAGTCTATTGTGTATAAAGATAGAAATAATGAGGAATTAGCCTAATGTGCGGACGAATAAGCATTGATAGTTTTCTCGCTAATACGGTATCCCTTCAACTGGGTGTGCTATTTAATCCACAAATCAACCTTGATTTACGCCCTACCGAACAAGTTTCGGTGATTATGATGGCCGATAGCCAGCTTCAGCAGCTAGATTGTACCTGGGGAATAAAGCCTGCTTGGTCGAAAAAGCTATTGATTAATGCACAGGCTGAAACCGTGCGAGAAAAGAAAACGTTTGCTTCCGCATTTGCGAGTCTCCGCTGCGTTGTACCCTGCTCTGGTTGGTATGAATGGCGCGAGGAAGGTAAAAAACAAAAACAGAAATATCTGTTTAGTCATGCTAAAGGAGAGCCTCTTTACATGGCCGGAATATGCTATCCAAACGCAGAGTTTACCCAGCTGGTCACATTAACGACTGAGCCCACAGAAAAGTGCAAAGCCTATCATGGCAGAATGCCCCTACTGATCAGCCCATTTGAAATTGATTTTTGGCTTCAAACTGAAGCGGTGATGCTAGAGGCACTGCTCTACCACCCCGAAAATATCAATATCGCAATCCATGCAAACTAAATTTCTATAAAGTAAAAAATAAAGAACTCATTTGGGGACATTTCCGAGTTAGAACATCAGTTCTAACTCATGAATTTCGGATAATAACTTCTATGGATTAATGCTCAATTAAGGCGTGAACCACGCTACCACACAACTCAATTTGAACGCCATAAACACTGAACTAGACCCAAATCCAAAATGCCAAGCGTGGTGAATCACTCTTAAATTGTTTGTTGAACGAAGCCGCTTTGCGGCAGGAACAAGATAAAGCCATCCTTTTGCCCCTCATCCTAAATACTTGCTAGACGCGACCTGCTTCGGTCGCAAACCTAGGAGTATCATCATGGACATTCACGAACAACAACGCTTTGATTTACTTTATGAACAACATCTTACCAACTTAACCTTGCAAGGCAAGCGGCCTGCAACCATTGATGCCTATAGCCGAGCTATACGCCGTATTGCGGCATATTTTGACTGCTGCCCCGATACCCTGACCACCGATGATTTAAAACGCTATTTTGCTGATTTGATTGCCTCACATTCATGGAGCACCGTCAAACTCGATCGCAACGGTTTGCAGTTTTTCTACTTTCACGTCCTCAATAAATCTTGGCAGTGGCTTAATATTGTTAAGCCACCACAGGTGAAACACCTGCCCGATATCCTGACGCCCTGCGAGGTCGCGATGGTTATCAGCCTCACGCGTCAACTGCGTTATCAGGTTTGTTTCTTAACCCTGTACAGCATGGGATTGCGCCTTGGTGAAGCGATTTCATTGCAGGTCGGGGATATTGATGCAGGACTCATGCAGGTGCATATCCGTGATGCTAAAGGTGGCAAGGATAGACTGGTGCCGTTACCTCAACGCACCTTGTTAGCTTTACGCTATTATTGGCGCACCCACCGTCATCCTCGTTTGTTGTTTCCGGGTAAAGATAATCAACCTGATTCACTCATGGACAGAGGCGGGCTCCAAAAAGCCATGAAGCAAGTCATTTCCGAGTGCAACATTCATAAAGCCATCAGCCCGCACAGTCTACGCCACAGTTATGCCACCCATTTACTGGAGCAAGGACTCGATTTGCGCTCAGTGCAAACACTGCTTGGCCATCACAGCCTGAATACCACCGCCCGTTACACGCGGCTCACTGATATCACCCGTAAAAATACCTGTGAGGCAATTAACCAACTGACCAACGACTTAGCTTTGAGGTGGGAGTGTGGGTTATGAGCCAGTTTATCGATATTTTACGCCAACATCTGGCGGATTTTCGGCGGCGTTATGCCCATCAAATCACCCCAGAAATACATGCTGCTATCCATGCCATGCTCAGCTGTCGTTGCAACACGGCGAGGGTGAGTTGCTGGGATTGTCAAACCTGCGAGCAACAGCTTGAGTTTCCGCTCTCTTGTGGTCATCGTAGTTGCCCACAGTGCCAACACGGCACCACATGTGACTGGCTGAGTAAACAACAAGCCAAGTTATTACCGGTGAATTATTTTATGGTGACCTTTACCTTGCCGTTTGAATTAAGAGCCATAGCGAAGTCGCAACCCGAGCCGTTCTATCACGCCATGTTTACCGTGGCAGCGAGTGTACTCAAAGACTTTGCCGCACGCTCCCCTAAGCTCAGTGGTGACATCGGCTTCACCGGCGTACTGCATACTCACAGTCGGCGCAGAGACTACCATCCACATCTGCACTTCATTATCCCAGCAGGGAGCTACCACTCAGGCAAGCGGCAATGGCGCAAGTGTCAAACCCATTACTTATTTAACGCCTTTAATCTTGCCAAGGTGTGGCGAGCACGTTTACTGGCTTATCTGAGTGACACGCTTCAGCTTAAACTGCCACATCAATCCCAGTCGAAATGGGTGGTCGATTGTCAGTTCGTCGGTAAAGGTGCTCCTGCACTGCAATATCTGTCGCGCTACCTTTATCGGGGCGTTTTACCCGACAGCAGTATTTGTCGTCATGTCGATAATCAGGTGAGCTTTACCTATCAAGACAGTCAGACTCGCTGCCAACAAGTACGCAGCTTGCCCGCGGTCGAATTTCTGTGGTTGATATTACAACATGTGTTACCCAAAGGATTACGGCGAGTACGAGACTATGGCTTACTGCGAGGCAATGCCAAAAAGCTACGGCAACAAATCCAACTAATGTTGGCTGTCGCAGGTGCAGTGTTCCCCATGTTACCTGAGGTCAAACGTACCTTAGCCGTGCGCTATTGCCCTTGCTGCCATCAAGCTATGCATTTTATGGGTGTTCATATGCGTCATCGACCGACAGGCGCTAATATCACCGCTTAAGGCGAGAAGTATAAGGATAACGGGTTAACCAAACAGAATGAGGACTCGATAACAGCTTGATGAACAAGTGATAAAAATATTAGCTCGTTCGCTAAGGGCGGGTCATGTCTGCAAAAAAGTCTCTTTCAAAGTACGACCTTAGCACCCTCAAATTCTCAATCAGCTATTTGCATAATAAAGTGTCAACAACCAGCATCGGGCTTGTTCAACACTTGGGATAAGGTCGCGGCTACGCGCGGCCTATCCTTATTTGTTATATTTATTTTTCGATATCCGGCAGTGCTGTCGGATCAAAGATAATTCTATGCTGTGCGGGGTTTCGAGTGCACATTAATAGGTGCTCTCTCTGGTTTTTGGGTCCAACCATTCTCAAATTCATTTCAGAACCACACCAAGGGCACTCAGCGGATATTTTTGTGATATAGATTTTACCAGAAGTGCCAATTTCTAAGTTTTTTAACCCACTCAAATGCTCAAACCTTCTGCGAGGAAGCACCATGCTTAAGATCAGCATTGAAAAGCAAATGCCAAAGAATAAAAAAACAATTGGCTGTATGGAGGATAAACTGGTTGTAAAAAAAGGTATAAACAAACCTATTATGCTAGCTAAACTTCCCCAAGCGCCAAGCTTTTTAAATGTAGAACTTTTGGCTAAAGCACCATCGCTTGTCCATGGTAGATTTACAAACTCACGCTTAAGATTAAGTAATTCAGGGTCAATATTGTTTGAATTATTTATATTATCTCCAATATGGATATTACTATTATTAATCTCTGAGCCAATTGTATTTACGCTTTGATCACCTGATTGAATAACATGTCCAGATGAGTTTCTAGGACTGCCGCACCCAGCACAAAACTTATGGTTTTCACCAAATTCCGTTTGACAATTTGTGCAATATTTCAACATTACCCCCTTTAAGTATAACGCCTGTGTAATTTGCGCATTGAAACGCAGCGTAAATGCGTCAAATTAACACACTTGTGTACGCCCAGCATGGGCATGAACTTATGAGGTGAAAGTCCTCTGTAGGAAGGTCACCGTTCAATAACATCCTGTTATTAAACGTTAACTACTAGCGAATGGCAAGGGCTTATCATTGATGATTGGTTTGAAGGAAGCCGCTAGCAAATTTGCGAGCTGATGAACAAGAACATCATATGAGGCGTAGGCTAGAGGTGAGTTGGCAGGGCCTCCCCCACGAAGTAAGGGGACAAGACGACGAAACCACGTGATCTAATGGCCACCGTAAATGATGCAGCAGTGCAAAGAAAGTTCATGTTCTTATCTGGAGAGATCTGCTTAACACGCGATCGGTCATTAACCAGTCAGGCTCTGATTTATAAGTGCCTTGGCTTTTCAGTGTCATCGACTGAAAAGAGCGAACCAGATGAAAACCGATAGCGCATGACGGGGCAACTCGGCATGTGATTAAGCAGAAGTCAGCAGACGGCATAGTAGCCCAACGCCCATCGTAATTGATGGGACATGGTGAAGGCCTGAACATTTAGAAGAAGGAAGAGTCTTGTCAAACTTGTTGATTCCCACTACGTCGCCAGACGATTACTATCATCAGCGTATTGATATGCAACCAGCCTTCAACAGCGATTTATTCCAACAACGGCTTCAGCCTGAGAATCTACACCGAGCTTAGCGTCAGGTTAAAGCCAATAATGGCGCGGCTGGTATCGATGGCATGACCATCGAAGCCTTCCCGCTTTGGGTGCAGCAAGGCGGTTGGCAACAGTGTAAATCTCAACTTGAGTTAGATGAATATCAACCCTCAGCAGTCAGACGCGTAGAGATCGACAAACCCGATGGCGGTAAACGCAAACTGGGTATCCCTAACGTCATTGATCGTGTGATACAGCAATCGATTGCTCAAATTCTCAGGCCGTTGTTTGACCCTTTCTTCTCGGCTAATAGCTTCGGCTTTAGACCAAATAGGAATGCCAAACAAGCAGTCTTGCAAGTCAGGGATATCATCAAACATAAACGCAAATTTGCCGTCGATGTTGATCTGTCCAAGTTCTTTGATCGAGTAAATCATGATCTCTTAATGACTCAGTTAATGATCAAGGTACAGGATAAGCGTCTGCTGGCGCTTATTGGTAAATACCCGCGTGCTGGCGTGATGATCAACGACCAATTTGAAGCAAGCTTCGAAGGCGTACCTCAGGGCGGCCCACTCTCACCATTACTATCAAACATCATGTTGGATAGTCTGGATAAAGAGCTGGAAAGCAGAGGGCATCACTTCGCCCGCTACGCGGATGACTTTATCATCTTGGTCAAGTCTCAACGAGCGGTCGAACGTGTCCTCAAGAGTATTACTCGCTATCTTGCCACTAAGCTAAAACTGGTTGTTAACGAACAGAAAAGCCAAGTGGTTAAGGTAGGCCAAAGCAAGTTTCTAGGGTTTACCTTTAACCGCGGAAAGATCCAGTGGCATGTCAAAACACTGCACATCTTCAAACAAAAGATAAGACGACTGACAAACCGCAATTGGGGCGTGAGCATGAGCTATCAGTTGTTTAAAGTGCGGCAATATATGCAAGGCTGGATCAACTACTTTGGCATAGCCAACGCTTACCAAGGGTGTGTCGATTTAGACCACTGGATCCGTCGTCGAGTACGTATGTGCTAATGGCGTCAATGTGTAGTGATCAACTAAATTTGGCCACAGCTTTAGAATCTTCCCAAAATCTTCGCTCCGATTCATTTGGGCTCAATCCTGCATTGTAATGATGTGGCCTAACTTCACAGTAATAACCAATGATGTAATCGGTCACATCTTGTTTAGCTTCGCTAAAACTCTTGTAGCCTTGTATCGGGAGCCATTCCGTTTTTAAACTTCTGAAAAACCTTTCCATTGGCGCATTATCCCAGCAGTTACCGCGACGGCTCATGCTCTGGCTGATTTGATATTTCCACAGCCGCTGACGGTATTTCAGGCTGGTATAATGGCAGCCTTGATCTGAATGAAATATCAAGTTTTTAGGCTTCCCACGAGATTCAAAGGCCATATCTAAGGCCTTCACCGTTAACTCAGTATCCGGTGAAAATGACATCGCCCAACCGATGGCTTTTCTCGAAAATAAATCCAGCACAACCGCTAAATAACACCAACGATTACCCGCCAAAATATACGTCACATCGCCACACCAAACGGTGTTTGGTTCGACAACTGCAAATTGTCGTTTGAGTACATTTGGGATGGTCACATGCTCATTTTCAGCCTTCTTATAGCGATGCTTGGATTGTTGGCAACTCACTAAGCCAAGCTTTTTCATTAACCGAGTCGCCCGATAACGGCTTAACGTAAAGCCACGTTCAGAAGCGATGGTGGCTATACTTCGCGCACCCGCAGACTCCTTACTTTCAGCATGTATCGCTTTGATTTCACATTCTAAACGCCGCTGCTCAGGCGTCACCACAAGCTCACAGCTTGCCCAATAACGGTAGCTACTTCGGTTCACGTTGAATACGTGACATAACACTGAAATAGGGTATTTATTGCTCTGATTGAGTTTCTCGATTATCGAGAAGTGTTCAGCGAGTCCGACATCAATAGAGCCGTAGCCTTTTTTAAGATTTCTTTCTCGAGATTTATCCGCTCAATTTCACGTTTAAGTGCCCTGATTTCAATCTGCTCAGGTGTCATGGGTGAGGCTTTAGGAGCAAGCCCTTGGCGCTCAACCTGAAGCTGTGTTACCCACTTACTGACTGTCGATTTACCCACGTTCATGGCTTTCGCGGCCGCTTCTTGTGTGTAACCTTGATCTATGACTAATTGAGCTGTTTCAAGCTTAATGGCGGCGCTATATCGTGCACGTTTACTTTTATTCATGTTGTCACCTAAATGGGTTATGAGGGGATCATAACATTTCTTATTAGGTGGCCAAATTCACTATGCCACTACAATGGCGAAAGCCACGGACTAAGGTACAGAATTTACTTAAGCGGGGTGTCAGGATCCAAGCTGCCGTTGCTTGTGGGATCACAAGTAAAGGTCCATGGCGGAGCTCGAAAACACTAGGAATACTGTAGTGATCAACTAAATTTGGCCACAGCTTTAGAATCTTCCCAAAATCTTCGCTCCGATTCATTTGGGCTCAATCCTGCATTGTAATGATGTGGCCTAACTTCACAGTAATAACCAATGATGTAATCGGTCACATCTTGTTTAGCTTCGCTAAAACTCTTGTAGCCTTGTATCGGGAGCCATTCCGTTTTTAAACTTCTGAAAAACCTTTCCATTGGCGCATTATCCCAGCAGTTACCGCGACGGCTCATGCTCTGGCTGATTTGATATTTCCACAGCCGCTGACGGTATTTCAGGCTGGTATAATGGCAGCCTTGATCTGAATGAAATATCAAGTTTTTAGGCTTCCCACGAGATTCAAAGGCCATATCTAAGGCCTTCACCGTTAACTCAGTATCCGGTGAAAATGACATCGCCCAACCGATGGCTTTTCTCGAAAATAAATCCAGCACAACCGCTAAATAACACCAACGATTACCCGCCAAAATATACGTCACATCGCCACACAAACGGTGTTTGGTTCGACAACTGCAAATTGTCGTTTGAGTACATTTGGGATGGTCACATGCTCATTTTCAGCCTTCTTATAGCGATGCTTGGATTGTTGGCAACTCACTAAGCCAAGCTTTTTCATTAACCGAGTCGCCCGATAACGGCTTAACGTAAAGCCACGTTCAGAAGCGATGGTGGCTATACTTCGCGCACCCGCAGACTCCTTACTTTCAGCATGTATCGCTTTGATTTCACATTCTAAACGCCGCTGCTCAGGCGTCACCACAAGCTCACAGCTTGCCCAATAACGGTAGCTACTTCGGTTCACGTTGAATACGTGACATAACACTGAAATAGGGTATTTATTGCTCTGATTGAGTTTCTCGATTATCGAGAAGTGTTCAGCGAGTCCGACATCAATAGAGCCGTAGCCTTTTTTAAGATTTCTTTCTCGAGATTTATCCGCTCAATTTCACGTTTAAGTGCCCTGATTTCAATCTGCTCAGGTGTCATGGGTGAGGCTTTAGGAGCAAGCCCTTGGCGCTCAACCTGAAGCTGTGTTACCCACTTACTGACTGTCGATTTACCCACGTTCATGGCTTTCGCGGCCGCTTCTTGTGTGTAACCTTGATCTATGACTAATTGAGCTGTTTCAAGCTTAATGGCGGCGCTATATCGTGCACGTTTACTTTTATTCATGTTGTCACCTAAATGGGTTATGAGGGGATCATAACATTTCTTATTAGGTGGCCAAATTCACTATGCCACTACATACAGCAAGCGCTGAGTAACGAGTATCTTAAGAAAGCAGGACTATATTCACTGAGAGATGGATGGATCGCAGTTCATTACCCTAACCAGAACGTTTAGGTTAGGTATTCTAAATGAACCGCCCTGTTCGGAGCCGCATGCAGGGTGGTGTGGGGGCTGGAGGCTAGATACCTGCGGCTACCCGATTATGCATCTATGACTCCATGATTGACTAGATAGTCGAAACCATCGTTTGTTACCGAGTATCGACCAATTAAGTCGCTTTTCACGAGCCCTTCTTTCTCGGCCTGACTTAGGTAACGCTCCAACTTTAGACGGTGCATATCCGTGAGATTATTAATAACCCCAATTGCTAATGTATCGTAAGGGCTGTTTTCAAACGCTGCAGCAATAGCTGTCATTGCCGCTTTAAGACCATCTGCAGTTCTATCAGGCTTAGACCCCTGTAGCGGTTTAAACGGACTTACCCCGATTTCAGGCTTTTCATACAACGGAGCATTTAAAAGTGCTCTGATTAATTCATCGAGTGAATATTCAACTTCAGTGTCGTTGGAAAAGTTAATATAGAGCTTTGTTTGCAGAAAAGTTGGAAGTACCGTAGAAGAGGATTGCCTAACAACTGGAATTATTTTATTGCTGTCGATTTTTTTAAGTAGTGACGCAGTTACAATCATTTTTTCGTAACCTACACCTCCTTCACCAGCATTGGCTTTTGCAACATAAGCTTCTGAACAAACAATTATGACGAAGTCACATTTAGCTAATTCTGTTTCCATGAAATGTGGCAGGTCGTCGCCAGGCCGCAAGTCCCACTGATCGAGTACGGCATCTATCCCGCGATGACGTAAGGTCGATGCAAAATCCAGCACCCAGCTTTTGTGCTCAGCTGAGTCATGCGAATAAGAAATAAACACTCTAGGTGGAACCATTTTCAACAATCCTTGGTGATGCAAACTCTTGATACCTAACGCTTTTCAGGTGCGCCGTAGGCATCACTTGGAACTACTTGTAGGCCTTACCAGCCTTAATCTTTGCGATATACTCTCTCATGAACACAGCTTTATTTGACTGTAAATATGGGAGCCACATTTGATTGATAACATCTTTTTTAATCATGTTGTTATGGTCAAAGATGTTATTACTATGTTGAGTTAGAATTCTTGAAGTACTATTGAAACCTTTTATTCCTGCTTGACCAAACAACGGATCTAAACCTAGCCAGCTTTTTCTTGGCATCCACTTCACCCATTGATCATTAGGTGCTTTTTCATTTCTCACTCTACCAACTTTAAGCCCCTCACAGGAATCCCAGTCGTAATTTTCATTCAAAATACTACCAGTCAATATGATTGATTCAAAAGTCACTGGAGGCATCTCGTCGAAACCTTCCAAATACTTTCCTATTACGTATGTACCAAATGAATGTGCAATTATTGATATGGGTGCATCGTATGTTCTGTGAAGATCATATATCCAATCCCGGAAGCGATTCATTATATCACTTCGGCCCGAATCACTTAGTAATACTTCAGGGGTTTGAAATCCATAGTTGAAAGGGGCTACGATCCAGCCTCTACTACTGAAGATAGGCATTATATCGCTGTTCCATGCGGCTGTAGTATTCAAACCATGTATTGTAACTAACACTCCTTCCGGCTCGTTTAGATCAACAATTTCACGATTGCAATACGCCCTTTTTACGATTTCATAGTCGTCATCATCTGGCATGTGTCGTACTGTCCAGTTTTTATTTAGCCCCAACAAATCAACTTGAATTATCCCTTTTTCTTGACCATAACGCCCATGTGAAAATAAGTATATAAATGAATCAACAATTTTCGGTTCATCTTCAGAACAAAACATTACATCCGTTCTTTTTCCACCGACAATCAATCTTTCGCCATTACGTGGAATATGTTCTTTTTTACCAAACACAATGACTGCATCGAAATCAGATGGAGTATCCGTTGAAGTTATAAATGAACCGCCGATAAAGACATATTTAGCATTCCTTTCTTTTGCGAAGTCAAAAATGTCAGTAATCGTTTTGTAGAAGAGAACCCTTTCATCATCTCCTTCACAAAACCTTTCTAAGAACATTTCGCCTGAACATCTATGTATGCCTTCAGGCAATACTCCGTTATCTTTAAATTGTGGAATACTACTCAATCTAAACTCCATAATATTTGGTGCAGAGGCCTAACGCTCGCAGAAAGCGCCGCGCTTTTCGCGGTCGCATTTACTGCGCTTGTTGAACGAAGCCGCTTTGCGGCAGGAACAAGATAAAGCCATCCTTTTGCCCCTCATCCTAAATACTTGCTAGACGCGACCTGCTTCGGTCGCAAACCTAGGAGTATCATCATGGACATTCACGAACAACAACGCTTTGATTTACTTTATGAACAACATCTTACCAACTTAACCTTGCAAGGCAAGCGGCCTGCAACCATTGATGCCTATAGCCGAGCTATACGCCGTATTGCGGCATATTTTGACTGCTGCCCCGATACCCTGACCACCGATGATTTAAAACGCTATTTTGCTGATTTGATTGCCTCACATTCATGGAGCACCGTCAAACTCGATCGCAACGGTTTGCAGTTTTTCTACTTTCACGTCCTCAATAAATCTTGGCAGTGGCTTAATATTGTTAAGCCACCACAGGTGAAACACCTGCCCGATATCCTGACGCCCTGCGAGGTCGCGATGGTTATCAGCCTCACGCGTCAACTGCGTTATCAGGTTTGTTTCTTAACCCTGTACAGCATGGGATTGCGCCTTGGTGAAGCGATTTCATTGCAGGTCGGGGATATTGATGCAGGACTCATGCAGGTGCATATCCGTGATGCTAAAGGTGGCAAGGATAGACTGGTGCCGTTACCTCAACGCACCTTGTTAGCTTTACGCTATTATTGGCGCACCCACCGTCATCCTCGTTTGTTGTTTCCGGGTAAAGATAATCAACCTGATTCACTCATGGACAGAGGCGGGCTCCAAAAAGCCATGAAGCAAGTCATTTCCGAGTGCAACATTCATAAAGCCATCAGCCCGCACAGTCTACGCCACAGTTATGCCACCCATTTACTGGAGCAAGGACTCGATTTGCGCTCAGTGCAAACACTGCTTGGCCATCACAGCCTGAATACCACCGCCCGTTACACGCGGCTCACTGATATCACCCGTAAAAATACCTGTGAGGCAATTAACCAACTGACCAACGACTTAGCTTTGAGGTGGGAGTGTGGGTTATGAGCCAGTTTATCGATATTTTACGCCAACATCTGGCGGATTTTCGGCGGCGTTATGCCCATCAAATCACCCCAGAAATACATGCTGCTATCCATGCCATGCTCAGCTGTCGTTGCAACACGGCGAGGGTGAGTTGCTGGGATTGTCAAACCTGCGAGCAACAGCTTGAGTTTCCGCTCTCTTGTGGTCATCGTAGTTGCCCACAGTGCCAACACGGCACCACATGTGACTGGCTGAGTAAACAACAAGCCAAGTTATTACCGGTGAATTATTTTATGGTGACCTTTACCTTGCCGTTTGAATTAAGAGCCATAGCGAAGTCGCAACCCGAGCCGTTCTATCACGCCATGTTTACCGTGGCAGCGAGTGTACTCAAAGACTTTGCCGCACGCTCCCCTAAGCTCAGTGGTGACATCGGCTTCACCGGCGTACTGCATACTCACAGTCGGCGCAGAGACTACCATCCACATCTGCACTTCATTATCCCAGCAGGGAGCTACCACTCAGGCAAGCGGCAATGGCGCAAGTGTCAAACCCATTACTTATTTAACGCCTTTAATCTTGCCAAGGTGTGGCGAGCACGTTTACTGGCTTATCTGAGTGACACGCTTCAGCTTAAACTGCCACATCAATCCCAGTCGAAATGGGTGGTCGATTGTCAGTTCGTCGGTAAAGGTGCTCCTGCACTGCAATATCTGTCGCGCTACCTTTATCGGGGCGTTTTACCCGACAGCAGTATTTGTCGTCATGTCGATAATCAGGTGAGCTTTACCTATCAAGACAGTCAGACTCGCTGCCAACAAGTACGCAGCTTGCCCGCGGTCGAATTTCTGTGGTTGATATTACAACATGTGTTACCCAAAGGATTACGGCGAGTACGAGACTATGGCTTACTGCGAGGCAATGCCAAAAAGCTACGGCAACAAATCCAACTAATGTTGGCTGTCGCAGGTGCAGTGTTCCCCATGTTACCTGAGGTCAAACGTACCTTAGCCGTGCGCTATTGCCCTTGCTGCCATCAAGCTATGCATTTTATGGGTGTTCATATGCGTCATCGACCGACAGGCGCTAATATCACCGCTTAAGGCGAGAAGTATAAGGATAACGGGTTAACCAAACAGAATGAGGACTCGATAACAGCTTGATGAACAAGTGATAAAAATATTAGCTCGTTCGCTAAGGGCGGGTCATGTCTGCAAAAAAGTCTCTTTCAAAGTACGACCTTAGCACCCTCAAATTCTCAATCAGCTATTTGCATAATAAAGTGTCAACAACCAGCATCGGGCTTGTTCAACACTTGGGATAAGGTCGCGGCTACGCGCGGCCTATCCTTATTTGTTAGGTGCGTGCATGATTGAAAAACCGTTCTGCTTGCTTAGCTAAACTTGGTAGTTGACCAAAATCAGTTACGATACTTGAAGTAACCTTCCATTCTTCTGGATGTCCGTGCATGTCCCTGAGCTGGAATGAAAAGCGAACCTCACCCAATGAAGAACAAGTAGTAGAAATACTAAATTGATCTTCTAGTGACTTCCATTCGATTGCAGATTTCCAAGGCGATTTAAGCGAAGCAAGCTTCTTTAACCAATTTAAAATACCCAATTCATCCGTGTAAGTGCAAACACGAGCCGTTGCTGTAACAACGCCAGTGAGTTGCACAGTAACGTATTCAGATTCAAGCGATGAGAACTTGAGTGAGTTATTTGATATTGATGAGTCTATCGAAAATTCCATTTACTCTTTAGCACCTAACGTCTTAGTATTTATGCGCTGCGCTGTTTGCAGGGCATAAATCGTTTGTTGGACTTGGCCGATGCCACATACGTGTGAATGGGTATGAATGATGCTATAGGAATATGCTTTTTTGCGGTAGCAGTTTTTTATACAGTTTGATGGGTAATCACTTGATATCGTTTTAGCTTTCTCATTTTTTACGCTCACTTTCGACTGATTATTGACCTTGGTTGACAGCATTTAGGCCCCACATTCAGGCTGACTCTCGTACCCCATCGCCCCACTGGCTTGTGCCTATAGGGCTGGTTACTTTTCACTGTCGGTCATTCCTCTTCGTCTTTAATGGCATGGTTATCCTGACATTCGTACTGGCTGACTTTGGTTGTTAATCATCACAAATCCCTGCGGTTTTATCAGCCCAATAAACTGCAAATGACCTAACTGGCATTGCGGACATGACCACAAACAGTCTTCTTTAACCAAAGGCCTCGCCAATATCACCAATGGATTGTTTGATTGCAACTTGATTAGCGCAAGCTTTTTGCGGTGGCAAGCATTGGTTAAGTACTGCGTAAAATCACAGTTATGACATACAGCACTAACCGGTGAGTAAATTTTGAATGATTTAGTTGTCAGTTAAGTGATTTGGGGATAAACCTAGAACGAAACGATATGCCTAGGTGGTGGCACTCAGATGTATTCAAACTAAAGGTAGGTTTCTCCCCTCACTGTTCTCCGCTTTATAGTGACTCGCTTACCAAGAGACGCAAAATATCGGCCCATTCAACAAAGATCAAAGGATCACAAAATCGATCTGTTCAAGTTGGTATATCCGAGCACACCAATTTTTTGGACTCCTGAGAAAATAAGAATAATAAGCAAATAAAATCAATACTATAAATAGTGTTTGAAATTATGAACGCCCCTTAAAAACCCTCAAATAAAACAACAACCAAGCCCTCTAAAATTCTCATATGTAGTGAAGCACTGCGTGTCGCTGCCCCCGCAATCAACCGAGCCGGAAGGACCCGCGATGATAATGGTTCGCATCTATATCGAGTTGCGAGTGATTCTCATCACCATAAGGTGTCGCGTTCTGCTTCAATCAAACCGTGAGCATCGGCGAGGCACAAAATCCGCCCATCTGAAAATCAAAATTCCTCATAATTGCACATGATCATCGCTCCATTCCTATCCATGCAGGATGACTAATATAGGTAAAGAGAACGAGCTTGGCACTCGGCTAAAGTAAGCCAAGTCCTAGACAGCTACTGTTCACCTAAAACAGTCTAAAACCTTAGCTTTCACCCTATTCTCCCCACTGCCAACATTTAACACTAAAGAAACAAACGCACGCTATTGCATCCTCCACTAGGGTTGATGCAATGACTCGTCTGTAGCCTTACTGCTGCATGGGCTAGAGTGCTCCCAACTTTTTGAGGCTATCTAGGGATTATCTAGGCCGCATCAAAAAACTGTTGAACCATATTGGTGCAACACATTGAACAACACCCATCAAATTAAAACATATCAATAACAATTCAAACTAAGGCAGCATGAGCCTAAAAACGCGTTCAATCACTCAGAAACAGTGTGCAGATCATCCCACTTTGCCTGCTTTTAATGACCAAAAACGGCGAGCGGATAGCACCCAAGCAGGATGAGGCAACGACCTAAACCGTGAGCCGAATAGAAGGATCCATTTAAGCGCCATCAATTCACCCAGAACTACCAAAAAACTCACCTTTTGCCCTACCCTTTACGCCCCTCAAGCGTTAACACAAAAGCAACAAAAGCGAGTCATTGCATCCTCCTGTAGGGTTGATGCAACGACTCGCCTGTAGCCTTACTGCTGCATGGGTTTGAGTGCTCCCAACTTTTTGAGGGGATCTAGGGATTATCTAGGCCGCATCGAAGCACGGTTGAACCCTAATGGTGCCCCCCCCCTATCCCCAAATAACATACCAGTAACAACTAAGGCTAAGAAAACGTGCGCTATTCTCACTCGCCATCGTCGCACAAAGCCCTATCAATGCCAGCTGCACCCACAATCATCAGCAAATGCTTGAACGACTAACGCACCTGCAGGTAAAGCAGCTGACAAAACGTAAACATGCACATTGATGCTAGGTATCAACACTTATCCGCCTAACTAATCTCCCTGCCTCACAAAGACTATTTAGCCAGCGTGAGATTAGCGGACACATCGGCAGGTAAACACAGCAGGATCATAGGACCAGACGGAACAACACCCTTAGGTACCGGCGACATAGATCACCGGCATTAACGTATTACAGCCCACAGCTCATGAAGTTCATTGGGATTGGTTAAAGCTGACTACATGGTATGAAGCGTAAGGTGATCGAGTGACACGTCTGCAGGTGAAAAAAGTGGTCTAAGAATAGGTTAAACCGAACGCACGATTGAACTGGATTAGTCTTAACTTAACCTGTAAATATTCAAATCACGATGCAATTAGACCCGATAGATGGCTTTAACCCACTTCTACCCAAAGTTTGCCGCAGCTCGAAGTTCAGGCATTTGTTATCTGATAATTTGAGATACATAATGTAATGACTACCAAAGAGTAAGGTGTGATCATGAGGGATTTGATAAACCGTTACATTGAATCAGACTTGCCTAGTCTGGTTCACGCGCGAACGCGATCATTTTTCATGAGCTTTGGGCTAACAAATCTTTGCCCTATTCTTGGTTAGAGTAGAACCCCTAACTCATACTGCTAGTGCGTATTTGCCCTACCTCAAGTTATCCGTAAAAGTCAGCCTTTATAAAATTATTAGCCGTTTTGTAATCTAATCTCTAAATCTTTTCATTAACCTATTTGACTCTCTCTGGTTGAAGTTCGTCATGAGTTTGTGGTTCTCTCTGAGCGATAGGGACACAAAGGGTGATTTTCAGTATAATTAATGATTATTGAAAATGTATTTATTAATAATTATTGGTTTCTAACTATGCTCAATCCTATTTGGCTTAACACTTTTAAAACATTGGTCGATGTTGGACACTTCACCAAAACGGCCGAATTGCTCCACATGACGCAACCTGGGGTAAGCCAGCACATAAATAAACTAGAAGCTGCATGCGGTTATCCTCTAATAAAGAGATTTAACAAAAAGTTTGAGTTAACAATCTATGGGCGTAAAGTTTACGATTATGCTGTCAAACATTTTGAAGAAGAGTCTGAACTATTACAGAATTTGGCACACGACGAACCTTTCCGAGGTCGCTGTACTATTGGCTGTTCGGGAACTTTCGCCTGGTTGATTTATTCAGAATTACTTTCTTTGCAAACGAGTTATCCAGACTTATCCATTGAGTTAGAAGCAACACCAAACCAACGTATATTTGAGCAAGTACTACAGGGAAAATTGGATATAGGTTTAGTGACAAAAGAACCCAATCCTAAATATTTTGCGAGCCGTATTATTGGTGCGGAGTGTCTTGCTCTTGTGCTGCCACTTTCCGCAGACGAAAACTTATCTATAAATGAATTGTTAATGGAGTTGGGAGTAGTTCGTCATCCAGATTTGGCTCACTATTTCCAAACTTATGTTAATCAAGCCCACAATGATTTACTTAGTTTGGTCGATTTAGAGAATGTTTCGACACAAAGCTACATTAACCAAGTGCATCAAATATTGGTTCCTATAGCTAAGGGTATCGGTTTTACGGTGGTTCCTCGATGGTGCGTCAACCTGTTCGCAGCCAAAGAACAGCTAAAAATATTCAATATTACCGCAGAGATACAGGAGCCTGTGTACTTGGTTAGCAAACTTAATTCACCACTTGCTAGGCGTTATGAACAGATCATTAAAGTTATCGAGAACTCTTTTGATATTGGTTGATGTAAGTTAAGAACTACTATTCAGAAGCTATTAGCTTTTTGATCTTATATCTGACCTAGGAATGAATACAAAAAGGTTGGCATCAGAGCCAACCTTTTGTTTTACGTATTTACTTATTCATAGTCTGAAGCGTAAGTGTCTTCGTAAGAATGTGAGTAGAACTCAAACAGGTTGCCAAACGGGTCTTCCAGATAAACCATTTGTGCTTGTTTTAGCTCGTTTTCTGGATGGTAACGCATGATGTCCATCCGAACTTTACCGCCATACTCTTCAACACGTTTGATTGCTGTATCAAACTGCTCTTTAGGTAGCTGTAAGCAGAAGTGGAAGATACCTAGGCGAGCGAAGTCTACTTCATGACGTTCTTGACGATCTTTCATCTCAAACAGTTCAACGCCGATACCATCTGTTGTTACCAAGTGAGCGATGTTAAAGCCTTTAAAACCTTCACCGAATACCGCAATGCACATACGGCCAATCGCAGATTCTCGTTCTTCAATCACTTTAGTCTTGTTCATTACAATACGAAGACCTAGCGCTTTAGTATAGAATTCAACCGCTTTGTCCATATCACCAACCATAATACCTACGTGATTCATTTTCATAATGTGCTCCAATACATTTCTTTTTGTAACTATCGTTTCGATAGAATGGAATATATGGCTTAATCATTAGCAATTAAAATTATCGATATTTATAAAAATGATAATTTTAAATTATAATAAAGGTAAGGTGTTACATATCGCCGCCTCAGCGCGATCTAGGCTAGCACGAAAATGTCCAAAAATGAGCCAGTGAATCACTCTACACCAGACTGATTCATGCTGACCTTAAAGCAGACCCATTTCGCCCCGTTTCTTCCTTTCAACGGGGCTTTTTTTTGCCTTAGCATGAATCAGATCTCTAGAGAACTGATTCATATCCCTGTTATGCCTATTCCAACTGGTGATATCGAGAGTTGATTAGTTTGTAGCCCAAAGAGGCGTTACTAATAAAATAGCTAATCCGAATCTGGCTAATAAGGTTTTGTCCCAGAAGTGTGGTGTTAAATAACGACTCTTCAATGTCTACACAATCAAGCCGGCCTAATCACACACACCAGCGCGGCCATAATGTAGCCCGCGACAACCACCTCATCTATGACAAAATCCAATCCGATATCAACGTCACATATACAACTAATATGTTGTATCCATACGCATAAACAACAAATTGGTTGTATTTATACAAATAAACATCTCATTAGTTGTAATTAATAGTAAATAACAACTAATATGATGTTTATAAGAAAAAGATAACCGAGCCAACACCATGAAGCACCTCAGCGAATTAGCCACAGAACTCAAGCACTACCGAGAAGAATTGGCACTAAGTCAGAAAGACATGCTGCTGAACATTGGTATGTCACAGCAACAATACCAACGAATAGAAAGTGGCAGTGATACTCGCTTATCGACATTACTGAGAGTCTTGGAAGGATTAAATCTTGAAATGATGCTCGTTCCTAAACAGCACATAAGTGCAGTAAAAGCACTCATTAACCAAGCAACTTTAGAACCAGAAATTGACCGTCATTCGCCTAACAACTTAACGAGAGAGACGGGCACATCTTGGGATAAGGTCCTACATTCAGTTGATGATAAAGAAGATAACCTATGAAACCGGCTGAATCAGTAGAGGCCCTCGCGCTTTATTTAAATCATCAACGGATTGCGATACTCACCCATTATTCTGGGGGTAAAAACATTCTGAAATTTGACCCTGAATATATCGCGATGCCAAAAGCACTTCGACCAACATTAACGCTCACCCAGCTGCTAGACCCCCACTACATCGATAAAATACAAGTCAGAAAACAAAGATTATCACCGGTGCTGTCCAACTTGCTCCCAGAGGGCGCATTGCGGCATTGGATGTCAGCCGCGCTAAAAGTACATGAAAACAACGAATTTCCCATACTAGCATGGGCAGGGAACAATCTTCCTGGCGGCTTAATCGCATCAGCCATAGCAAAAGAAGATATTCCAGCTTGGGCACTATCGCCACGGGAAAGAACAGAAGCCATCGTAATCGACATCACCCACACCAGTAATAAGTTCTCACTTGCCGGTGTTCAAATGAAATTCTCGACAAGCAGAAACGATGGACGATTCAACATAAATGCCGATCAAGATGGCCAAGATAGTTGGATTATCAAGACGCCTTCAACAGTACACCGCAACGTCCCGCAAAATGAATACACTGCAATGAAGTTGGCACAAATAATCGGAGTGAACATCCCTGAAATTGAGCTCATCTCGCTTAACGCATTGGATAACCTACCTAACATCAAACTACCAGATGAGCCCACGGCTTATGCAATTAAGCGCTTTGACCGCAGTGATACGGGCCGCATTCATGCAGAGGACTTTGCCCAAATATTCGAAGTTTACGCCCATGATAAATACGGTAAATACAACTACGAAGCCATAGCTAAAGCTCTATACATGAGCAGCTACAACGGACTAAAAGACGTGCAGCAAATGGCAAGGCGGTTGCTGGCCAATATCTTGCTCGCCAACGGTGATGCCCACTTAAAAAATTGGAGTGTTATCTACCCTGATACCCAAAATGCGATACTCTCACCCGCTTACGATATTGTGAGCACCTTACCCTACATAGAAGGCGAAACCGCCATAGCTCTCAACATGAATAAACAAAAGCTATGGTACGCCATTGATATCACCACCTTCCAAGCATGGGCAACGAGAACAGGCCTACCATGGCCCGCGATAAAGGTTCATTTACTGGATGCCATGCAAAAAGCCCGTACTCTTTGGCCAAAGGCACTTGCTGAACTCCCCATGCATGAAGAGCATAAAGCGATATTAAAAGCTCACTGGGCCAAACTACATAACGACTTTAAAATCCTCTGCTAGCTAATGAAATCAGGCCCCAATAACAATATTGATTTCGGTTGTAACATCGGGGTATAGGTGTGAATCAGCTCTCCAGATATTTGATTTATCTTAAGGGAAAAAACGCCCCAGAATCTCGCAAAGGGGCACGAAGGGTAGCATGAATCAGTCTAGGTCAGAGTGATTCACGGCACGATTTAAGGCTAAATAGTCAGAACGCTTGTTAGGCGCAATGTTGGCGTTGGCTCAATACTGCACTCAAAAGCTCAGGAATCCACTTTGGTTTGAATATGTTTGGGTTCTCATTTTGCATTTCTTGAATACTCCACCATTTCCATTTTTGAATGGTGCACTTTTCTTCGTCGGTCCATTCTGCCGCGAATATATTTGAATTTATTGGGCACTCTACTAGATAGTATTTTTCTAGCCAGCGCGCAGGTGTTGAGCGTGCTACAGCATATACTTCATCTCGCTCTTTCAGAAGATGTCCAATTTTTAGAGTAAGTCCAGTTTCCTCGTATAGCTCCCGTGCGGCGGCGTCAGTGTAGCTTTCTCCTGTTTTAAGCTCGCCGCCAGCGGTTGCCCAGAATGGTGCTTGATGCTCGTCCTTGTATAAAAATAATAAAAGGCGTCCTTCGCTATCTACGATAAATAATCTCGAAGATTTTCTGACTTCCATTTCTGCTCCAAGTGAAATATGTACTTTGATTAGATTGTGCCTAACGCTCGCCTAAACGGCGAGCAACTTGTTGCGAGTCCAGCGGCCGCAGGCCACGATGTTTAAGGCGATTGTTAGAGCTCACAGCTTGATGACTGCCAACATATCTTCACCGTCTTCATCCAAACCCACTTCCTGAAAGCCAAAACTAGAATAAAAATCTTTGGCGACGGTGTTCTCAGGGTCATAACAAATTTCAATCTCTTTTACTTTGTCGTACGCTTTGATTTCATTTAGCGCCAAATTTAAAGCGGTTCTACCAATCCCTGCGTTTTGATAACGTTGATCCACCATAAAGCGCCAGATAGAAACTCTTTCAGGTGTTTCAGATACCCACATGAAAAAGCCAACAGGTTTATCGTTTTGATAGATTGCCTTACAGGTATGCCCTTGGCAGTAATGTGACTCAACCAAAGACCACATATTGCTAGCAACATATTCCTGCTGCTCATCAGTGACATCCAAGTCGCATACGGCGTCATAATTTGAACTTGTAACGTCTTCCAGTGTAATACTCATCGCGTCCATCGCTTATTTTTAGATATTTGTAATCACATATTCATGAAAACCTTAAGTTGCAGGTGGTTCAACTTTCATGACATCCACATTAGTTAATCTCGCAAAAAACCTATCCACAAATTTAAATGCCTCGTGGTCTCGTTCATAAACAGCTACATGCCACTGCATTGATCATTAATTAACTCACTAACAACATGCATAGCGATACCTTTCGAGCGGTTGTGTTTAACCAATTAGCTGCTTAATTGATGAGTGTCGCACTTCGGAGTGATGCAAATTTACTGATCCACTACAACATCCACATTGATTAAGTGCTCGCGTTCGACAATGCCCAAATACTATTTCGTTCTCCAAAATAAGCTCGCTTATAAACTTTCTGGGCGCAGAAATAAAAGCATATTGCAAAAATCAACGCCACCATATCAACTGGCCCCAAACTAGCATAAGCAATCGACTCGGATGGTGCAAACAGCGGTGAGATGAGTGTACTCACAGGGATCAATGCACAAACTAATGCTAATAACTTCAGTATATGGATTGCGGCCAACGCAGGGTTACGAACAAAACTATAAATAATCGCCCCAAAAAATATAACGTAGTAACACGCAAGATAATGACTATTGACCTGATGAGTTACCAGATAAAGCCATTTAGTCACCAAGATAGCGAAACTCACCCCCAACATTGACCCTAAACAAACACCAATTGTCAGCGATGCCATAAAACGTGTCGATGCTTGCTGCTCTGCTTGCTTTTTACGACGTTTTTCTAGCCAGAGTAAATTGCCACTATAAAACAAAAATGCCCCTAATAAACCAAAGGCAAAATACATCCAGCGACCAAAGTCACCCGCGTAATTACCAAAATGCAGAGCAAACAAACTGTTTACAATAGGACCATACGCCCCCTCACTGGCTTGATTAAGTGTGTTAAATTGCACCGCAAAGGTATAAGGGTTCAGATAAATAAAATCGCTATAGCCACCACGCATTATCTGCCCATCGGTTTTTACTTCGACAGCTAGCGCGGGATTGGTAGTTGAAAGGTTTGAAAACGCCATAGAAACAATTTGATAGCCATGGGTCATTGCACTCAATTGCTGTCGATACGTTGCCATTGATGGAAGTTCAGTAATTGAGTATTCAACATTTGAGCGTACAGGCCGTTCAAATAAAGGTTTATCACCATAAACGATACCCAACCCACCATAAAAAAAGTCGTGGAATGCAAAAACAATCACTGTCCATGCGATGATAATGTGGAATGGCAAACTGATGATACCAACGAGATTATGGCTGTCTAGCCAAAGGCGATTACTTCCCTTATTTTGCCTCAGTGCGAACAGGTTTTTGACTAAAGTAGGCAGCAAAATAATAACACCTGACACTAACGCCAAAAAATACAATAGGGCTGCCACACCTAAAACAATCACGCCTAAATCTTCATGGCCCACTTTACCGATGATGCCAGCAGTACGATGCAGTTGGTCAATTAACGTACCCAACTCATTAGTACTACTCATTTGAGTGATAATCTCGCCACGCTCAGTCAAGCTTGCATGCCGTAATTGATCATCTAATCGAATACCCCGACCGCCGCCATGTTCGTACCACTTCATTGGTGATTCATTTTCATCAAAGCTGATAATAAAACCTTCTCTAGCTTTATCATATTGGCTCAATGCCTGCGTAATTAACTCATCCAACCGCTCACTGGGTACTTGAGCTAACTGCTGATTTGACGGTATAGCCCATTGCTCAATTTGCGGTTTGAACATAGTCAATGCACCCGCATAAAAAGCAATGAATAATAGCAGTCCAGTTAATATTCCCGTCCACGTATGGATAGACTGATAAGTACGAAGCACATCTGCACGGATTCTCATAACAATGTCCATAACCCGATGAAAATAAGATAAATAGCAATATTAGCCAAGGCCAAGCCACACAAGGCTGTGGTTGCGGTCTTGAATAAAAAACTCAGTGAAACAACGGTCAACCAAATTAAACTAATTAGCCACATATTAAGCTGTACCTTCATTGGCGCATCAATTCCTCCGAGGCCAAACCAAGCAAAAACTGCCACCACTCCGTAGGCGAATGTAAGACCTAACACTCCTGCAATCAGGCTTTTTCGCCACCAATGAGGCTGAATCTTTTCAGCTTCAGTTAACCGCTTCATGACAATTCACCTCTATGTTTTACGAGCGTGACCAACGGAATGCATATCAGCAATAGCAAGACATTAAAAAACCAAGTGAATAATGCGGATATCAAACTCAAATGCTGCGACCAAAAAAATAGTGCCAATAAAAGTAAACAATATCCGATTATCAAAAATGATTTAGGTAATGACGTTCGTCTTAATCTTTGATGTTTACTCGTACCGTAAATAAGCATGATACCGATAACTGTCGCTACAAAAGCTGAAATTCCAAACATATTTACCCTGTTATTTTCATTATTTGGTAGAGGTCACAAAACCGATAAATGGTAATGTAAATGACATACATTCGCAATTGCGATTAAGGTTATTTTAATGTAAATTGTCGGCACTTCTAGCTAACACCACGCTATTCATTAATAGTCAGTCCGAGGATCTTCATGAAACACAGGGCATTTAAGAAAAATATGATTGCGGCACTTCTGTCGAGTATTAGCATGTCAACGGCTGCAGCTGCCGTCGAGATAGCGTCGGCAGATGCTATTGAAAAAATTACTGTATATGGCGAAAAAATTGAGCGCAGTTTAAAAGATACGACCTCGTCGGTATCTGTTATTGACAAAGAAACACTCGATAGCGGTCAGTATCAGTCGATTTCAAATGCTTTGTCCGAAATACCTAACGTTGTCGTACTAACAGGCTCGGTACCAGATATCCGTGGTGTCTCAGGCAATGGTTCGGCTTCAGGCTTCAACTCATTCACTGGCGGTGCTCGTGCACGCGTTTCCACTCTGATTGATGGTGTGGCAGAACCCTTTGTAGCCGATCTCACTGGCGATACAGGCTTATGGGACATTCAACAAATTGAAATATTTCGAGGGCCACAATCGACCATTAATGGCCGTAACAGTATTGGTGGCACTGTATTTATAAAAACTGAAGATCCCACGTTTGATTGGCATGGTGCCGCCCGTTTAGGTTACCGCAACCAAGATAACTATATTGATAGCGCCGTGATGCTATCAGGCCCGATTCTAGACGACGAATTAGCCTTTAGGATCAGCGGGCAAAATGTCACAGGTGAAACCTATAACAAAGGTTTGGAATACAGCACAAACCCAGCCACATTCGACCAAAATGAACTCATCACTAATCGCTGGCGCGGCAAGGTTTTATGGCAACCAAGTGCGATTGACGCTCTAAAAGTGATGTATAGCTTCTCGTTTAATGATGAGAAAGGAGATTCCGGACGTAACTACTTCACGGGAAATGACCCTTGGGCATATAACCCTATCTTTCAGCGTTATATTGAAACTAAATCGGCCACACACTCAGTAAAAATCGACTACGATCTTGGTGAAGGCAAAGCATTTGATTTAGTTGTCGCCTACATGGATTATGACTGGGGCTTTGAATCTTACGAGCCAGTAGTGACAGCACAGCAATATGTGGATATGAAAGATCAAAGTTACACTGTCGATGGTAAATACAGTTTTGGCTTAAATAACCGCGACTTGAATGGTTTTATTGGCCTATCTTATTTTGAGCGCAGCCAAGACTTTGATAGCACAGGCAGCTCAATTTATAACGGCGATGACAGTAGCACATCAACGTCTATTTACGGTGAAATCACCTATGGTTTAAATGACTCACTTTGGGTCACTCTCGGCGGTCGGGTGATGCGTGATGAACAAACACGTAATTTTTCGATGCAATACCAAGGCAATCAACTAAATGAAAACCTCGATGACGGCACCACAGTCACACTGCCTAAGTTAGTACTGCAATACGCCATCACAGATAACACGACCTTAGCCGCCAGTGCGCGCCGCGGATATAACGCTGGCGGTGGAGCATTGTCGTTAGCAGAAAGTGAATACTACTATTACGATGAAGAATTTGTTGATACCTTCGAACTTAGCTCGCGCAGTGAATTTTTAGACGGTAATGTCAACCTTAGTGCCAACCTTTTCTATAACAACTTCGATGGATATCAAGCATCTAATCAAGCTCGAAAAATTACCAATGTAGACAAAGCAGTTACCTATGGTATTGAAACAGCTCTGACTGCAATGCTTGGTAATAACTGGCAATTAACGACTGGAGTGGGCTTACTCGACAGTGAAATTAAACGAGCAGATCCTAATTATGGCGATGTTATCGGCAATCAACTGAATGCGGCACCACACGTTACAGCAAACTTAGGCATTAAATATTGGCTCAATGACGAGCTAACCTTTGGCCTATCAGGCAACTATGTTGGTGAATACTTCGCCGATATCAACAACACAGAAGACCGCGTGGCAGGTGACTATGTAGTAACTCGCTTTAGCGTCGATTATCAAGCCAACAGCTGGCGGGTGAGTGGCTTCGTGAACAACCTATTTGATGAGCAAGCATTGACAGTAAATGAGCCTCCCAGCCGCAGTTATGTGGACGGTTACGCTGCAATTATCGACCCAAGAAACATCGGTGTATCAGTGATGTATAACTTTTAAGCTATCTTGTTCACATAGACTTTTATGCTTGAAAACACCCCCTATTAAAGGGGGTGTTTTCATTATTAGTCAAACAACATACACAATCGTTCCCCTTTGCCCACCAAACTGAACATGCAAAAGTTTTCTACGACAAATGCAGTCTCTCTAACGCAGCGTGTTTGCCCAAACAAATGCATAAAGACGGATTGCGGCAAGAGCACCAAAACGATAAATCCACAAAGCAATCATTAGTAAAAGCCTAGTTTCATTGTGATCAATATAGAGATCACACCTAAGCTCAGCGCATCATTAAATGGATAATTATTTCGCATTGGTATCTGTCCGAACCTTTGATAAAATCCAGTCAACGGGTTAGCAGTCTTGGTGGACAACCGTCTAACCCGCCAGCCCTCGTAAGAGGGCGTTCCTTCTAATTCATCCTATCCAGCAGTGCCATTTCGGCTTTTCTTAGCCAGAAGATGTAAGATTTTTTGCTGTCAAATCCCATTAAGGCCCACTGCTCTTTGCAGAGGTAATGGGCACGAATGGCGCGTTTGCAGTTTATGGATAACTGCTCAACGAGCTGGTCAAAATGGGCGACGTGGGCAGGCACGTTGAGTTCGTGCTTTAAGTTGCCGCCGCCCAGCGCTTCACCTAAACGGTCGCAGGCGCTGCGGTTCGAAAACCCCTTGCCCAACTCTTGGTACACCCAATAACGGCCCCAGCGATACAGCCCTAACCGCAACGCCTTAATGTTCATCCTCTGC
Source organism: Shewanella baltica (assembly GCF_900456975.1). Classification (NCBI taxonomy): domain Bacteria; kingdom Pseudomonadati; phylum Pseudomonadota; class Gammaproteobacteria; order Alteromonadales; family Shewanellaceae; genus Shewanella; species Shewanella baltica. Next base: position 2,555,185 of record NZ_UGYM01000002.1, read on the forward strand.
TCGGGTTCATCGCTAAAGCCCATTAGCCACCTCATTTATCTTCTCAATCGAAAGCTTAAACACATCAAGGCATATCGATGTCACATCGTCATAGGGCGCAGTTGTACGGCCATTTTCCCAACGTTGGTAAGTGTTGCGGCTAATGCCGTAAATCTCAGCCACTTCGTCTTGGGTCATGCCCCGTAAACGGCGCCCCACTTTCAATACATCCGCGGCGCGATTAGCCATAAATCCTCCTGTACTCAGGCCATAACCCAGTTGTTTTAATTGTAATTGTCATTGTTAGCGTCATAACCACCCCACTAACATTGGCTCGTCTGGCTCACTCGGCTCAGTGGTCGATTGGCGCATTATCTCGGGCGCCACATCATCAAACCCCAGCGTGATTAAGTGTGCGTGGTAGGCATCCAACGCCATCAACATGCCCTTATCTAAAGTGCTGTTAACGTAAGTACGTAGCAGTAACGGCAAGGTGTGATTCAAAATCCGCTCACCCACCATGGTATCTACGCCCATGTCGGCAATAATGGTGCGGCACAGTTTTCTTAGCGCGTGGGAGGTAAACGCCTTAAACCGAATCGTCTCACTCCAATACTGCGCAGTGCGAATGCTCACCGGCCCCACTTCGCCTGGGAACAAAAACGCCCGCTTGCCCACATGCGTGTATTGCCACTGGGCATAATGGGTTATCAGCTTCTTGGCTGTTGGCGTCATAGGTAAGCGATGCTCTTGGCGGTTCTTGGCATTCTCGGCCGGAATAAACCAGTAATCACCGGCAAAGTGGTCCCATCTTGCCAAGCGGGTTTCACCAATGCGGGTACCGAACATCAGCATTAACACAAACAACATCGCCACCGGTCTTGCTGCATTCCGTAGGGCGCTGAATAACGGTCCCACGTCCGACTCGCTTAATTGCGTGCCCACCAAAGGCGGCATCTTCAAACTCATTTGCACCCGATACCCCGCCAAGCTATTGCTGTCTAACACCCGTAAATCGGCCGCAACCGATAACGCCCGTTTCAACACTTTCACCGCCGCTTTGATGTAATTGGCGGAGTAGCCCTGCGCCAACATGGGTTTGATTAAATAGCTGTCCACTGCAATAAAGTTCAGCTCATTGAGCGGTAACTCACCAAAGCAACCACTGAGATGTTTACTCACTAACGATTTACAGTTACTGCGCCAGCTGTTGCTTAAGGTGCGGTTGCATTCAACATGGGTTACAAACCACGCCAGCAATTGCGCTACCGTGGCAAACTCGTTGCTGATTACCGTTTGGCCCATGCTGCGTTTTGCTAAAAGGCTAGGTAACTCGGTTAAAAAGGTCTTCAAGCACATCACTGGCCACACACCCTGTTTTTGCCACACGGTTTTGCCCGCTTCGTTCATCACTAAATACACCGAGGCTTGGCGTCTATCAGTCGAGGCCCGTAACCGCACTGCAGGAAACTGCGTGTCCCGAAAGTCCCGCGTTATCCCTGCCCGCAACCAACGGCGCAATACCGCATCGTTTAACTTGCCTTGCTCTACGCCTGTTGCTGTCATCACTTGCGCCATCTAGCCCTCCAACCGATATTCAAAGGTGTGATGGGTACCCGAGCGTATGCGCTTTACCCGCTGGTTCATCGGCATATCCCGAAACCGCGCACTTAACGCTGTCTCGCTGTCGTGAACCCCAAAGCGGTTAAAGCTTTCTTGCTGGATTTCAAACAGGGTCCAAAACCGTTTGCCTGTGATGATGCGCATCAAGCGTTCGCGCTGGGTCAGTGGTTTAGTCGCCATCGTTTGCCCCCTTAAGCCCAAGGTTGGTTCGTAGCGTGGCAATAATTGATTTGGCCTTTGCCGCCTCAGTGGGCCGCGTCACCGTTTCGGGTAGTGCCTTTGGCAACTCAACATCGGTTAACTCGCCACGGCTAAAGCGCCTGCATAACACTGTGTAATTGCGCTCAAACGTCATTAGCACGTCCTTTTCAAGCCCAGTAGCAAACATCCAGCTGCCCGTTTCGCGCACCGCTAAGCGCACCACATCATGGCTCCACGTATGCTTGTCAGGGTGATGGTAATGGCGCGTTGCCTCCTTAAACGCGGCCTCTAACTTGGGCAGCCCCAAATCACAGGCCGTCGGTTGGCACCAAAGCGCAAACTGGCGCGGTGTCGGCCAAAACTGCCTATCGCCCTGCTCGCGTCTAGCGCGATTCAGCCCCGCTTGCACTTGCTCGCGGCTGGCAATCCCCTGCGCCGCCAGAGTTTTAAGCCACTCGGCTTTGTGGGTCGCTTCGTCCTCAGGCCGCGGCGCACTCACCGGAAACAACACCCGCAACTTGCTAAACACACTGTCCACAATCGCCATGTCCATTGCCGTGGGTTCGGGTTGACTCACACGCCCCTGCCCAACCAGCGGCTGGCGGATTAAGGTCTGCAGTGATTTCATGCTCGTATTTTGGTTAGCCGTCATATCAAAGGGTCCTCAGGGTCATACACCGCATAACTCCAATCCACTTGCCCAACGGCCGCGGCCATCGGTCTTGGCAACGGCGTTAACCAGTGGCGTTCACGGATAAACTTGGTAATGCCGAGCACAAACTGGCCGTTAGCGCTAAAGCCCCAACTCGTATCCAGCGCCGCCGCCTCCTTCAACCAGCTCACCGCCAACACGCAATCGGCATCGGTCAGCTTTTCGGCCTTCCACGCTTTCCACGCAGCCGAATCCGAGCCGCCTTTGCGATGGGCGGGATACGCTTTGAAAAACGCATTGAAAACCGACTTAGCACTCGTTGCTGGACAAGAGTCTTTTAAAGATTCATTGATAGATTCAAGATTGATAGATTCTGGGTGAACCATATTCACTAGGGGTGGTGAACCACGTTCACTAGCTGGTGAACCATATTCACTAGGGGGTGAATTTGCTTCACTAGGGGGTAGTGAACCACATTCACTAGGGGGCAAATCTGCGCCATTTGGGGATAGTGAATTTGCTTCACCCCCTAATACAGCAGCGTCTCCCTTGCATTTTGGCGTCATCGGCTCAAAACGAATGTGGAAAATATTGGTGGAGTTACCCTTCTCACCCTTGCGATATTCGCGCCGTAAAAAGCCGTCGTCCTCCAACGTTTTTACGTGGTTCATCACACTGCGGCGGGTTATCTCACACTGCTCTGCAATGTTCTGGTAACTCGGCCAGCATTCGCCTTGGTCATTGGCGTTATCGGCAAGCTTGATCAACACCAGCTTGCGCAGTGGATTACCCACCTTGGCCTTCATCGCTTTTACCATCAATTCCATACTCATAAGTCACCCCCAAACGGAGCAACCCACAAACTCGAATTGACGCAAACTCTATGCTTCAGTAACATAATATTGCCTCACTTAGGTATTAAGCCCGCATCGGTCGCCAAAACTTCAGCGGGCTTTCTTATTTACAATCGACTTTAAACAGGACGTTTAAATGCCCCGACAGACACATGGAACCGTTATCGGCATAAGTAAAAACCGCAGCCGCATTGCCGTAGAACTAGATACCGACAACATCAGCGTCATGGATATTTACAATCCCAAATGCTTTGAAATTGACCACATCCTCTTTGGACCGCTTGATGTACTCGGTGGTTATTTCGTTTTCAACCAAACCGCTCAAGCAGAATATTTCGTTTATGTCGAAGCAATCTGCTGCGATCATGAAACGGCTCAGCGGCACCTGCTTCACACATTAAACTGAATCCCTACCACTCGACGAAAGGTCAAAATTTGACCACAACGCCGTATTTCAGTAACATGCAATTGCCTACCTCTCTGGCATTAAGCCCGCATCGGTCGCCAAAACTTCAGCGGGCTTTCTTATGTCTACAGCAACGGGTCAACTGCAATGCGCCCCGTTGCCCTCCGTTCGCTCGCCTTCACTGCCAAGCAAGTAAACCTTGTGCGCCAAGTTACTGCGCAACTGGCTAAAAAAATCACGCCGTTTAATGTGCACGTTGCGGCTTTTCGCTATTGCACTCATATCAGCGGCTTTAACATTAGTTGCACTCGCATCAGCCGCGCCTACATCCGCTTCCAATAGCGCAATAGAACGTTCCGCGCGTTGTTCTTCCATCAGCAGATAATTCATAATCCAATCGATGCTCACCGTCGGCAGCAACAATTGCTTGCCACTACCCAGCAAGGCCTTATCCACTATGTCGGTCGCGATAACCGCCCAACGCTCGGGGCGACTATGCTGCAATTCATCGCAGTTCCTTAACACCTCAACCATTCGGCCCACCTGCGTTCGTCTAAACAACTCCGCCGTGGTATGCCCATGAAAACAGGCAATGTCTTTGCCCATGTTCACGCCACTTAACGCTGCCCGTTCAGAGGTTGCCGCGCTAAGATCTTTGGCGTTAGGCTCAGTGCTATTAGGCATGTTCGACTTAGCTTTAAGCGCCATCGCCTTAAGCATTAACTGCTTTGCTTGCATCACGAGTAACGTCACTTGCGCGGTTTCCATCTCGGTAAGCGCGGCCACGGCGGGCCCATCATCGCTGCTAACTTGCCCATGCACCGAACACGCGGCGCCGCCCTCCAAACAACAAATTAAACATTCAGGATCAAACATCGTTATCCTCCTCACTTCATGATCTTAGGTATCAAGCCCGCATCGGTCGCCAAACTGTGGCGGGCAATTTGATAACTGCGTTTTTTACGCGCCCAGTTATCACTTAACTGATTTGTGAACATGTCATTCACTCCTTCTTTCATTTCAACAAGTCATTCAAACAAGTCATTTCAACAACTGCCATTTATGCCCATTGGCACACACGGCGCGTTTCGAGCCCGACTTGGTTTGCTTTAAAGCCAAACCGCACTGACCACACGGCACATCAGCCACCCGCTTAAGCATTACCGCATTAATCTGTGCACTGTGATCCGCGCGTTTAGGCCGATAACCTAACGCCCGCGCCACTTTTACATACTCTTTCGCAATCCATTTGCCATCGGGTTCTAAATGCAAACCGTCGCCGATCATGTCGCCCAAGCGGATCAACTGCTGATGCAACTCGGTTTTAGCACTGGCGATAACATTGATGTTCAGGTTCGATTGCGGCATCGCTATCACTTCTCGGCCGCGTATTGCGCCGCCTTGCCACCGTGACTCGCTAAATACGGGTACGCCAGCTCTAACGCTGCCATGCTCGCTTGCGTGGTTGCCGCCGACTCTTTTAACTCACGGTGCGCCGCCACTAACTGCTCGCGCTTGGGCTCCTCGCCCAAATGGATCACCGCCACTTGCGCCTCGGCGTTCTCTTTGGTGAGCGATGCCGCCATATCGGCCACATGCAACACATGGCCGTCATTCATGCGATCAGCAATTACCGTCACCCCAGTGCAACCAAATACATCGTTGAGATACTGCACCCGTAAATGCTCGGGCAGTGCTGCAACCAGTGCTTGCTCAACATGAAACAAGCGATCAGCCTGCGGATGTTGGCCCTCGTACTGACCGAGCCAACGGAACAGCTTTTGCGCATTAATCCGCGCATCGTTGTGCACATCTTGCGTGCTCGCAAAGCTAATGCCCTCCGCCGCCAACACCTCGCTTAGCCCGAGGCGCTCAACCGCCGCAACAAAATCTATCGCCAGCGCAAAGCGCGTCATCTTGGGCAACTCCAACACCCGATGAATCGTTTTCATCAACAAATTCAAACGGCTATCTTTTTTACGTGAATGGGTTTTCATGCTAATAAGCCTCTCTCTGTTAACGTGTTAGAACGGTTCACTATTAAGCGGCATGCTCAGGGCTCATTAACGGCAACTCAGTCGCCTTGAGTTCACCACCAGTTAACCGTTCGATTTGATAAGCACGGAGTTCGGGAACATCTTCCCCCCACTGGCTAATTGCCGATTTAGTAACACTCAAAGCCTCAGCCAGTTTTAGCTTGTTTCCAAAATGCGAGATCGCATCTTTCGTTTTCATAGACAAACTCCGACAAGTAATTTTAACCGAGGTTAAGAAAACTCAACTCAAATGTCAACAAAAGAAAAGGTAACTTGACTTACGTTAAGTTAAGATAGCTTTACTATGATGAATGAACGCATTAAACAAAGACGCAAAGAGCTAGGTTTTACACAGCCAGCCATTGCCAAAAAAATAGGCTTAACTAAAGCCACAGTATCGCTTTGGGAATCAGGCTCTACCTCTCCTAAAGGCGAGAACCTGCATGCCTTAGCGAAAGCCTTAAGCTGCTCACCCGAATATCTTCTCTTTGGAAATAAAGAAACTAAACCGGAATCCAACGCTGAATGGGCTGGCGGTTTTGAGATATGGGATAGTGATACCCCATTAGGGGAAGATGAAGTTGAAATACCGTTTTACATGGAAGTGGAGCTAGCCGCAGGGGATGGCATTCTCGAGTGCCGCGAATTTAAAGGGCCGAAACTGCGCTTTACTAAGAGCACTCTTAAACGTCAAGGTGTGAATAGTGACTATGCGGCTTGTGTCAAAGTGAATGGCAACAGCATGGAGCCCATATTACCCCACGGCTCAACAGTAGGTGTTGATACCTCAGCCACCGATGTAATCGACGGCAAAATGTACGCAGTGAACCATGATGGCATGCTACGTATCAAAGTGCTGTATAAATTACCCGGTGGTGGTTTACGTCTTCGTAGCTACAACACTGACGAATATCCTGATGAACGCCTTGATGCCGACCAAGTGAAACAGATCAAAGTGATCGGCAAAGTGTTTTGGTATTCAGTACTGTTGTAAAAACGATTTAATTCCAAATAGCTCTTCTTATGTATTTTGGGTCTAATCTTATTAGACATTAGCCTATTCGGATTAACTATTCTATTAGCAAATAAAGCATGTAATGCCAGCTTAAGGGGCTGACAACGCTACTACCAAGTTTCCGCATGACACTGAAACCACAGAAATCAACACACAGTAAAAATGCCACGCCTTGGAAGTCCCTCTTGAGGCGTTTGTTAAGTGCGCCGCCAAGGAGCAGCATCAAAAAACTTTAATTTTAGCCCAATACTTTCTGCTTCTTCTAACTCAATATGCATTTCATCAAACAAGTTAGGCATTACGTAGTTATTAAACTGAATTCGGTTCATAAGTACTGCTGTTAAATCATCCTCACTCAAAGGAACAAGTTCTGAGAACAAGTAATTGTAAAAGCTGAACACTGCTTTAAGTACTTCATAAGCATGAATGTTACTCCAGAACATTGAGCATTTGGGAATTTTCAGTTCCGTGTGTAATTTACCCTCCAAATCCATAGGTAAGATCCAATTCTCCATACCGTCTTTTGGTTTACCAATATCGGTTTTGATTTTGGTTCCTTTTTGATGCACAAACTGATTGCGGACATGAAGTAGCTCTTTTACTTTTTGAACTATATTATTCCCGTAGTCTAAACCTGATAATTGGTGTTCAACTCGTAAATACATGTCTATTTTAGATAAAGCAGGCATCCTGTCTAAATCATTTAATGTTTGCGGCGATACTTCAATTTGCTGAAATAAAGCATTGGCGCAGTTCTCGATAGACAGGACAGACGCACAAATAGACGAACGAGAAAAACGATTACACCTGTAACTACTATTTTCATTCTGTTTCGCTTGAGAATGCTGCACTAACGCATCACACAACAAGTCAAAAAATCCGACGTGCATAAATTGAGCTGGAATTTTCATAGACTAAACCTTTATTTTTCACCCTTAGCACTTAACGCTTTGCTAAGCGGAAAATTATGGTTGGCTAAAATGTGCGAGGCACGAGCAACAGCCAACTGTAATTTGCCCTTTTAAGCAACTAATTTATTCCAGTCATATTTGCTAGTATTCCACCAACAAAGGATACAATAATACCAAGCAATACAATAATTAATATGAAACTTCTAATACCCTCTGTTTTTTTGAAATGTTCAGAGTAGTCTCCCCAAATAAAGTTATAAACTAGGTAGTAGCGCTGTAAGAACATAAATAGTCCTATTAGACTAACAATTCCAACAAAACCATAAGAGATAATAGAACTAAAAGAATCCCCAAATATTGAGCTTCTACTTTCTCTAGCTTGTTCTATTAAAATAAGTGCATCAATTGTTGTAACTAATTCACCTTTATCTTTAGCCTCTATTAATAAGCTACTAGTACCTACTTGTGATGATTTACTTACAAGTAGTAAAGGAATGAGCATTACCAACATTAGAATCAATGGAAGTAAAGCTCTTAAAGGTGAACTTCGCTTTCCTGATAAACCAAGTTGATTAGGGCAAAAACGTTTGATCTTTTCAATTCTTTCTTGAATTAAAGAGCTAGATATAAAAACCCAATCCCTTGAATTTCCTTGGATATTATACCAAATTGATGTTGTCCCGGGATCTTCATTTAAATCAGCATTATTAAACCCTATGTTTACTGATATAGAGTCTCCATCTAAATCTGCTTCAAAAACAGCAACTAACTTTATGATCTGAGAAGAACCTAGATTCTCTTGATTGAAAACACTTTCTAATGAATCTGTTTTACTAATAGCTCCATTTTTGTATTTTATTTCATACGAAATGGTAGGTTTAAGTGAAGTTGAAAGTTTTTGGTATTGCTCTATAACAACATCAATGGTTCTTCTTAAATCTTGTTCATTCAAGACAAATCCGTATTCAAATCGTTTTTTAGCTTCTACAAGCATTTACTATATCCTTAAAACCTAGCGTCTTAGTATTTATGCGTGTTTACCTCATTAGACCAGTTAAATACGCACAGTTAACTCTCTGTATGCAAAGAACTTATCAGCTTTTAATCAAATACACCATCCGGAAAAACGCGCATGTGCGTTTTACAAACCTATTAACTAATTTTGGGTAAGCATATCCACATGATTTTATGTGCTTTATTAATTGTAGGTTGGAAAATCATGCAAAAAAATGAGTTAAAAAACACTCAAAAGTATCTAAACTTAAATACGACTGTATACCCATACATTGCTAATCACTTTACGGAAGGACCAACATTAGCCAAATAGATGAAAATTTGTAGGACAACAGGTGAGGGAATTTTCGATTGTTCTAACGAGCCAAAACACTTTTGTGACATAAAAGAGCAATCTGCCTCATCTATTAAAATGGCTTTACCTAACATCACCATAAATCCTCTTTAGCTCAATACCTTACTTTACATAAACACTCGTACAAAAAGCCATCAAATCAAAATCAACTAAACTTTAGTCAAGTTTTTTAAACCAATCAGCTTGACTCGCAAGTCAAGTTATCTTAACTTTGCACTTGTGCTCAATAAACCCACTACCGAGGACAAGGAAATGATTCTAGCGAAAGTTCACACCACACCTAAGCAACGCGATGAGTTTCGTCTACTGGTTGCAATACGTTTTGCCTGCTTGATGGCGCTGGCCAAGGGCCACACCGACCCAATGGATTGCCCACGGGTGCAAGCCCGCTGCAATGAGCTGGTAAAGCATTTTGCCTATCACCACCCAAGCGCCGCCTTTTACCGCCAGTTCATTCGCCACACGGGCGAACTTGGGCTCAATTTCTGCCTGCGCTTCACTGAGCCCCAACAAGGCTTGTACGGCAAGGTGATGGTGTGGCGCAACGACCCGCAAGCCGTCACTAATGTGCATCCGCTGCACACGATGACGACAGCCACGCCCGTCGGCCGCTAACGCGGTAGAGCCGCAGAACCGCCGCGAACATTCACGATTTAGGCTATCTAGGCAAAGCAACCAAGGGGTGATGGTCCATATCCCTGTAACGATAACGGCGACAGTTTCACCTTGTTGGAGGCATTTATGTTTTTTGTTTACGGCGTGTCCATGACCTTAGCGAAAAATCAAGCGGCCAAAAAGTGCAGCACCTCAGTAGGCGCGCACCCTAACCGCCGTCAACTGAGCCCCGACGAGTACCAAGCTAAGTTGGATGAGATGGCGCAGCACTTGTTTGAAACCATTAAGCCACAACGCCTGTCGCATTCGTTATCGACGCCCGCGCTGTGCCAGCAATATATCGTGTTAGCCATGACCCAAGAAGCCCACCGCGATGTGCATATTCGCTATCACAAGCTGTCGGACAAGGTGAACCCCAAAACCAAGAAACCCATCATCAATCTGGTGGTGTTTAACGGCGAAGCCGCAGCATAGCTCGGCTGATTCAAAAGGAAGGAATAGCGTATGAACCACCCAACGAGAGAGTCATTTTTAAACGATGTGGCCGAACATCAACTCACCATTCTTAAAGATGATGGCGTGTTCCGTCACATGGAACTCAGCCAAGGCAGCTTTGAGCATCGCTTTGAGATAACAACATGGCCGCAGCATTTGTGCATCAGTGGCGATATGGGCTGTTACGTATTTTCTCGGGTTCAGGACATGTTTAGCTTCTTTCGCCAAAGCGGTGATGACTGGGGCGTGAATGCGAGTTACTGGGAAGAAAAGGTACTGGCTGAGTGTAAAACCGATGGCACTCGTGAGTTTGATGCCAAGGAAGCCGATCAACGCCTTGAGCAGTTTTTGCAGTGGTTTATCGAAGGGCTCGATCCAACGAACGAAGAAGAGGCAGAGGCGATTAGCAGCGCGACCAATGCTGTTAAGGAGTTTACCCAAAACCGCGAGAACGCCGAGTGGGATGTGGTTTATCGCCTCAATAATTGGGATGAGGAAGATGCAGGCGGCATGACGTTAGATGATTTTTGGGATGGCTGGAAAGACCCCTTCACCTATCGCTTTATCTGGTGCTGTTTCGCGATTTTTTTTGCCATCCGCCAATACGACGAAGCCACCCAAAGCAAGGAGGCAGCATGAGCAACGAACATGATTTTTACGCCAAACATTACCCTTGGCTCAATGCAGATCAACGTGAGTGTTTTGATTTCCTTTGTGACATTCACAACGGCGGCAATCACATGTTTGGCAAAATCCAAGCCTGTGGTGACCACGGATTATCAATCAACAGTACTAGCGCGCATTACATGTCTACCTTCGACTATAGCGCTCTAACGACTGCCGTCGTTCTTGCACATGACCGCATGATCCGCTTTCAAATCGAGCCATCGGGCCCGCGCATGTTAAAGCTCGTTGCACATAAGCGCCATCAGCGTGAAGGCCGAATGAATGAGCGTCATCCCAGCATGGAAGACGCGATTAACAATGTAAGGAAGCAATACCCATGTGACGAGGTGGCAGCATGAAACAGCGCCCTATTATCTTCAACACCGAAATGGTGCGCGCCATCCTTGATGGCCGTAAAACACAGACGCGCAGAATGTTTAAAGCTCAGCCGCATGATGATTGGGCGCCATTTTCTAGAAATGCCGAATGGTATACACCGACAGTCATTGATAAGCACGGATTCTATCAACCAGCCAATGATGATGTTTTTGGGGTTAGCAGCGAAGATTGCGCGTTTATTTCACCGTTCGGCACGCTTGGTGATCAGCTGTGGGTACGTGAGGCAATGACCAAAGCACACTGGCCTGATTTGCATTATGTCAGTGGCGGATTAACGGCAGGTACGGGTGATGAAGACTTTGATTACCGTGGCGCTGAATATCGCGGGTTTATTCCCTCTATCCACATGCCACGCTGGGCGGCGCGCATTCTACTGGAAGTCACTGCGATCAGGGTTGAGCGATTGAATGAGATCTCAGAAGACGATGCCATAAAAGAGGGTTTTGATCATTCACGCTCAGCCGCGGCGAAATCGGCGGGCTGGTATGAGAAACCGCGCGCCGCATTCCTGCGTACTTGGGAGCAAATCTATCACAACGTTGATGCTAACCCGTGGGTGTGGGTGATCGAGTTCAGGGTGATCAGTACCACAGGCGGTGAAGCATGAACCACTTACTCCCAGGCTTTGAATCACAAGAGCGCGTTGCGTTATTGCTGTCGCTTACCCGTATTAGTTCACCCGAGGTGATTGCCGCATTAACGCTGCATTACACCAGCGCCCTACCCGCCGAACGTGCGGCGGCTCGCCACGGGATTGAACTTTCAAACTTTATGCGCGGGCAAAAGAAGCTAGAGCAAATCGCCGCCACGGTCGAGGCCATTAAAGCCATCGACTGGGCCAAGCTGCAATTAACTCATTTGCAATCAAGCCCTTTGCAACCGAAGCAGGTGGCCTAAATGACTCAATCAGCGGCGTTTCGCCATCTGCTAAATCATTACCGTAGCCATAAGTTGAGCCTGTTACTCAAGGCCACAACGGGCGACAGCATCAAAATCGCGCTGGCACTCGGCGCGTTAGATTGCCTGTACTGGCAAGCATTGGGCAACGGCTTAACCAACTTAGCTAAGGGCATTAACCGCACCATAGTGTATTCGTACCGATATCACCCAATGCGCCTGCCCTGCCATTCGCCAGTCAGCCAAACCAGCGACAACCAAAACAAGGAGGCGGCATGAATACGTTTAGCACCAAAGATGGCGTGGTCACGTTATCTAAGCCCTACTCCACCTTGATGTGCGATCAGCAACAAATCGAAGTGAAATACACTCCCAACAATTACCACGGCTGGGGCATTTGTAAGTCTTTTAACGCCATCGAGTGCAGCGACTTCGGCCAAGCCGACGCCGAAGTATTTGCACTCAACGCAGAATCAAAACTCAGGATAAAAGGAGAAGCAGCATGAACACACCCAAGATAAAAGCGTTTCAAGTACAAGAACATTGCGAGGGCGCAGCATGCATTGTGTTTCATCAACATGCTGCCGCCGCTCGCCGCATAGGTGCGGGCGAACTCAATCTGACCTTTGAAGATGATATGTCAGTTACTCGCTGCCCTGAATATGACCAATACGCAGAGCAAGGCAACGTGCCTTATCAAGTGTTACTGGCAGATGGTTGGTGTTTTACCTGTTACCACTGCGGCAACCCAATTAAAGCCGAAGATGATGACGGCAATGCGACGGACATTGAAGCGGTGATCTGCATTGGCGAGGCGTTTTATTGCAACGCGGCGTGCCATACACAAAAGCAAGCTGACATTACGCAGCACAATGCTAAGGCCGAAGCCTTTAAGCAACAGCTGTTATCACTGCGCCCTGATCTGACCTTCACGGCGTTTAACGGTGCATATCCACAACTGTATTGCACTGCGACATTTACTTTTGAGGGTGCTCAATATGGCGGCTCAGTGGCCTATGACAAGGCTGGCGAGCTTGATTGGCGAGTATCAAACACTGATTTGCCCGCATGGCAAACATATGAAGCCCAGCGCCAAGGAGAAGTAGCATGAAGTCGATACAAGCAGCAACAGTTGAACGTGAAGAAGGTTATTGGACCCATCCAGATTTGCCCGAGTGGGATGAAGGGGTAACACGCGCAGAGTGTGAAGCATGGGCGGCACGCCATGGCGGCGAGTTTGTGGCGATTTGGTTTGAACTCGATGCGCCTGAAAACCTCATCGAACGTTACTTTGACGAGGGCGACAACGATATCAGCGATTGGCACCCCATTTGCGACAAAGCCGGCTCATTCTTGCTGAGTATTCACGACACCGAAGATGGCCCCGTCGCACTGTTCTTCGCCCCGAAAGATAAGGAAGCAGCATGAAGCAGCTTTCACTATCTGAACGGCTAAAGCAGTTCGCTACAGATCAAGACGACTTATCTCGTCGTGGTGAAAAGAATCTTGCGGCTGAGGCAGCGCAAGAAATTGACACTCTAACAGCTGAGCGCGGCCAGCTGGCGATGCAGGTGGATAAGCTCAAAACTTTCATATCTACACAAGCACTGCCAAACCTATTTGTATTAAGTAATGACTATCCACAGTGCCTAGGAATCGAGAGTGCAATAACTGATGCGAACGAGCTTCTAAAAATTTGCGGCCAAGAAAAAAGCGTAACAAATGGTGGTAAACAATGAAGAAGATGGCAAAGCCTGCTGGGCTAATAGTTTCATGTCCACACTGTGGCGGTGAAAATACGATTTACGCATCAGATCTATGCGAAAACGAATTTGTCTGTTCATGGGCGCATTGTGAAAAGGAGTTTGCAACGTGTGGCGAGGATGATTTTCATCGTTACATTGAGGATGGTAAGCAATGAGCTGGTCAAATTGTGGTGAAGATAGTATCGGCAGACCCATTGGTTATGCCTTCGAAGCAACCTGTGATCATCCGGGTTGCCACAAACAAATCGACCGTGGCCTTTCTTATGCGTGTGGTGGTATGCATGGCGAAGATGAGATCAGCTGCGAGGGTTATTTCTGTGAAGTGCATAGACCAACCTTTGTCGAACATTGCGGCCGTACCTATCAGATTTGCAGTCAATGCACCAAAGCATTAATCGACTCTGGTGAATGGCAAGAAGATGAGGATGAAGGCTGTTTAACGCAGGTAAGGCACGATGATGAACACTGCAACAATGCTGGCGCTGACTTAATCAGGAGTCCGATATGATCGAGCAATATATTACCCTTGAAGATTGGGCGAAAATGCATATCGCCTTCTCTGTATCAAAAGCGACTTTGCAGGCTTGGGCAAAGTCAGGGTCCATTGTACCAAGACCAATTAAGCTCGGTAGACGCTGGGCGGTTAAATCCAATGCGATTTACGTAGACCCGACTCAGGTTGTGGTCAGTGATATAAGCGACCCTGTTATCAGGAGAATCCTCAATGGCGGCTAGACCACGTAAATTCGACCTAGGTGTAGAAAATCTTTATTGCCGGCAAGATGCTCGCAATGGTGAAGTTTATTACCAGTACCGAGATCCCCGCAATGGGGCCTTTAGAGGGCTAGGTAAAGATAGAACCATCGCAAAGGAACGAGCAAGCGCATTAAATCTGTTAATTGCTCAACAACTTGCAAGTGCGTTTATCGATAACTATAACGCTAGGCCGGAACGTGTGGCACAACATGGCATTGCCTTTAAAAAGTGGGTTGAAAAATATATTGCTATCCAGGGCGATAGATTAAATAACGGCGAGATCAGACTCAACACGTTTAAAACCCGTAAGTCTCAGGCGACTATTGCTATAAAAGCGATGGGCAATATTCCCCTCAAAGACATATCAACCAAAGACTGTTACGAGCTGATGCAGTCTTTAAGAGCGCAAGGAAAAGAAAGAACTGCGCAGGCGGTGAGATCAGTACTGATTGATATTTTCAAAGAAGCCGCTCAAGCGGGAGAAATCACCGGTGGATTTAATCCCGCATCGGCAACCAAATCCCCACGGGTAAACGTCATTCGGGATCGGCTTGAACTAGAGGCCGTGAATCAAATCCTCGCGGTTGCCGAAACCAAAGAGCCGTGGGTTAAAAATACCATTCTGCTCGCATTGGTGACTGGGCAGCGCCGCGTTGATATCGCTAACATGCAATTTAAAAAGGGCAACGATTGGGAAAAACTGTATCAAAATTGGAAAACAGGAAATCGTTCGAAGCCGCCCTACTCCTACGTTGAAGGCGAATGGTTGCATGTGTTTCAGCAGAAAACCTCAACAATGCTCAAGCTGCCGCTGGGACTTAAACTTGAGGCGTTAGATTTGAGCATTGGCAATGTTGTTTTATCGTGCCGTAGCCGCTGTGTATCTAAATACCTGATCCACCATCAACACGGTATTAGAGGTGCAACCATAGGTGGGCAAGTGTTTGTTGATACCATTACCAAACGCTTTTCTGAATGCCGCGATGAGCTTGGTCCATCGACCACGACCTTTCACGAATTACGGTCACTTTCAGAAAGACTCTATAGCGGTCAGGGAATCGACACTCAAATCTTACTTGGTCACAAAGACCCGCGAACCACTGCTGCATATCATGATATACGTGGCCAGATGTGGATAGAGCTAGTGATTTAGCACCAGAAATCACACAGCGTTTTGGAGAGGAATTTTGGAGAGATTTTGGAGAGAGGTTTTTATCTAACAATTACAATGAGTTAAATTTCAAGCAGATATTGCCCATACACACCATTAATATGCGTTGCACTCTCGCCTCTTTCATTTCATTCAATCCTTCAACAGTCAAAGCTTATCCATCGTCATGATTAATTGATTAAATGTGCTTTGTGCCTTAGTTGTCAAATTAAAGTCAAACTAAAGTGAAATAAAGTCTACTAAAACAAGTGCTTGCACTAAGTCTCGTTAACCATACACGCCCCTATTGTTGACTGTCGATCTTATCTATATCGATGCGTACCCGCAGGAAACTGGCAAATCTGGGTAAGCCATTTACGGTAAGACCCAGATATTTATAGGTGATGATTGCACCCACGGCGGGGGGATGCTGACGCTCTGCGAGATTAAAACCTGTGCCTATGTTGAAAATCCGGCCGTCTGGAGTTTGCACTCTTATTGCACCCATTTGCCCTGCAAATTGACCTTTGCCTGGTATATGGCCGATCACTGTCGCTTCAGCATCATAATAGGGTTTTAATTTCATCAAATTAGGATTGCGGCCACTGACATACATCGCGGAGCTGCGATGCAGCATTAATCCTTCAGCGCCTTTAGCAACTAAGCTATCAAGTTTTTGATACAGAGCTTCAAGACTGTCCACTTGGAACTGCGCTATGACTTCAAGATAATGCGATTTGCCACTCAGTTTAGTTAACGCAAATTGATAGCGATGCTGAAAGTCGCCACCCGCCTTGGGAACATCGAACACCATAAATCGCACTTTGCGCCAGTCATCATCCTTGGCTGAGGTTTGTCGAACTATGCTCGACATAGCCTCAAACTGGCCTCGCCCAAGCCATAACTCACCATCGAGGGGATAATTCGGGAAATTTGCGATAAACCAAGTTGGAACAGCAATAAGATTACCTTGCCGAGTCAATAGTGCCTGACCATTCCAGTAACCTCGCACCCCGTCGAGTTTTTCGCTAATCAAAAAGTCCTGAATATGAATCTCTTGCTGGGCATCAAACTCGGTTGCCAACTGTATCGAAGGTGGTGAGGTTTGTGCATAAGTCACTGGGGCTAAACAACCGAATATCAGCAGACTGAGTAAGAGCAGACGTTGTTTGAAAAACCGAAAGCGGATAAACCGATAAAATGTTAAATCTTGTAACGGGTTGGTATGAGTCATTCCCTTGCTCACTCTGACAATATATCCTTCATTAAGCTTAGAACCCATAGCTAAAGTTGCACTAAAAAACCGTCGAAAGTCACTAAGCGCCTAAGTTAACAACGAATGTTGATGACGATTTTACTCAGTTAATTGTTTATGCGCTTTTCATCTCGGGCTATACTGCGGCCAAATTTATTGACTCAGTCAAATGTTAAAATCCACAACAGTTGGTTTTATCAAACCTGTTTGAATGAGCAACACCTCAGCGCGTTGTCGCTAATGTCTATTGGAAACACTATGAAACCAGCCAACAATCACGGTATTAAACGCATTTTCAGAGCGACGGGATTTTCGATGAAGGGCTTAAAGGCCGCTTGGGTCCACGAAGCCGCTTTTAGACAGGAATTAATGTTAGCCATCATCATGTTACCCGTGGCTTTGTGGGTTGATATCAGCACGATTGAACGTTTGTTGCTGATTTTTACACTGTTTATTGTGTTGATTGTTGAGCTTTTAAACTCGGCGATTGAAGCTGTGGTCGATCGTGTTGGCAGTGAAATTCACCCACTAAGCGGCCAAGCCAAGGACATTGCCTCGGCTGCCGTGTTTATGAGTCTTGCACTGTGTGGATTAACTTGGCTGGTCGTATTGGCGCCACTGGTGTTTTAACACAGACGTTTTAGATAGTCGCATGAGCAAACACTGAGCCATCGTCCCTTAAAAAGTCGATGGCTTGTTTGATCTGGGCTAAACGATCATTTTCCGCCCAATAGGCAACATACACATTTCTTGAAATGGCGCTGGCGCCACTGACGTGATGCAATTCGCCGCTGCGCAAAGCATGCTGCACCAAATGCTCGGGTAAGAAAGCACAACCACCATTATTTAAGATGAAATCCAAGGCGATACGCGCAGAGCTCGTGTGCAGTGTTGGCACAGGCAGTGACGCATATTCTTGCGCATGAACAATATTAAACGCCGTCCCCCAATCCACTTTTACATATTGCCCCGGCACCACGGCATTCACCGTTTGACCTTTTAGGCTCGAAACTAACAGCAAATTAATTTGCCCCAGCTGCACTAATTCAAATTGATCAAGCTTTGGCGGATCGAATGAAATCGCGATATCTAGGGTGCGGTCCATTAATTGGCGCGTCATCGCATTGGCAGGCAGCACTTCGGTGCGCAGCGCAACGCCGGGCAGCCCCACGTGCAATCCCTGTAAATAACCTTGCAAATAGGCATCCCAAATATTCGGCCCTGCACCAATGGCAAGCTGAGTCGACTGTAACTGACTGAGGGAAACATCTTGTTTAGCCCGCTCCCACGCCGTTAATACTGCCTCGGCATGGCCAAGCATGCGCTCGCCAGCTGGTGTGGGCTGAATGTTATTACGCTGCCGCTCAAACAGCGCGACGCCTAAAATGCTCTCAAGCTGTTTGACTCGAAAACTCACGGCACTGCGCGTGAGATACAGATTCTCGGCCGCTTTACCGAAATGGCGAGTACGGGAGACTTCAAGAAAGGTTTTCAGTAAATCGGTATCCATAAAAATTCTTGACCAACATAGGCAAATTTTTTTGATTTATAAATCAATAATACTAGCCAATACTCCAGTTGCAAATCTTTGTATATCAAAAACTAGAGGGTATCTGCCATGTCTGAACAGTCTTTTTCAAACGCTAACAAGGGTTCTGAGACGTTTAACGGCTCAGCTGCTGCCAGTTTTATCTCGCAAAAACGTTTCTACGATGACGCGAATTTCCCCAAAGGCTTCAAACGAAGCGGCGATTTTACTAATAAGGAAGCTGAACTGCTTGAATTGCATGGTCATGCAATGAAGAATTTAGCCGAAGGTAAAACCTTGCCCTGCACCTCCGATGAAGCTCAATTTGTGGAAGTCGCCAAAGGAAATATCGCGCCCAGTAGCTTGTTAGAGCAGATCTGGGTAAAGTATCGCAGGCTCGCCATGGGGAAACCCTTTTATGCCGTGGTTGGTACAGTGCATTTGCCTGCAACCAAGCCCGAAATAGAAGTTGAGGCTGTATTTGATATTGAAGATGATGTTCAGGATGAACCTGAACCCGAGGATAAAGAATGAAGATTAAGGTTTGCTACTAAATGCGTGGTTGGATTTTATATAAAGAAACCGCGACTCAGCTAAAACCTGAATGGTATGAAATTGAGCGTCTACTGGCGGCAGCAAAAGCCGACAACATACAGTTGGAAGTTTACGCACCTGATGAATTTGATCTGACTGTCACCAGAGAAGATAACAAGAGCATTTTATTGAATGGGCAAGCCGTCGAGCTGCCCGATTTTATTATTCCGCGAATGGGATCAGGCACAACTTACTTTGCCTTAGCCATTATTCGCCACTTAGAAAGATTAGGGGTGTATTGCCTCAATCCTTCTAAAGCCATTGAAATCGTTAAAGACAAATTATTCTCCCAGCAATTGTTGGCAGAGAAGAATTTGCCTACGCCTAAAACTATGTTGGTTAAGTTCCCCGTTGATATCGCCCTCGTAGAGCGCCATCTAGGCTTTCCTGTGGTGATTAAAACGCTTTCTGGCTCACAGGGCAGCGGTGTGTTTTTATCCCATAAGGCACGTGAATTTGACGATCTAATGCAGTTAATTGAAGCGACCAACAAAAACGCTAACATTATTCTGCAAGAGTTTATCGCTAACAGCCATGGCCGCGATCTTCGGGTATTTACCATCGGTGGTCGTGTTGCAGGTTGCTACGAAAGGCGTGGTCAAGAAGACAGCTTTAAAGCCAATGTCAGTGCCGGCGGCTCAGCGCGTCCATTTCAGATCACTCCTGAAATTGAATGGCTTGCCACGCAAACAGCCAATATTCTCGATCTCGATGTCGCGGGTATCGATTTATTGTTTGATAACGGCCATTACAAAATTTGCGAAGCAAACTCATCCCCAGGATTTGAAGGCTTAGAATCCTGTTTGAATGTGGATATTGCCGCGCAAATTTTACACTTTATTCGCATCCGTTTAGGCATGTTTAATAAAGATGAGCCAAGTAGCCCCAAAGTGGTCATTACTGACAATGTAGAAACGTCTGTGACGCCCGTTATCGAGCCTAAATAGCGGACGAGGGACAACTTAATATCTAGCGGTATCACGCCGCTAGATATTCTTAAATTGATTACTATCCCCCATTTATCATGTTTCACATCCATTGGCATCTCGCGCCACAAGCAAAGCTGCAATACTGAAGTCATTTCTAGGTAGCACTAGCCCCTCCCTTACTGTTTGCGTTAGTCCTTCAATCCACAATTGATGTGATGTTTCGCTCAAATTTCATTCAATGCCGCTAAAATAAGTCCTACTTTTGTTTTAAATCACAAATTTTCGCATTTTTTAAAACATTTTATTCACATCGCGAAATTTGCTGTTAAACTCCAAATGTCGATTTTTTATGGCACTAAAGTCTGACCTTATCGCTAAACATAATAAGAATAATGCTGGAGTTACTCCTTAACATGTCGATTCGCCTGTTACCCCTCATCATAGCGTCACTCGTCAGCACTCAAGTGCAAGCCGATGACTTTACTATTCAATTAGGCGGCTTCTACTCGCAATCAGACACCAATATGGAAGTCACTAACCCAGTTTCGGGTAATAACTTCACCTTAGATTATGAATCTGATCTCAAACTCGCTGAAAACGAATTCCTGCCTTTTATCGAGTTAAATTATCACTTCAACGAGCGGCACAATATCTACCTCGACTGGAAACAACTCCACCGTAGCGCCGACACCCAAGCCCTAGCCAAACCCTTCCAGCTCGAAATCAACGACACCATTTACGATATCAAAGCCGGCGGTAAGCTCAGTTCAACCTTAAACATCGATGTGCTGCGCTTAGGCTATGGTTATGATGTCTTTCAAGGCAGTAACTATGATGTGGGTCTGTCATTTGGTTTACACACTATGTTTATCAAGACAGGTTTTGAAGGTGTGATTGGTGTTTGCGCTTCGTCAGAATTACTCAATAACGTCTGTGGTAGCCAAGCGATTCCGCGCATTGTTGATGAAAATGTCACTGCACCACTGCCGGACTTTGGCATTTATGGACAGTATGAGTTTGTTCCAGGTTGGCAAGTAACCAGCCATGCACAGTATTTCTACATCACACTCAATGATGTAAAAGGCGAGCTTGTTGATATTAAAGTCGGTGTTGATGCACAAATCACCCCGAACTGGCGCATGAGCGTGGCCTATAACTACTACAAAGTTGATGTGGATATCGCCCAAAACTCGCCGAATAAAGACACTCAAATCGCCGATTACAATATCTATTACAGCTTTATCGGCCCTATGCTTTCCATCAGTTATTCTTTTTAATTCAAATATATTCCATTAAAACTGTTATTGTCTTAAATTGCCCACGCTTAGCTAAAACTATCACTCAATCCTCAGCTAAAATCAGCGTTAAAAAATAAGGGCACCTACTGGGCGCCCTCATAATTCAACTGATTAACACTATTTACGCCCATCTTGCTCGCGCTTGGCTTTAAAGTCAGATGACTCAAGCCAATGGGGCCAATCGGTACTATTAGCTAAGCTGGTAATCATACTGGCGATAAGGTCTAAATCTTGGCTAACACCGCCTAAATTCCAGCTTGGATCATAATCGTCAGCAGGCTTATGATATTTATGGGCGATATAATCAGGATCGGTATCCCCAAGGCTCATAAATAGCAATCCAGGTACACCTTGTTGTGCCAGCGCAAAGTGGTCCGATCTAAACATCAACCCATTCTGCGGTCTTGGATCACCTTTAACTAAACGGTCTTGGGCCTTCGCGGCTTTGTCTAAGTATTGCTCTAACTCAGACACGCCTTCGCCATAACGTAAAATGTAATCCACGCCCTTGTTCACATTCATGCCATCGATATTTAAAAAGGCGACGATGTTTTTCGTTGGCACACTCGGATGCTGAGCAAAATGCTGCGCTCCAATCAGACCCGTTTCTTCCGCCGTAAAGGCACTGAAGAGCACCGAGCGATCCAGTGGCGCCGTCTTGGCTTGCTGTTTGAAGTAACGCGCCAAGGCTAAAACCCCCGCCACACCGCTGGCATTATCGACCGCTCCGTTTAAAATCTCTGACTTACCGTCTTCAATCACAGTACCGAGGTGATCCCAATGGGCATGCATCATCACCACTTCGTCGGGGCGCGTTTTACCTGGCAGTAAAGCCGCGACATTATGAGACTCAGCGCGTTCAATTTTATTGTTTAACGTGAGCTGGGCGCTCAACTTAAGTGGGATCGCCTTAAAGTTTGGCTTGGCTGCTTGCTGCTTTAAGGTATCAAAATCCAATCCTGCTTTAGTAAAGATTTTTTGCGCGGTTTCGTGCTGAACCCAACCCATGATGCCAACTTGGCCTTGGTTATTATTGGCATCGACCAGAGTGAACTTAGTGCCCGTGTTGGAGTTTTGCACCACACCCCAACCATAAGCGGCAGGCGCGGTTTCATGGACAATAAACACAGCCTCGGCGCCTTGACGCGCGGCTTCCTCATACTTATAAGTCCAGCGACCGTAATAGGTCATGGCATTACCTTTAAATACCGCAGGATCTTGAGTCGCAAAGCCAGGGTCATTCACGAGCACGATAACGGTTTTGCCTTTTACATCTAACCCTTGGTAATCATTCCAACCATATTCTGGCGCGTTGATCCCATAGCCGACAAACACCACATCGCTTTTATTCAGGCTCACGGTTTCGGCGACTCTTTGGGTTCTCGCGGTAAATTCACTGCCATTGGCAAATTTAAGTCCGCCGATATCAAGCTGCATATTTTGATCTGCGCTAATTTGCGCCAAGGGCACGGCCTGCAGATAACTGTCGCCAAATCCGGGTTTGAGACCCATATCTTTAAATGCTTTCACTAAATAGTCTAAAGTTAAGGTCTCACCTTCTGATAAAGGCGCACGTCCACCGAAGGCGTCACTGGCTAAGGTTTTAACATCGGTTCGGTATTGCGCGAGATCGAGGCTTTGCACAAATGCGGTTTCAGCAAAGACGGGTAATGAGATAGTGGCCATCAGACTTGTGGCTAAGATGATATTTTTCACAACTTTCTCCCAAGTTATTATCATTATTTGATTTTAAGGATAGACTTTACCATATCATCTTTAGTTTATGATGGAAGTCTTAGCGCAAACGGAGTCGCTGCTGCCCAAGCACAAACGGTGTTCATGCCTTCATCGAGCCGAGGTACTTGTGGTTAGCCTTGAACAGATAACAACAGAATAAAATAGCGAAAATCTTAAAATATCCGTTTATTTTCATTAAGTAAGGTAACAATATGTCGCTAGAGTTATTACAAGCCGCTGCACTGAATCTCAAAAAAGCAGTGCCTCTGATGCTCAAACATAAAATTCCGACCACCCCGGTTAACTATGCGCTTTGGTACACTTATGTTGGTGAACAGAATCCCGAATTAAATCAACGACTCGATACCGTTATCGCCCAGTACAACACCTGTCCTCCAGTGAGTAGCGAACTCTTATATCGCCAGTATGTTGCCGATCCCGTTGAACTCGATGTCCGCGAAATGCGCCAGAATCTGGATGCTATGGTGACTGAGCTGTCCCAATCGCTCAAAGATACCAATCTGGATGCCAATGAATTCCAGTCGCGCATCGAGAGTAATTTTGAAAAGCTCAACCGCATCGAAGATGAGGGTTTTAGTGTTGAGCAAGTGCTCGATCTGGTGCGCAGTTTAGTGAAAGAGTCGGACAATATTCGCTCGAGCACTGAGTTCTTTACCGGACAATTGCAGAAAGCGCAAACCGAAATCGATGCGCTAAAGAAAAAGCTCGAACAGACAGAAAAAGATGTGCTCTACGATGCGCTGACTGGCTGCTTTAATCGCCGCGCCTTCGACAGCGATTTTGCCGGTATGTTGGCCCAAGCGCCCTTAGGCACCTGTGTGATCTTGGCCGATATCGACCATTTTAAAGTGTTTAACGACACCTATGGCCACCAGCTCGGCGACCAAGTGTTACGCGCCGTGGCAAAACGGCTACAGGAATCCTGCCGCGATGGCGCGAAACTGTATCGTTTTGGCGGTGAAGAATTTGTGATTATTGTGCCTAAAAGTCAGTTACGCATCGCAAGGCAACTGGCCGAAGCCATGCGCCGTGGACTCGAAAAGCTCAGTTTGAAAGACAGACGTAAAGACGAGCGCATCAATAATATCAGTGCCTCATTTGGGGTTGCCCAATGGCAAGAAAAACAAACGGGCATGCAATTGATTGAAGCGGCAGATAAATTACTTTATGACGCTAAACGTTTAGGTCGAAATCGCGTGTTACCGATCAGCAACTGATTGTGATAACTTGATTATGCTAACTGGAACGTAATGAATTAGCCTGAAGCCGATGATTCGTCTTCAGGCTAGGATGATTAAAAGACAGTCATTTGGCGGTTACTGATAAGCACTATTTATTCAGCATTATTTAGTTAACATTATTAGCTCAAAGCAGCCTTAACGCTTTGGTTGAAGATTGCGCTAAGGCTTAAATTAACGTGCGACCTAATGGGTGAAACTGCGCGATACAGAAGCGACCTTCCCTTGCATCCCATTTCCAGTTGAAGCTGAAACATCGGCACTAGCAGTATCCATTGATTCATCCTCAACCGGTATCGCCTGCACCACAAAGCGCAGTTCGGCGCCGCCTTGAAGTCCATCGAACGGATAACAAGTGATTAAGGTTAAGCGATTATCATCGGATGGCGCCATAAACTGCGTTTCAGTTTCATTTACCACCTGAGTTGCAACCACTTCATAAATAATGTTATTTCCCTTAAGCGTTTGCAGCGATAGTCGACGACCCACCGCCATGCCATTGAGGATCGCAAAATGCGTGTCCCTGTGTCCGGCAATCACAGTATTGCCCTTTTGCCCCGCTGGCGCGCTGGACAATACTAAACTTGGGCCAAAGGCCAAATTTCGCCCTGAAGCCCCCGCCAACACATATAAACTGTCATTAAGCTCGGCTTCAATATCGCTATTAGCCGCCGCTTGTTCACGATAAATGGACAGCTTTGCCACGGGATAAGTATCCGCCCATGACCAAGGCTTATGGGATTGTCCATCAGCTAAGGTTTTAGTCCACGCCTGTTCAATCAAATACTGGGCAAAGTGTGCTTTAGCTTGCATATAGAGTCCCTTTCCTAACAATGTTGCGCCAATTAAAAATAATCCCACCACTAAAAATCGCTGTGTTCTGCCTTTGCTCATCGCGCTTTACTCGTCGTTCATGATTCATTGGTTCATGGTTCATCGATGACAGGCAAGCGCCGCCATAGCCGCCTTCTCTTCACGTTTTTGTCGCAGAATCGATCCCATAAGCACCAAGGCCAGTAGCAAGGTCAGCGCACCCAATAACATATCCAAACGGCTCGAGGTCGCAGTTTGTGGCAAGGCACCAAAAGGCAGCCAACCTAATGGCAAGTGCTGACGCACCACGGCATCGCGGCTCATTGCGGTTGAATCTATGGGGGTTAAGTCCACCGCCACTAAGCTGGTATAAGCGCTGACTAAGTGATAATTCATCGATAAGGCCGTGACTTGCTGCTTTACCTTGTCATCATTTGCGCCATTTTTACTCAGCTCCAATGCACCAATCTGTTTACGCGCCCACAGTAAATCTAAACCCGCACCTTGATTAGTGATAAGTCCTGCTGAGTTGTCCTGAAGCGATAACGACTGTTGCCAGTTTTTATGCCCTTGGCGACCTGAGATCACTAATTCCTGCGGCTCACGGGCGCTGCGTTTTAGACTTACGAGCACAGGCTCGCCGCGATACAGATCGGCAATCGGTGATGGCCAGTAATCGGGCACACTGCCATCATCAAAACGCACTTGAATATCGGTTAATACGGGATATTGAATTTTGCTCAGCAAGGCACTGATCTTCTCGTCGACTTCATCCACTTTGCCAATATAAGTAAAAGTGCCACGACCCAGTTCTGCCGCCCTTTGCATAAAGTGAGAATTAGGCGCCGAGCCTATGCCAACAGTAAACAAGCGGCTCTCACCGATTTGGTAGCGGATCAAATCGAACAAAGCTTGCTCATTGCCCACAGAGCCGTCGGTCATAAAGATCACTTGGCGCAAAGGCTGCACGGCATCGGGCGAGACACTACCCAAAGATTTGGGCAAGGCCGCATCCAGTGCCAGTGCCATTTCAGTGCCACCATCGGCTTGTAAATGGCTCACAAATTGACGGGCGCGGGCCAAATTCGACGAGGTCGCCGGTAATGGTGTCGCTGAAAACTGAGACAGACTGGAATTAAATTCGATAATGTTAAAACTGTCCTCGGGCTTGAGTCCTTTTAATGCATAAAGCAGTGCATTTTTGGCTTGAACGATAGAATCCCCCGCCATAGAGCCCGAAGTATCAATCACCAGAATTAATTCACGGGGTAAACTCGGCTGGGTGCTCTTTTCGACCTTAGGAGGCAACACCATGACGAGACTGTAATTATCTTCATTCATGCCGTTAGCTTTGCTGGTTTCAAGCGTGTCCTGAGACAAATTATCGCCATCGGGTTTATGGGTTTTACCCTGTTGATTAAACACCCAAGCCATTGGGCTCGTGCCCTGCTGAACGCGCCATTGCAATACGAAGTCGCGATTGGCAGGCACGCGTTGTGCCAGTGAAACATCGACGCCGCCGCTATTGGTTTGCTTGAGTTTGATGTCATGGTAAGGGCTCTCAATTGACGCCTTATCAACCCCCTTTGCCAGCAAGACTTGAATGTCCGCTTTGAGCACAGGATCGCGTCCACTGGCGCCGTCCCGCACAGGCGCCACAATCCGGTCAGCATCAAACACCTGCGAGCTGGTCACTCGGCTCGATTGGCTACCCTGTGCTATAGGATCATTTGAATCGCTAGCACTGGCGTCAGAGGTTAAGCCCGGGATATACCGAGGCGCGACCACCAGCGGAAAACGTAGGCTAAATAAGCCATCTTCATATTTGATACTCTCCTGATAGCTGATTTCAACAATCAGCTCCTCTTGTGGTGCTAGGTTGGCCACTTCTGTCGTGAACATGTTCGGCCGCTCTTGGCTCACTAAGCTGGCGCGTTTGCCTTCAGCTTTGGCTTGCTCAAAAATCTGCTTAGCCTCGGCCTTAGGATGAATTTGCCCTTCGATAACCCTTTGGCCGATATGTAATCGCAGCGAATCCACCGCGGCCTCATTGGGCAGCGGGAACAGATATTGCCCATTCAACACAAATTCAGTGTTATTGCGAAAAACCTGCTTCACACTCACGCGATTACTTAAGCCAGAGACTTGCATCGACACTTGTGTATCGAGTGGCAAAGATGGCACCCAAGCGCCGCTCGGCTGACGATAAAGCAACAAACCCTGAGTAATGTCATCGTAATTAATGACCTGTGATTCTGCCGTACTTTGAGCAGTATTTTGGCCGACCAGCGCCGAGGCAATATTCTGCGGCTCAGACAATGTGCCCGTGCTATTGGGTGAGGCTAATGCCACAAAAGGCAAGCCCCAACATACGGCGGCACTGATCATTAATATCGCTAAGCTTTCGCTGATTTCTTTTACCCTTTTCCCTGTGATCATCACAAAGGCTTCCTTCTTTCTATTAACCAATATGGACTGACGTTCGCAGTCGTTAAAATGAATGTTCTAAATTGACGGCTTAGAATGGACGACTAATATCGACCGCTATTGCGTCGTTCGCGTTGCCATCAAGGTTGAATGAGGCTGTAAGGTCAAGGTCACACGGCGATCGAACACATCCGATTCCCTGTCCTGCTCCGCTTGCAGTGGCGATAAAGCGCCAAAGGCTTGTGTTGTCATGCGCTCAGCGGCAACGCCTTGCTTAATCAGGTAGCCACGGACTTCCAGTAAACGTTGCTCAGAAAGGGCTTGGTTGTAGCTCACATCACCCCGACGATCGGCATAGCCTTTCAATTCCAAATTAAGCTCAGGCGACAGATTCATCACCTCGGCCACATCATCTAATTGGGGCAAAAAATGCGATTCGACCTCAGAGGAACCAGTGCGAAACTGCACGTTTAGCCCTAGGGCGAGTTCACTGAACAATTGACGTTGCGCAGATAGCAATTCATCAAGATCTTGCTGTGCCTTGGCATATTCGCTGGCGCGTTTTTCGGCAGTTTGTTGCTTTACACTCAACTCGGATAATTGCGACTCTTGCAGGTTGATCTGTCTCTGCTGAACGTGCAGCGTGTCTGTGTCGCTAACCGACTTACCAATCAAGGTGCCAGTGAATGCACCAATAATGGCCCCCACTGGGCCACCGACTAACGCGCCCACTAGCGCCCCACCACCGAGGCCAATTAAGGCTTCTGGCTGTTCGTCCTCATTGGCGTATTCGCCATCCATCGCCATACCGCTGGCATCGACGTCATTATCTAAGCTGTGCTCCTGTCCTTGAGCTTGGTTTTGCAGTGAAACCCGCGCCGACACACTGGCGACTGGCGCGCTTAATAAACTCAAAACCAACAAATTAATTAGTGTCTTTTTCATCATCTCATTCCTTTTTGATTATTAGCTGAGCTTGCACTCGAACCTGAACAACAAGTTCAAAACCCCATCAGGTCAAAACGGGTGCAAAACTGAATGAGGCTATTAAACACAAGTGGAATGGCATGAGCAGGGATGGAAAATGGCAATGCAACTATCAATTGTGGCAACAAAATGGCAATTGCATTTGTGGCCTTTTATCTCGGGTAAAATCCTGTATAGTCACGAAAACTTACTCCCCCAAGTCAATAGGAATATGGCTCTATGAAGCGTATCGCCATAGTGGAAGATGAAGCGGCCATTCGCGAGAATTACAAGGACGTGCTGCAACAACACGGTTACAGCGTGCAAACCTATGCCGACAGACCATCGGCCATGTTAGCCTTTATACTCGGTTACCGGATTTAGCCATTATCGACATCGGCTTAGGCAATGAAATCGACGGCGGCTTTATGCTGTGTCAGTCATTGCGCGCTATGTCGAGCACGCTGCCGATCATCTTTTTGACCGCCCGTGACAGTGACTTTGATACTGTGTGTGGCCTGCGTTTAGGCGCCGATGATTACTTGAGTAAAGAAGTGAGTTTCCCCCATTTAACTGCGCGCTTAGCGGCCTTGTTTCGCCGCTCCGAGCTTGCGGCCAGCCAAACGGCGCAGGAAAACCTGCTCGAACGTGGCCCGCTGACGATTGATGCCAATCGCATGCAAGTCTATTGGAACCAATTACCCATTGAGCTTACTGTCACTGAATTTTGGATGGTGCACGCGTTAGCCAAACACCCGGGCCATGTGCGCAGCCGCCATGAATTGATGCAAGAGGCGAAGATTTTTGTCGATGACAGCACGATCACTTCCCATGTGAAACGCATTCGCAAGAAGTTCATCGCCACCGCACCTGAGTTTGACTGTATCGATACGGTTTATGGCATGGGTTATCGCTGGGACAGCTTAGCCTGAACTCTCGTGCTGCCTTGATGCACGTAACCTTGAGCCAATACACTTTTGATCCCATTGATGCTGATCCCTAACTTATGACACGTTTCCCCTTTGGTCTACGCACTAAAGTCATCGGCCTTAGCCTGTTTTTGCTCTGCCTACCTTGGCTGGGGTACCAATATGTGTGGGAGATGGAAAAGTATCTTCGCCACGGTCAAGAACGCACCT
The DNA here is from genome assembly GCF_900456975.1 of Shewanella baltica. NCBI lineage: Bacteria > Pseudomonadati > Pseudomonadota > Gammaproteobacteria > Alteromonadales > Shewanellaceae > Shewanella > Shewanella baltica. The sequence goes on from NZ_UGYM01000002.1 coordinate 2,584,920, forward strand.
TAGAAGGCACCACTCAGGCACTCGCCACCGCGCTGCACGAACGGCCGAAATTGTTCGATGGACAAGCGAGCTTTTTAAAGCAAGTGGAAAAGAGTCGCGATCTGTATGCCTATCAACTCAATGGGGCGATTCTGCTCGACGGCAAACTCAACGAATGGGAAGAGTATCAGCACAGATTTATCCAGTACGGTGAGGCGCATCAGATCATACGCGCCGATCCCAACGCGCCGCTGACCTTAAGCTTTACCCACATGGTCGGCCAGTACGATGGTTATCTGTATGCCTTCTTTCAAGTGACCGACCCAACTGTGGTGCTGCGTGGCAAAAATGCCTTAAGTGTCGATAGAAACGATCATCTCTCGATTGCGACACTCGCGCCCGACAATAAATTTAAACGCTATATCGTTGCCACCACGCAACCCGGTTGGATCAGCGCCTTCGAGTTACCCGCCAATCCTAAGCAAACTGTGCCCGTCAAACCTGAAGTGCGCATCCAAGGACAATGGGCGACCACAGATGTGGGCTACAATGTCGAGCTGCGTATTCCCTTAGACATGGTCGGCAGCAAACTCGGTTTTGCCATTTCCGATGTTAACGACAACAAGAACCGCGATGTGGCAGCCGTAGTCGGCACCTCGGCCTTAGATACGGTCGATAATCTCGGCACTGTGTTGGTGCCATCGCCAGAAATTGAAAACATTATCAAAGGTATGAGCCACTATAGCTCACGCATTTGGGTGGTCGATAAGCACGGCCGCGTACTGGCAAAATCGGGCGACATTCGTGCCAATGACAGCGTGTGGACCCGCACCTTAGAAGATGAAAAGAGCACCACGCTGTGGGAAACCTTCAAGCGCGATTACTTGCATCCGCTGTACTATAAAATTCTCACTAAGCCGCCCAAAGACTTTATCGACTCCTTGCAAGACTCCACTGAACTTGATGGCAGTCATATCCAAAAAGCCCTTGCGGGTCAGCAAAGCTCGACTTGGCGCTTAACCCCAGACAATAAAGCAGTGGTGCTCGCTGCCGCCAGCCCTATTTGGATTGATAACAATGTGATGGGCGCCGTTGTCGCCGAAGAAACCACCCACGGAATTCGTACCCTGCGTAACCGCGCACTGGAAAAACTCTTTAACGTGATTTTGACCATTATGAGCATGGGCACTTTGGCGCTGTTCTTTTTCGCTTCGAGCATTTCTAACCGTATCCGTAAACTGCGCGATGAGGCCGAAAATGCTATTGATAGCCAAGGCCGCGTTCGTAATCACCTCAAACCGTCTAAAGCTCGGGATGAAATTGGCGATCTGTCCCGCAGTTTTTCCAGCATTGTCGGGCGGCTTGGTCAATACACCCATTATCTGGAAAATATGTCGTCGCGCCTGTCCCATGAGCTGCGCACGCCCGTGGCGGTTGTGCGATCATCCCTTGAGCATTTAAACCTGCAAACCTTAGATAAAGACACGCAGAAATATGTCGACCGCGCCCAAGAAGGTGTCAGCCGCTTAAGCATGATTTTAAATAACATGAGCGAAGCAACGCGCTTAGAGCAGAGTTTAACGCAGGCCGATATCACTAAATTCCCACTCTCCCAAGTGGTTAGCGGTTGTATGCAAGGTTATCAAATGACCTATCCAGAACAAGGCTTTAGCGTAAAAGTGCCCGAGCAACCTCTGATGATGCAAGGTGTGCCGGAATATATCGCCCAGTTGATGGACAAACTTATCGCTAACGCGATTGAATTTTGCGATAAAGGCAGCGCCATCGAAGTCACGCTCACCCAAGTCGGTAAGCAAGCAACTTTGCTTATCAGTAACTTAGGACCAGAACTGCCCGTTGATATGTCGGAGCAGATTTTCGACTCCATGGTGTCGGTGCGGATAAATCAAGCCCAAGACAAACCTCATCTCGGTTTAGGTCTGTATATCGCACGATTGGTCGCCGAGTTCCACCAAGGACAAATCCTCGCCCGCAATCGCAGCGAGCATAATGGCGTCGATATCCTAGTAACCTTGCCTTTGAGCCCTGCTTCATAATCTAAAGACCGAAGGGACAGGAGCCAATAACATGAGTCAAACTCATCATCGCGCCTCCTGTCATTTCTGCGTGCAGATGCTAAGATGACCGCCATAACAATAGATTAGATATCTCCAATGGTTCTTCTCCAACATTGTTCAACCTATTCGTTCAACCTAAATGCCAAGGTAATGATCCAATGACAGATAAACATCATCAAGCCACCCAAATCGTCAGCTTAGGTCGAGACAAAAAATGGACCAAAGGCGTGATCAATCCGCCCGTTTTTCGTGCTTCGACTATCGTCTTCGAAACGATGGATGAAATGCGCCACGCCGCGAAAAATAAAACCAACGGCGAGATGTTTTATGGCCGCCGTGGTACCCCGACCCATTTTTCGTTTCAAGCGGCGATTGCTGAATTAGAAGGCGGCGTCGGTACAGCGCTGTATCCCTCTGGCGCGGCGGCGATCAGTGCGGCGTTATTGTCATTTTTAAAAGCGGGCGATCACCTATTGATGGTCGATAGCGTGTATGAGCCAACGCGGGATCTGTGTACCCATATTCTCGGCGGTTTTGGTATCGAAACCACTTACTACGATCCGCTGATTGGCGCAGGTATTCGCGACCTTATTCGCCCCAATACTAAAGTGTTGTTTTTAGAGTCTCCAGGCTCCATCACCATGGAAGTGCAAGATGTGCCGACCTTATGCCGCATCGCCCACGAACATGGGCTGATTACTATGCTGGACAACACTTGGGCATCCCCAATCAATAGTAAGCCCTTTGAAATGGGGATAGATATTTCGATTCAAGCGGCGACCAAATACATCGTCGGTCACTCAGATGTGATGATAGGCACGGCCACTGCCAACGAAAAATACTGGCCACAATTGCGTGAACACAGCTATTTGATGGGACAAACCACCTCCCCTGATGATGTGTACCTTGCCGCCCGTGGCCTGCGCACCTTAGGCGTGCGTATGGCGCAGCATGAAAAAAATGCCCTGCAGGTTGCCAACTGGTTGAAAACCCGACCAGAAGTCGATCATCTGCGTCATCCGGCGTTTGATACCTGCCCTGGCCATGAGTTCTTTAAACGCGACTTTAGCGCCTCCAACGGCTTGTTCTCCTTTGTATTGAAACAAGGCGATGCCGATGCGGTCACCGCACTGGTTGAGAATATGAGTCACTTTAAGATGGGCTTTTCTTGGGGCGGCTACGAGAGTTTGATCCTCGGCATTTTCGGCATTGAAAAAATTCGCTCCGCGACTAAGTGGGATGCGAGCAAACCGTTAATTCGTTTGCATATTGGTTTAGAAGATCCCGCGGATTTAATTGCCGATCTCAGCGCAGGGTTTGACCGCTTTAACGCAGTACTGGCGGCCAAAGCTAAGTAGCGATAATGATCGTGATAGAAATTAAGCGAGGTCGTTAGAGGGCTAATATTTATTGCGTTATGTCATTAGCGACTAAATGCGCGCAGCCTATAAAAACAAAAAGGGGCGGAATAAACATTCCGCCCCTTTCTCTTATCAACACTGACTGCAAATTTACCTTACTGCATATTTAACTTATTTCAAATATCAATGCTTACAGCCAAGGTACAACCAAACCACAAACTCTTCGGCGATTAATTCGCTTTCGCTCCAGCACTCAACGCAGGGTCAACCCAAGCGGCTGAGCCATAAAGCGGCACGGTCGAAAGGGCATGTTTATGGCTGCCGTTGGTCTCTTTCGTCGAATAGGACAAATACAGCAGAGTCTGGTTCTGTGCATCATAAATTCGGCGCACTTTTAATGACTTGAACAAAATGCTCAGGGATTCGGTGAAAATCACTTCGCCGTGTTTACCCATGTCGATATTAGCCAAATCGGCCGCGTTAATTGGCCCCGTTTGACGGCAACTTATGCCCATATCCGATGGATCGGCAAAATCTAAATTGGCTTCAATACGACTAATATGGCAAGTCACCCCAGGAATTTTAGGATCGTGCTTAGCATCGATGATCACATCTTTGGTGGTAAAAAGCCCTAAGCTCACCTTACCTACATCGTCACCACAACCCGCGAGCAAAAAGCCCACAGTGGCGGCAAACGCACACTTCAACAGAGTTTTCATTCCTACATCCTTTTACATTAGTGCTTATATAAGTGCTTATATGTTAGTGATTTTATGTTAATGCTTATACGTTAATGCTTAGCAAATAGCTTTTGTGCCCAGCGGGTTAGTCCTGCTGTCACAGAGCCAAAGTGATCGCCGACCACAACCGGAATATCGGGATAGATACCAGCGATTTTCGCGTAGATCGCAGGGCTTCGCGCCGTACCACCTGTCACATAAATCACATCGGGTTTGTATTCTGCAGCATTATCGGCAGATACATTCTCGTTATTCATAGAGTCTTGAGCTAAGCCGTCAGCCGCTAAGGTTTTTGCCGCTTGCGCGAGCGCTTGGTGCATAAGGGCTTCTACTTTTGTCAGTGAAGGCTCGATAGCATTCTCAAATAAATTACGGCTCACACCCGCGTGCAGCGCAGCTTCGATAAAATCGAGATTGATATCTGTATTCTCGGCATCCGACAGGGCAATTTTGGCGCGTTCGGCTTGGCGAACTAGCTGATAACTTAATTGCTGTTGTTGCACTTTTAACAGTCGGTTGAGTAACTGTGGCTGCTCGGCTTCTTTAACCAATTCATCAATCAGTTTACGGCTGCTTAAGGTACTGAATTCTCGCTGGGCGCTAATATCATTTACCGCCACCGCATTCCAAAAGGCCTTACTGGGCATGGGCTTGCCATTGGTCATTAAAGAGCCTAAACCAAAATGCGGCATAAAGGCATTCATTGCAAGGGCGATATCGAGATCATTACCACCGATTCGCTGACCACTATGGCCGAGGAAATCTTCACTGCGATCCGCTTTTTGTTGATGGGCTGGGCCCATTTTTACCACTGAGCAGTCCGTTGTACCGCCGCCCACGTCGACAACCAGCACGGTTTTGTTGTCGGTCAAGCTCGCTTCATAATCCATCCCCGCCGCTAACGGCTCGAACAGAAAATCAACGTCGACGAAACCCGCACGTTTTGCCGCTAAGGTCAAAATGGATTCGGCCTGACGGTTACTCTCTTCACCGCCTATGCCTTGAAAGTTCACCGGGCGACCAATAATCGCATGGGTAATCGTTGCCACTGCGCCTTGTTTAGCAAGGTCCTTTTCAACTAACACAGATTCGGCGCGCACTTTAATGTGCTGCATCATCAGGGTAACTATGTCTTCAAACAGGGCCACTTGCTCGGGTCTAAGTCCCGTCGCACCTAAAAAGGATTTTGGCGAACGGACATAGAATCCCTCCTCCGGCATCTCTAAATACGCGCTCACCGCCTGCTCGCCAACAAACACGGCCTGAACATCAGCGTCGAGATCTAACTCATGGCGCACCATGCGGGCACGGCTCAATTGTGCGGCGCGCTTTTTGGCGTAATCGGCTTTTAACTCAGAGGGAAGACCACGATAAACCGCCTCGGCGATCAGTTCCCTGTCCATCGCATATAAGGTCGAAGGTAAATAAGCTGATTGCTCTGATAACGCCAATAACTGCACATCATCGCCCTGCATGATCCCTACGGCGCAGTTAGCACTACCATAATCAAATCCAACAAACATACCTTTTACTCCCGCGATAAAAAAGCCGAGCAAGATAACATAGTTTGCGATAATGCCCAAGGAGTTAACACTGCCGGATTGACTCGCAAACTGGCAGCGAGTATAGCGGGCTCAGTACGTAAAGCGCAGTTGCACGGGCAGCGTTTCAGTCCAATCCAAGATGATCATCTTAAGGTCATATTTCTGTCACACTCGTCATCAAGCTGACATATTTCCCTCGTATCTTTATCCCAGATAAATCCCAGACTGATTTTGGCGTGTACGCAGTATTTATCATTGAAATTCCTTCACTTGTAGGCAGTAAATCTGATTGCACAAAGGCGGATGAATGCTATTGTATATTGCGCCATGACGCTTGCTTAAAGGAGCTGTGCAGTGTCCCCGAATACCGATAAACTTTCGATTGATAAAGAACTCTCTTGGTTGTCTTTTAATGAGCGGGTATTGCAAGAAGCCTGCGATCCCAATGTTCCTTTAGTGGAGCGAGTGCGCTTTTTAGGGATATTTTCCAATAACATGGATGAGTTTTTTAGAGTACGCGTGGCTGCGGTCAGGCGCTCGATTCTGCTGTCATCCCTGCAGGAAGGTCGCAGCAACAGTCGCCATTTAATGGCAAAAATCCAATCGAAAGTGATGGCATTGCAAGAAAGGTTCGACGGCATATACACGGATTTAATGCGCGAGCTAGTGCGTCGTAATATTTTGTTAATCAATGAGAAACAATTAAGCGAGTTCCACAGCGACTGGCTGAAAAAGCATTTTCGTGATCAATTTAAACGCCATATCGCCCCGCTTATCGTCAATAACAATCGCGATTTGATCAAACAAATCAACGATGACGCCACCTATTTATGCGTGTGTTTGTTCACTAAGGCTCGCCGTCAATACGCCTTAGTCGAAGTGCCCACTAAAAACGTACCGCGGTTTATCGAACTGCCCGCTGAAAAGAGTAAAGCGAAAAAGTATCTGATTTTATTAGATAACATTATTCGCCACTGCGTGGATGAGCTGTTTGGCCCCTTCTTCGAGTACGATGCCATCGAAGTGTATTCGATGAAACTAACCCGCGATGCCGATTTTGATATCACCGACGAGCTAGAGCAAACTCAGCTCGAAAAAATGACTAAGGGCCTCAAAAAACGTCTGACCGCCGAGCCAGTTCGCTTAGTGTATGACAAAGAAATGCCCGAACACATGTTGGTGATGCTCAAAGAAAATCTGAACATCAGCTCGACCGAATGTTTGATCCCAGGCGGGCGCTACCACAGCTTTAAAGACTTTATCGCCTTCCCCAACCCGAGCCGCGACTACCTCGAAAACGAAAAACTGCCGGCGCTCAATAGTGCGGGTTTTGGTCGCAGTGCCAACAGTTTCGATGCCATTCGGATGGGCGATATCATGCTCAATTATCCGTACCATAAGTTTTCCCACTTTACCGAAATGGTGCGCCAAGCGGCCTACGATCCGGCGGTGCGCTTTATTCGAATAAACTTATACCGAGTGGCGAAAAAATCCCATGTGATGCAATCGCTTATCGATGCAGTGAAAAACGGCAAACAAGTCACCGCTGTAATTGAACTGCGGGCCAGATTCGATGAGCAATCCAACATCGAATGGACCCGCATCTTAGCCGAAGCGGGCGTCAAAGTTCACCACGGTATCACCAGTTTAAAAGTGCATTCCAAGTTGTGCTTAATTGGCCGTGAGGAACAAGGGGAAATCAAACTCTATTGTCACGTTGGCTCAGGCAACTTTAACGAAGGCACGGCGCGGGTTTACACCGACTTGTCACTGTTCACCGCCAATCAAGAGATTGCCCGTGAAGTGGAGCAAGTATTTGACTTAATTGAGCATCCGTATCGCCGCGATAACTTCCAGCATTTAATCGTGTCGCCCTACGATGCCAGACAAAAACTGAGTCACTTAATTGATAATGAAATCGTCAATGCCCAAAGCCATATGAAGGCGGCGATTACCTTAAAACTAAATAACTTACTCGATGAATCCTTGGTCCAAAAACTCTATGAGGCTTCAGCCGCTGGGGTCAAAATTAAGTTACTCATTCGCGGTATGTGCTCGCTTATTCCGCAAATTCCCGGGATCAGCGACAACATCGAAGTCTACAGTATCGTTGACCGGTTCCTCGAACACTCACGGGTGATGCTGTTCCACGCGGGCGGCGAGAACAAACTTTTTATCTGCTCCGCCGATTGGATGAGCCGCAACATAGATAACCGCGTTGAAGTGAGTGTGCCGATTTATGATCTGCGCCTAAAACAAATGATAATGGATATTTTATCCTTACAATTCAATGACAACACTAAAGCGCGGGTCATCAACAAAGAACAAAGTAACCCCTATCGAAATCGGGGTAACAAACGAAAAGTGCGTTCTCAAATTGCCATTTATCAATATCTGATTAATTATGAGAAGCGCCAACTGCAAGAATTTAATGCCTTACGTATGTCCGCCCATGAGGGTGATGCTGAGCGAGAGAGCAACGCTGAGCCAGACATAACGCCCGAGTTACAGGCCAAAGCCAGCTAGCGCTGGCTTTATATCGCTTTGATTGCCTAAGGATAATCCGATTGGTAGCCACACATTCGCACACACAGCAACACACATTACTAAAGTCGCAGGCACCACAAACCAATGCGCCCGCAAATGCTAAATCGCGCCACTTTGTTGCCATCGATATGGGATCGAACAGTTTTCATCTGGTCATCGCCCGTGAGCAAGATGGCAGCTTGCAGATTTTACACAAAGAAAAACAACAGGTTCAGCTCGCCACTGGGCTCAATGCGCAGAATATTCTCGACAATGACGCCATAGAACGTGGCCTCAATTGTCTGCGGGATTTTAATCAAAGATTTTCCAATCTCGACCAAGCGCAAGTGCGATTAGTGGCCACCCACACCCTCAGAATCGCCAAAAACCGCGATCAATTTATCGAGGCCGCGCTCGCCATCATGCCCTATCCGGTGGAAGTGATTTCAGGCCATGAAGAAGCGCGTTTGATTTATAACGGCATTGCCCAAAGCCAAGTGCTTGGAAAAAGTAATTTAGTCATCGACATTGGTGGTGGCTCGACCGAAGTCGTGATCGGTAAAAAGAATACCCCAACCCAGTTATCTAGCCTGCGCTGCGGTTGCGTGAGTTTTAACGAGCGTTTCTTTATCGATGGACTCATCACCCCTGCCTCATTTCGTGATGCTCAAAGCGCGGCCGACAAACAGTTCGCCTCGCTCTCCAAGGAATATTTCGCGGGCGGCTGGGAGCTGACGTTAGGCAGCTCAGGCACAGTGAAAGCCATCTGCGAAGCGATTCAAGAAGAACACGGCGATGAAACTATCACGCTGCCACGACTAAAACAGCTCAAAATCAAGTTGATCAAATGTGGCCATATTAGCCAAATTCAATTTGCCAATGTCGATGATAAACGCATTCCTTTAGTGCCCGCCGGACTTGCCATTTTAATCAGCTTTTTTAGGCGCTTACCGATACAAAAGCTCGAGTTTAGCCCAGGAGCACTGCGTGAAGGCGTACTCTATGAACTGGCAAAGATTGGTCAGTATCAGGATATTCGCCACCGCACCGTCGACAGTATTGCCCAGCTTTATCATATCGATATGGCCCACGCCGCTAAGGTACGCGACACCGCCATGGCCTTGTTTGAACAGGTCGCCGATGAATGGCAATTAAGGCCCCATGCACGCTTGCTCGCCTATGGCGCAACCTTACATGAGATTGGGCTACACATTAATTCAAAGTCCCTGCACAAACACGGTGGTTATATCATCAGCAACAGTGACTTACCCGGGTTTAGTGAAGCCTTGCAGCTGGATTTAGCACGGCTTATCACCAACCACAGAAAAAAGCCCAACGAATTAATGCTCGCCGAACTTGAGCCCAACCATAAGCTCACACTGAATCGCCTGCTGTGCCTGCTGAGACTTGCGGTCTTACTCAATCTTGGCCGTATCGCTAAGACGCTGACCTTAGATCATATTAAAGTGATCCCCGATGGGCTCATGTTAGTGCTACCGAGCCATAAGCGAAAAATCAGCCTGTTTATGAAGGATTTACAGCGGGAACAGAAGCAAATGCTCACGCTTGGGATGAACCTGCGGTTAGTGTCTAGTTTGACTTAGCTGTTACGGCGTTAACTCTGCCGAACGTGGCTGAGGCGAGTGTGAGTTAGCTCTGTGTGAATGATTTTAGCGAAGGATTCGGTGCTAAAATATTGCCCAGAATCGAGGGCAATTATCTCGCCTAAAAACAAGGTTAAGTTAGCTGTCAATCTGGCTTGGTAACGGGATTTCAACAGCATAGCGGTTGACTTAATCCATGCGCCACAACAGATTAAAGTTTAAAGGATTTTTAACCCTTCACTAAAGCACAAATTCCTGCTCGCGCGTTTGCCGCTGAGTGGGGATTTCTGCTATCATCCACGGCTGACTAATCATAATTCCACGAATTTAAAGATAATCAGAGTCAAACCCTTTTTATCTCGCGATATCAGCCCCATCGCCTGCAGGTACAAGTATGATTAACCACTTTAGTGTGCTCGGTATAAAACCCAGTGCCAAAGAAGACGACATTAAAAAAGCCTATCGACGGCTGTCAAACAAATATCATCCCGACAAGTTGTTAGGCGCCTCGGAAGAGGAAAAGCAGCAAGCCGCCGTACAACTTGAACGCGTTAAAAATGCTTATGATGTGTTGTCCGATCCTAAGCGACGAAATGCGTTTATCAAAGATTTCAATAACGTCATAGTGACCGATCCAGCTAGCGCCATGCGCGAGCTGTGGGATCAATTTTATCCTTGAGCGTTTTCTAGAGTAAGTGCCAAATGGTCAAAAAACTGAATATCTCACGCATTAATGAGCTAAAAAATAATGCCTACGACAATATCGAGTCCTACGACGATCCCGATACACCTAAAGCGCTAGAGCAATTTACTAGCCAAATTAAAAAGGTGTTAGAAGCCGATCCTAAGATGCTCGATACTGTGCCTGAGTACCTGCCTGTCGCGCTTTACGGTCGAATTAAGTTTCCCGCCGAAGCCAAACTCAAGTGGGCACATTGGATAAACACGGCAACTCAACCCGAGTGGGATGAGTTTAAAGTCACGATTGGCTTTAACAATGCTGATTTACCCTTAGTGTTAGCCGTGCGTGGTTACTCGGAAACCTTACTGATTGAAAGCTGCGCCGTGCTGTATTTACTTGAAACTCAAGGTAAAGCAACGCCAGCAGCGAAGCATCACGACGATGAAGATGATGACAACGATTATGTTGGTACCTCAGATAACGACGACGATGATGAAGGCGAAGAGGAAGATGGCTACTACGATCACTACGATGATGAGGACCGCTAATGAACACTAGTCTCATTGAGATTACCGTCGCCGAAATTAAAGAGTTGGCGGACGTAGAGCCAAAACAAGCGAGCAAACGCTTTGAAATCATTGCAAATACCATGAGCGACGAGCAATTAGTCGAAGTCATCGAACACATGGATATCGTCACGCTGACCCAAATCAACAGTCACCATGATATCTCTTGCCCTTCGATCATGTCTGAACTCATGACTCCAGAACAAATTCGCGACATCGTCTGTCAGCAACCTTTGTACTGGGAAGAAAAAATCAAAAACAATGCCGAAGAACTTATTCAGCATACCTTTGATTTTTTGACCTATTTAATTCGCATCCAAGATAGCGAAGAAAAGCAAACTGCGATTCTAGAATGTATCGCCGAAGATCCAGCGGGCCTCTTCTATCTGTCGATCCCCTTCATCGAAATGATGTTAGGCGAAAAACATGAAGATGAAGACGGCTACACAGATCTCTATGATGACGAAGAAGACACTGAAACCATCGGCTACGACAGCCGCGTCGCCAGTGAAGATGCACACAGCCTCAGCATAGACGACCCACGCAGCCTAATGGCCTTGATCCACGAGCTCGCGCCCGATGTGGAAAAAGCCATTAAGAGTTTGCTGCGTAACGAAAGCTCAGGTTGGGAAATGATCATCAGCAAGTTTGTCAACGAGCTGGTTATTCAAGCCAAAGAGAAAAACCAAGTGACGGATGAATACGCTGAAGTCGATGATATGTTTAGCTTTTTGGATTAAGGAATTATTTGATGCAACTGGTACTGCGTGATGTAGATCAAGGACCCTACCTGAGCAAGGTATTGCTCCAAGGCCAAGCAGACGAAACGCTGAGCGGTGAACAGCTGTCACAAATCAAATCCAAAGCCATTTTGATGAGCCTCAAACTGGCCGATAAGTTTTACAACAAGTACAAAATGCACCTGCTCGAACAAGCGGCGCACGATGTCATTGGTGTGGTGAGCCTTGGTTTGATGGAATTGTCAAACCAAAACCCGCAGCAGGCGATACGCCTGTTGATCACCGCCGATGGCGTAGTCAAATGCTTTCAAAAAGGCTGGAGCATGCTCAGCACTGTCAGCAAGCATAAACTCGTCAACGGCAAGTCACTGTACGGCGATGTCGACAAGTTCTTGCTCGAACAAGTGTCCAGCCCACCCGATGCAGAAGAGTGGCTAGGTTATGAAGCCTATCAAGATGCCCTGCTTGAGCATCAGCGCCAACAGTCGATTGCGGCGCTATTGGCACAGTTTTATGCCCAATCGAGCTATGATCCGCTCGACTTTCTCAATCTAGAGAGTGTATTAGCCGAAGCGGTACTGTATCGATTGTTGTTTGATGGCGCCAAAGTCAGACAGGATTTGAAAAAGCGTATCGGCAAAATCACCTTAAAAGAGGAATGGTTTACCCGTGAGCATATTGAATTGGAAACTCAGAAAGCATTAGCAGAATTGCCCGCAGAACTCGCTGAGACCATCAGTAAAGATCTCGGCAAAAACTTTGCCCCCGCCCTACTGCGTACCCTGCACTTTGCGAAAAGCTACCGCGAACTATTACTCAGCGACGCTTCACCCGAACGCTTAGAAAGGTTCGAACACAAGGAAGGTCTCGTCGGCCTCCTTGGCTGGCCACTCTACATAGTACTTTGATCGGTACTTTGAGCGCTACTTTAATCAGTGCTGTGATCAGTAGGTTAACGAGTGCTCAAGCCGCTTTAAAATGAGTGCTTTATTGAAAAATAAAGCACTTTTTTATTGTCTGTTATCTCTTGCCCAATTCAACCTTCAGCATCTCATTCTCAGTTTTGAGTGGTTTTAGCGTAGAGCTTGATAACGCTTTGGGAACAGATACGTGTTGGAAAGTAGTGTTTGGGGAGCAGTAATTTCAGTTGTTAGCAGTTTAGCGTTTACGGATATCCACTCGCACAGGCTTGCCATGTCATTCACTCATCGACACTGTGAATAGAAACCTAGGGTTTCTGAGCTTATAAACGAGATCCATGGACGGCGAAGGATGTTGTTCAAGTCCTTCCTTTGGATGCTCCGACCGCCCCGTCCATGGGACGGTCGTCTCGACAATCATCATGGCTCACCTTTCGTGCATTCGCGTAATCTGTAGATTTAAAAGACATACGCAACATACTTTGGGACAGAAATGTGTTGAAAAGTAGTGTTTTGGGATCAGTAATTTCAGTTGTTAGCAGTTTAGCGTTTACGGGTATCCACTCGCACAGGCTTGCCATGGCATTCGCTCGTCGACTCGCAGCCAGTCCATCCTTGGATGCTCGACCGCCCCGTCCATGGGGCGGACGGTCGTCTCGCTAATCACCATGGCTCACCTTTCTAGCATTGGCGTAATCTGTAGATTTAAAAGCGTTACGCAGCACGCTTTTGGACAAAAATGAGTTAGGTTATTAACTCTAACTCGTCATTTTCGGATGAAAATTTCTATGGGCTAACGCCTCAAGAAGGGGCCGTTTACGGCGTCCCACTTGCTTGATTTGTTAGGCTTTTTCATTCTCAAACCTTGGATTAATTTTTCTTGCTGGCCTAGTAGCTCGTTCTGGCTTTCCAAATCCCCACCTGCCATTTAATTCGGTATCGGTAAATATATCTAAGTAGTTACCTATTAATAATAAAGTAACCACTCCGTTTAAGTCTGTACTTCCTTTCGTCGGCAAAGATCCATATGAATTTAGATAAAATTCTTTGAGATAATCTTCGCCCCAGCCCCGCGAACCTGAGAGCAATGAGTCTAGTGACTCAATATCAGTAATCCCAGCTTCGCGAGCCATTTCTAGGTCGCGGGATATTAAGCCTGGTGCCGATATGTCTTGACCAAATGATTTAATGACATCCGCCCAATAAGCAACCTCTTCCGATGAAGTTAGATAAGCCCGTATTGATTCAGAGTTTAATTCAATAGGTGCAGATCTGTTTTGCGAAATCTGCTCTTGATAGCTTTCAAACAAGGAATTTGCATCCCTCGATACAGAGTTAAGTTCTTGGTCTGCAAGCTCAAATAAAGCGCTTATCCTAAAGAGCCTTCGACGCAGATCATGAGGTATATCGCAGGCAGTTTTGTAATCAAGTGAATGCTGGACAGCCGCCCAAGCATGTTGAACAATCGTCCTGACCTGAATCTCTGATGGCAGTTCCGAAACTGAACGCCATTCCAATAGTTCAGCTCTTGGAGAAGATACTTTTACAACGTAATGTTCCGATAAATATCCAAACCTATCTGGATCTAACTGGCTCAGTTTACTAACTGAATTTGCGTCATCTATAGATAATTCGCTTTTAATTATACTTTCAACCCTAGAAACTTCGTCCAATGTTCGAACTATAATTCTAATCCCAACAATATCTGTCATTTGGGAAAGCGGGTCTTCATAGCCTTTTCGTCCAATTTTCCCCTCGAAGCTCGACAACTCTTTAACTCTACTTTCCAACGTTGCCTGAATTCCATTTACATACAAAAGCTCTTTCAATAAGTTGACAAGCTTCTCACATAATTGGATATATCGTGGACGAGTCTCTTCGTATTTCTTTTTCCAGTCATCTACAGTCAATCGTCTCTCCTTAAATCTTCGCGTGTGTAGCCTAACGTTTTATTCGTGCGCATGCGCGTTTATCAAGTTAGACCAGTAAAAACGCGCACAGTTGACTATCTGTATGTAAAGAAGTTATCAGCTTTTTTACAAATACACCATCCGGAAAAACGCGCACGGATGTTGCTCTCAAAACCCTCAAAAACTAGCGTAATACGATATAACTGTATATCTAACCAGGATTGAGCTGTTCATAGAGAAGGACTAAAGTGGAGGGCTAATAGATGAGATTTTGTAGGGTAACTCTTTCGTAAAGTCCAGAACGAACAAACGTGTGCTAACAAGCTTTGGGGCAATATCTTTTTAGCTAAACGAACAGCAGAAGTGTTAGTTAAGATTGGCATTGTTGCAACTGTGACCGTTGGCGGCATGGATGCCGTCGTCGAGCCCTCAGGGACGAGTTTATGGCGAGTCACAGGGGAAACAATGACAATGAATACAGCACAGCTGACGACAAAATTATCTTGCTTTGGGCATTAGCTTTTTAGCTAAACAAACAGCAAAAGGGTTAGTTAAAATTGGCATTGTTCCACCAGTGATCTTCTAAAACATGGATATTTTATTAGAGCCCTCAGTGATACTTCTTGTTAAATAAAGAGGTGGTGAGTCACTGGGGAAACAATGAAAATTGATGCGTCACAACAACTGACGACAACTTTATCTTGCTTTTGGGTAAAAAGAAAAGCCCGCGGCTGCGGGCTTGGCGTCACTTAAAATCAACGGAATATAAAGACTGACTTAACGATACGTCAGCGTCGTAGTATCCGTTAGCTTATCGTTATCTTTAACGGTCAGTTCAACAGTGTGTTGTCCACGGCGGGCAAGGCGTAATACCACTTGACCGTTAGCGCGGGTGCCATTGTCGAACGTCCACTTATGTTGCTTGATCACGCCATCGGTATCAAAGCTAGTCGAGATAAACATATCGACGAACAATAGATTGATACGCTGAATTTGCGCAACAGGCGGTTGTTTAACCTCTCCAACAACCACAGACACAGTTTGCGACGTGCTATGGGTTAGGCCGTCGTTATCAGTCACAGTTAGCGTGACCAGATACTCGCCGCTTTGGCTGTAACTGTGAGTCACTACCTCACCCACTGCCACTGTGTTATCACCAAAGCTCCACTCGGCAGACACGATTTGTCCATCGCTGTCGGTTGAAGTGGATGTCAGTTGCACCGCAGCACCATTCACCACTTGAGTGAAACTGGCCACTGGCGCGACTTTTTCCGCTTCGAGCAAGAGTGAAATCACCACAGGATCGTGATCCGATGAGCGATACGCATCAGTAGCGAATAAGTCTTGGATTTGAGCAGGCGTCTTAAACTCTTCGTTGTAATCCAATACACGTGGTTCGTCGGTATTGATATGCCACTCAGTCACATCCACCACTTTATCTAACAAGGCAGCGTTTGCTAAAGCATGATCCAACTGACCCGATTCAGCCGAGAATACATAGGAATAAGGGTTCGGTTTTTCAAGTTTGGCAAACAGCTCACTAAAGCCTGCATTACCTAAGGCCGTTAATGGATCTTCCTTCGCATAGGCGTTCAAATCACCAATCAACAATACACCTTGATCTGGATATTGCTCGCTAATCCATTGACCTGCAGCAGTCGCCGCACGGGTACGAGTGATATTACAGTTGCCTTGACCATCATTGAGATCAGGATCGCCCGCACATTCACTGCCCTTAGATTTAAGGTGATTAACCGCAACAACCACGCCCTCTTCACTGCCGTTCACGCTAAAGGCTTGCGTTAGCATTGGACGGTTTTTGCTATCGTCAAACAAAGGCTTTTGGTCATCATCCAATGGCGAATTGGCACTGGATAGAATACGTGCAGCACCCTGCGGCGTGACTTTATCGCTACGATAAATCAAGCCAACTGTGATGGCATCGGAGCCAATTGCACTCATGCCTGTTGGCGCGATATAAGCGTAACGCGCTTCACCCACAGCGGCATTCAAACCTGCGACTAAATCAGCAATGGCCGAATTTGCACCAAAGCCATCGTTCTCGATTTCCATCAAACCAAATACGTCGGCACTAATGCCCATCATGGCGCTGATAATCTTCGCCTTTTGACGCTCAAATTCGCTCAACGTATTGGCACCACGCGCAGTTGGGAAACCGGCACCTTGACCATCACCGTTGAAGTAGTTGAGTACGTTAAAGCTAGCGACTTTTAGATTACCGCCATCATTCAATGTGGGGGCGACAGGACGTGGGTTTTCCGCTACAAAGTTCACCGTCTCGATTGGCATAATGCGATACAAATTAAAGCCATAGTGCATCACACCCGTAAGCGATGTGGCTTTATCGCCTACACGCACAGTGTTTGATGCGCTCAAACCAGGAGCGGGGAATTGCACAGGATCAGGATTCTGCGCCGTTAAACCATCATCCAATAAAATACTGTCACGTTGGTTAGCAGTGCTAACTGCCAGCGCATCCGCGCCCGGTGCCGCGACTTGCGTACCGATAAAGTGGCGCTGACTGCCTAATGAAATCTCGCCATAACGGCCGAGGTTGTAGACTTCGTTCACCACTAAATCTTGGCTGAAACGAACACGCATGCCCTCAAATGGCTCAAAATCATCACTGCTGTTAACCGGTAAGGTCACCACAGCCGCTGTTGGTAATGCTTGTGCAGTGGCACACAACTTATGATCTGATACAGTCGTTAGTTCAGTTAAGCCTTGATATTCAGTGACTTTGGCTTTTAAACGGATACGATCGCCCGCCACATACGCAGTAGGCGCAGTGCCAGTATACACAAACACCCCTTCAGAGGTTTGTGGATCGCTATCGGCTTCGTTATCAGCCATTTGTACAAAAATGCCCTTAAGACCGGCTTCTTGATTACTGACGACAACCGCTTCAACCACTAAGGTTTGACCATTAAGAGGACTGGCAGCGCCCGCGCCTTGAAGCGCATGAATTGCTGTGGCTTCTTCGCCGCACACTAAAGAACTCGGTGGAGGGTCGACGGGATCGGTTGGCGTGCCCGCGCTGAATTTACCGAGATCAGAAATATCATCCTTCGCAAAACCTAACCAAGTGCTAAAGCTGACAGCATCGTCACTGATGGGATCGGCAATCAGCTGATCAGGATTACGACGCAGGGTATTATCTTGAGTGGATAAATCACCACTGCCCCACTCGGCACCGGGATCGACACCAACTTGACCTAAACTATCAATCACTTGATTTTGATAAGTCAGTTCAATCGCATCGTCGCCGTTAAAGAAGCTGGCGCTACTCTGTTGATTGGTCACCGCAAGAATATCGGCAGACGCGTCGTTATCGGCAACCACATAAGTCGCACCCGCGGCTAATGAGCCAGTGAGCGCAATGGTCGTACCGACGTTGGTGCTGCCATTGAAATAGAAACGCAATTGGTATTGGCTTAAATCAATAACGCCCGCAGTTGGGTTATACAGTTCGATAGCTTTATTGTTGCTGCTGCCTTCGACGTATTCTGAAATGATCAAATTATCCGCGCCATGGGCAAGCCCACAAACGCTGCTGATGGCTAACGCCAGCACAGTTTTAGTGTTAAACATTGAGACCCCTAAATGTATTGTTTTAATATTTTGTATTGAATTGCGATTTAATTGATGTGCTTAGATGCTTCAAGATGATGTCACCTCGAACACTGACGATACTATAGGCGACCAAGGTTACAAATTAGTTGCGTCCAAGTTGCAACTTAAGGTTGATATTATTGGTGCGATTTAGCGATCAGAGCTAGGAAGAAAGCAGTACGGGGAATGCTGGCCGCCCATTAACAATGCGGCCAGAAATAATCAATGTGATGGGGATAAATCGCTCTTAACAGATATAAGCAGAGCCAATGGATAAAAGCCCTGACGCAGGGCTATAAGGGCTCAAGTTTTTCATCGAGTAAACTGACCAGCAGTAACTCACCTTGGGCGTTCACCCTAAACTCGCCGTATTTAGCCGCACTGAAATGATCGGCTTGCCCTTCTTCAAAGAAAAAGCTGTTCGATGCGAGCTTGATTTGATTACCACGAACACGAAATTGCACCCGCAGCTGATCTTTACCGAGAGCTTGGTCGGTATAAAAATCCATAAAACGCGCCACTTTTTGCTCATCTAGTGCCAGTAACAACTGACCCTGCATTTGTTGCGGCGCTAAGGCGCTACGCACATCGCGGGCAATGGCATATTCCAGCGCCATGTAATCCCCCTGCATTAACGAGCGCGGATCGACTGGCGCTAATGCAAAGCGCACGACTTGGCCGTGATTAAGCAATTGTTCGAATTTGAAAATGCGCCAATTCACGCCAGCGAGAATCGCAACAGTCGTAAAAAGTACTATGCCCAGCGCCCATTTATGTGAAGCCGCCAATTTTCCCATCACATTGCCCATCACATAGTCTCCTTGGCATTTTCATTGGCAGGAAATAACCGCCACACCAGCATCCTTGCCACCAGCAGCAGCGCGCCTAAACCCATCAAATAAGCAGATTTCAGCAGTAGTGTTGTTTCTAAGGAATAATAATATCCACTGACAAACAGCAGCGCCGACATAATTCCCATGCCTTTTAGCCAAGGCTCATTGCAATAATGGCCAAGCAAGATCAATAGGATAGCCGTCGATAATCCCTGCATGGGTAAAGATAAACCGCTAATAACCATTAAACCGAGAAAACAGCCTATCGCCGCCATTGAGCTAAGTGATTGTTGGCGTTTGCGAAATACAGTGACCAACAATAATCCGCAAATGACAAAAATAATCGACAGATGGCTTAGCGTGAACCACAGACTTTGTTGCCAAGGACTGAATAAGGCTTCAAAAATACTGTCCATGCTAAAGGCATGCATCAGTTGCAATGTAACTAACGCCAGTGCAAAGCCGTAGATAAGCATGCACGCTCGGCGGTAATGACGCCCGAACCGATTGATATTGAACAACACTAGGCTAATGATTAAGGCAAACAGACTTGGGCAGACATTGAGCCATTCGAATTTAGCCATGAGGCCAATCACGCACCAACTTAAGCCAAACGCGAACACAAACTGGGCTAATCCATGGGCAATTAAGCCCCACAACAGCAAGAGAATACCCGCCATACACAGATACCAGTTGAGGCTAAAATCATTGTCGATTAAATCATAGAATCCCCAAGCCACACTGATTAAACCACTCAAACAGGCGGCAAAAGCAAATTGCTCAATGAAGATCTGTTGCCGCGGCAAAAAGTACAGCCCAATGCCCACGGCTAAATAGGTTAAGCCGATAAATAAGGCGACGCCCTCACCTACCCGCTCAAAAATAGCACCAAATGCCGCCATCATAAAACCCAATAGAAACAAAGCGGCTATCCAAGCAGCGAAGGCCTGCATAGCGGCAATATACCAAGGAATATCCTGGTTTTCTGGCATTTGGGGCGTATTGACTTTGCCCTCGGCATACAAGGATTGCCACAGGGTTATCAGACTGGATTCACCCGATGCATCAATTGAAGCGGCATCCTCTTTTGAAGGAGACTTTAAAGCAGTCGCTACTGAACCCGTTAAAGGATTGGTCACCATGTCGCCATCCGGTAAGCCATTATTGTTGCTCATGAATGTCTCCCAATTTCCCTTGGGTCGCTCTCGCTGCGGGATCAGGCTCTAATTCAGACATAGGTTCAGGTTCTAATTCTGACATAGACTGTGACAGTGATTTTAGCTTGCGACTCAGTTCCTTTAACCAAATACTCAAGCCTGTGCTCGCCAAAATGATGTAAAGCCCAATAAACAAAAAACCACCTATGGGATCATTGTCCTCAAACATCAGCCGAATCAGTAAAGCAGCGACCACGGCAATCAAGCTAAAACCGCCCAAGGCCAAGGGATAAATGCGCGGTAAGCGATAGCGAAAAATAACGAATCCCAACACTAGATGGGCAAGATAACCACAAACTATCCAAGTACTAAAGCCATCACCTTTAAGGAGATCATCGAAAATCAGCCAAGTGATTAACCAAGTAAAACAGCCCATCGCAAACAGTGAACACGCATATTCGAGGATTGGCGCATGCCAGCGCCCCGCGACGTTGCGGTCTAACAAGACAAAAGCGTAATAGATAGCTAAATTCAAACAGATAAAGATCAGCAGTTGGCCTTGTTCATCCAAGAAGGCTCCCCATAAATGGGAAAAGGAATCTAAAAATATCCCTATGCTTAGGTTAATAAGTCCCACCAGCAGCAGCCATAAACCATCGAATCCCGCCACCCAAGCGAAAGGCAAAATCACTAACGCCCACAGGGCGAATAACTGCCAAGGATCGGCGCCCGTTTGATAGGTTTGCCCAACCAGTGCTAATAAGCCGCCCACCAATACGCTCGCGGCTAATAACACACCATTGGCTGTCGTCCCACCAAATCTACTGTCGTTGCTTTGGTTAATGTGGTTACTATGACTGTGAGGAAGGGAATGGACTGCAGTAGAAAGGGAATTGGCACGATAATAGAGCCAAACAAATGCGGCGATGGCGAGCACTATCGCCACTTCAATCAGACCAAATTTGGCAAAACGCCCGAGGGATTGCCAATTGTAGGCAAAGAAAAAAATCACCCCAGAGGCAAAGCTCAAGGCGCCAAACCAGAGTAATAAGTTAGCGATTAAGCCACGCCAGCTCGACGCATCTGGCAACACTGTGACCTGCCGATAAAGCGTATTCGCTTGCTCTTGCGTAATATGTCCCTGTTCAACCCAGCCACACACTTGAGATTTTATCTGGCTCAATGTGAGTTCTCCCTCATCCTGTTTGCGCTAGCTTACTATGACCTATTCAAAATTCGCACAATATCGACAGCGTTGAGTAAATTAAATTGTGTATACTTGTAAAAAATCATTAACCTTTGGCATGATTAGGGGTGACCATGGTAATAAGACAGTTGTATCGTCTACTCTTTAGTTTCATTTTAGGGATTAGCGTATTTTCGGCCGCAATCGCCCAAGATAATAATCAGTCGCCCACAGCAACTAATACAATAGTACCCAATACAACAGCGCCCAACACAATACCGACCATTCATGTCGGTGGTTATCAATTTTCTCCCTATGTAAATCTACAACAGGACGGCCGCTACACAGGCCTCACCCTCGATATCATTAATGCATTGAATCAAATACAACAAGAAGTGTTTTTTGAATTTACCGTCACCAGTGTTGAACACAGATATAAAGCCTATGCCTTAGGTCGCTTCGACATGATGATATTTGAAAATCCCGCTTGGGGATGGCAGAAAATAGCGGATCAGTTTATTCCACTACACATGATAGATGGGGAAGTGTTTATTGCGCTTAAGGCCAAAGCCCATAATCAAAATTATTTCAAAAACTTAACCAATAAGTCAGTCGCATTCGTTAAGGGCTATCACTATCAGTTTGCCCACTTTGAAACCGATGCTGACAAGTTGGCAAAGCAATTTCGCCCCTTGTTCGTCAGTAACAACAGGGCCTCTATCGAAAGTATTCTGCGCGAACGGGCAGACATAGCGCCCGTCACTCATTCCTATTTGCAGTATTATTTAAAGGTGAATCCACAAGACAGGCATTTACTTTTAATCTCAGATAAATGGGACCAAGAGTACGATAACGGCATCTTACTTAGCCTCAGATCATCACTTGATGCTAAAAAGCTTTCACACTGGGTTCAGCTGCTCATCGACAATGGCAAACTGGCCGAACTCGCCGCCCAATACGGGATTAAGTCGAGCCAATAATTCGCTTTTCTTCAAACTGTTCACGCTTTAAGCGCCATAACTCTCCAGGAGTGATGATTTATCTAAGCGCGGCGATTATCCAAGCACTAAGACTATCCAAAAGCGATCAGCGATTTAGGCGACGGACAAGAGTGGTCCCAGCATAGCCAAAGTGCCGATCAACAAGAAAATTAAGGCTTGCACTATGATCATCTGGCCACTATTTGGCGGGCTCAAAGTGGCAATATAAAACTGCCAAATCGCGAAGATCCCGTAATTCATCCCAAGAAATAACAATAAGCTAAAGGCATACATGCCTGGGATCACCTTAAGTGCGCAGGCTAAAAGTACCGCAGTTGAGGCCACAAAAAACACTGACTGGCAGTGAAATAAACAGCACAACATTTGCTTGCTCTGCTGGGACACATTTGCCTTTAACAACGGCGCCAATAGAACACGTTTACCATAGATTAAATGGTATCCACAGACTCCAGCACTCAAGACAGTCGCTGCCATTAATGTTAAAACCATACTGCTCCTAGTTAGTGCTCATATTTGATGGTGTTTGAAAATCAATGCGTAAACAAAACGAGAATAGCAACCCTCGGCAATAAGACCCTGAAAACCCCGGTTGAGTTTCAGCTTAACAAAAATAACCTAGCTGGCTAAGAATCATTGAGTCAACCGGACCGCAACCAACACACAAGCCTGATAAAATGAACTCGCGCAACCCAGTGCTAAGTTCTTAGCGCAAAAAGGAGCCCTTAGGCTCCCTTACTTCACATGTTTAAAATCACAATGCTTAAAATCACATGCTTAAAAACCTGTGCTGACTAAAACCTGCGACTACATAGTTGCCATAGTCCAATAATCTAAACGCTTTTGCGGATCGGCTAATAGGTTTTTACATTCTTCTTTATATTTACCCATTAACGCACCTAAGTTACTTGAGCCCCCTAAGCTTTCGATTTGACGCGCTTTAGCAGCGGCAACTGCTTGAGTCACTTCAGCTTCAGAGCTGTATTTCTTGGCTAGATTCTCAGACTCAATTTTAGAGCTTTTTAAACGCTCACCCACGGCCTGCATTTGCGGTGCATTCATCGCCCCAATGGCTTCTGAGCTAATTTGATAGTAAGCGGCACATTCAATGGCTTCTTTACTAAACGCTTTTTCTGCTTCATCAGCCCAAACTGCAGTACTGGCACTCAATACTAAACCACCTAATACTAACGTTTTTACCTGAGTTAACATGTTACTTTTCCTTTTAATCGCCATAAATAAACCTACTCAAGCCCTGGGTGGATCTCAAGCTCGTAGATATAAAAATCTTGGTTACGCACAAAGCCTAAGCCTTCATACAAGCCCTGCGCGCGCTGGTTTTTTTGCTGTGTTTCTAACATCAAATAACTCATATTATGCGCTTTGGCATAACTGGCGGCCTGCTGAACTAGCGCTCGCCCAATACCGACACATCGAGCATGTTGAGTCACATACACATCATTGAGGATCAACATTGGAGCCATACGTAACGATGAAAAGCTGGGATACATTTGCACAAAGCCTAATCCAAGCCCTTGATTATCTTTGGCAATAAATATCACCGATGACTCATCTAACAATCTTGCATGAATAAACTGCTCCGCGGCCGCTACATCATCCCTGCGCCCATAAAACTGTCGGTACTCATTGAATAACACTGCAACCTCATGGGCATGAGTCACATCTGCTCGAGTTATAATGCTTGCCATGGGCCTTTCCTTTTTATCGTTAGAGTGTTGGCGGTCGTTGTCGCAATCGAAATTGCAGACTGTTTTTCACCGCTGGCCACTCAGCATCAATAATGGAATACACCACAGTATCGCGAATTGTGCCGTCTTTAAGAATTTTGTGATTACGCAACACACCATCTTGCTTAGCACCCAGTCTCGCAATCGCTTGTCTGGAGGCTTGGTTATGCCAGTGAGTTCGAAACTCAACAGCGATGGCATCTAAGGTTTCAAAGGCAAAGGTCAATAGCAATAACTTAGCTTCGGTATTAATCCCTGTGCGCTGGGCACGTTTTGCATACCAAGTGTAGCCAATCTCAAGGCGACGATTTTCAGGCTCCCAGTTGCAAATTCGCGTGCAGCCGACAATTTCACCGCTCACTCTATCCCGCACTGCAAAGGGAAAACTCTGACCCCGCGCTTTTTCTTCGAGGGCTTTAGTCACATAGGACTTCACCTCGGCGGGTTCTGGCACGCTAGTAAACCATAAACGCCAAAGTTGACCATCTGTCACAGCTAAACTCAATGCCGCCACATGGGACAAAGATAAGGGCTCAAGCACAATATGCTCACCCGTTAAACAACCTAAGTTATCTTCACAGCCCACAGTCTCGCCTCCGTTAGATAATAGAAAAGTGTGTTGTTGCGCACATTTTTATCTAGCCTAACATTAAACGAGAATAAAAAAATACCCTATTTTCAGCATGATTGGACAAATTTATCTCATTGTCAGCGGCTTAGATTACCTAAAGCTTAAGAGTGTAAAAAAATTTGAAAAAATGAGTAGAAGACAGTTAAAACAGGTTGGAATAAATACTGCTGCGAAAGAATATGCCGCGAAATGAGATAAGCAATCGGGGCCAATAACAGCAAACACCTAAATCTGCGTTCAGTATTTAAGCGTTTGCTATCCGTTGAAGCTAGCCACCATAGTTAAAGGCTAAAGTTAAAAGCCATGCACACTGTTACTGACCCTAAACCAACCCGCAATACTATTGCGCTGGGCTAAGGTTTTAGTCACTTCATGGGGAAATCGCTCACTGAGAAAAATCACAAAATGGCCCATTTTAGGTGCGATGCGTTCAATCTCAATGTCAGCTTCATCATAGATAATCAACTCGCCACAATCTGCCGCTTTCCAGTCAGGATTTAAGAAAAACACTGTGGTTAAGATGCGATTTTGACTGCCTTTTAGCGCATCGACATGCTTTTTATAAAATGCCCCAGGCTGATATACCGCATAGTGACTTTCATAGTCGAATAACCCCATAAACAAACGACGATTTAAGCCATTTTTGAGTTGCGTCATCAGTTCAAGATATTGGGCATCAGGCTCGTTGTGCTCTTCTAACCATTGTATTCTGTCGCGGCGAATATCTGGGGTTAATTGCTGCTCTGCGCCACGACCAATGGACGCAGCTTTTAGCTCATGTGCTTGCGTTGATTGAATTTTTTCCAATAGCACTTGGCTTATATTGTTTGGAACTAAGTCAGGTAAAAAGATATAGCCTTTGTCTACCAAGGCATCAGCGATCACGTCCAGCATTGCTTCACTTAATTGCGAAACCATTATGCTACATCCAATAAAAGGGCTACGCTTTTGCTGTACTCAAGGGCTCAAGGAGGGATTAAATGAGCCTGATTTTCGAGGGGCGTCGATACGAGATATGATTGCCATATCTCAACAGTAAATTTTGCAGAATTCTAGAGTAAAGAACGCCGAATTACAATAAAATAAAAATCAATATAAACAATAACTTAAATTCAACTAAACAGTTCGACTGGCTCATCCTCTGGGCTAAGCTGCACACACTGCTCAAACTGTAATCCCAGTTTGTTCAGCAATGCCTTTGACGCGCCATTATGGGCGCTCACAATCGCCACAATACGCTCGATACCTAAACTTTTGCCTAAATCAAAAGCGGCTTTCGCGGCTTCGAATGCGTAACCCTTACCCCAATATTGCGGCAAAAATGCATAGCCTATGTCGACATTATCAAGCGTCGGCCGTTTGATTAAACCGCAAATTCCTATGGTGAATCCGTTCTCCGCAAGCACCACGGCATAAAAGCCAAAACCACATTCGGCATAACTTTTCATTGGTCCATTGAGGATATAATCCTTGGCCTGCACAAGCGTGCGTACTCCCCTGTCCCCTATATTCTCAATAAAGCCTTGGCTATTGAGCAACACTAACATAAATGAAGCATCGGCTGGGGTTAACTGCCGCAGGATTAATCTCGGAGTACGCGCAACTTGCATAGGATTTCTCCACTAGAAATAGACAATTTTATAAAAAATGTTTTTAAACTTTTTTATAAACTATTTTTTATAAACTATTTTTCATAAATAACGGACGTATTGGCTGCCGTCCTTTTGCGGTTTTTGGGGTGCCACAACCGCTGGCGTACCGACATACAAAAAGCCGACGATTTGATCGTGTGGCTCAAGGCCTAAGGCGGCATTCACATTGGCATCGAAAGCAAAATCACCCGTTCGCCATACAGCACCTATACCTAAGGCAAAAGCAGCCTGTTGCATCGCCATCGTTGCGCAGCCCGCTGCAATTAGTTGTTCAAGTACTGGTACTTTAGGATGTTGCTGCGTTTTCGCCACCACGGTAATCACCATAGGCGCACGCATTGGCATGCCCTTAGCTTTATTAACGAAATCCTCATCGGCGCCACTCGCTTTAGCCGCCTCAACAAAGATATCGGCTAAGGTGTTTAACCCTTGGTCAGTGGCAATAATAAATTCCCATGGGGCTAAGGCACCATGATCTGGCACACGAATGGCGGCATCTAAGATGATTTTTAATTGACTCGCATCGGGAGCGGGAGCGATTAATCGCGGGGTCGATTGACGGGTGAGCAAAAGTTCAATAGCGTCCAAGTTCTTATCCTAGTTCGATATAAATTGCGTTCAAGCATAGCAAATTGCAGGCAAAGAGGCATAAAAAAATCCCACCGCATGGGTGGGATTTAACGCTTTGATTGCTCTTGAAAATCGAGGGTACTTTATAAAAGGCTTACTTAACCCCGCAGCGCTTAGCGATAAAATAATCTAGGCTAGTGTAACGACCGCCGCCTAAGGTAAAGAGTGCCAACAACATAATGAAATAAGTTGCCGCAAACTCTATCCCATTATTAAGCACAGCTAAGTTACCTGAGCTGGTCAGCCAGTCGTAATTACCGTGCTCCTGCAATATTTCTTTGGCTTTCGCCAGTTTATCCCCAGCCTCAAGCACTCTGTCGTTGGCAAGCCAAGAACTGCCATCGGCAATCGCTAACCAGCCATTTGGCCAATGCACTGTAAATGCGGCGACCAACATAGTGACCATCAAAGGGATAGATATCAGCCGCGTCGCAAGCCCAAGCATTAATAAGATAGCGCCAAAGAACTCGGTTCCCGCCGCCAATCCTGCCATTACCGCCGGCATTGGCAGGCCTAAACCCCAATCGGGATTGGCAAACCAAGCAACCGTATCGTCAAAGTGGGCGAGCTTGTTATAACCCGCTTGCATCAACACGGGCGCAAGGTAAATCCTGAGGGCTAATGGCGCTACGCCATCGAAATAGCGACTCATATTGAGCAATTTTTGGTAAAGGGATGCAAGTGGCATAGTGTCTCTCTTTGACTAATTTATTGGCTTGCAGGAATAGACCCTAGCAAGCCAATAAATCTTTCATGGCCTAGGCTTTTTTTGTACTCGCCTCTTTTTCAATGGCTTCTTGATTAAGCTCGGTGAGATCTTGAATGAGTCCACCCAACTTTTTATAAAAATGTTTCGACTGCTTCTCCGACAAACTCGTGTTCATCGCCAGCAGTAAGGTCCCAAATGCCTCAGTATTTTTACGCAAAAACACTTTATGTTGCTCAGACTTAAGCTCATCGGGCTGCGTCATCAACAGGGTCAAACGCTCGGTTAATAGCGCTTTATCTGCCCGCTGCCCAAGAGCAACTTCAAACTGACGTAACCATTCGTGGCGGTATTCGAGCCACATATCTAAGGTGGATAAACGCTGTTGATTATACTGATGAATAAGCACTTTTTGTTCTGCACTCACACTGCCAAGCCAGTCATCAAATTGCTCTTGAAGGTTTTCGTCGGCCTCTTTTTGTAACTGCGTTGGAGTTTTGCCGGCAAACTCTTTGACGAGCTCCTGCTCATCTTGCCGTAATTTGGCGAGGATTTGCTTCACCTGTTCATCTGACAAGGACATGATGATGGGCAGTAATTCTGGCAAGGCAAACTCAAACAAACGAAACCAATGCCGCTTAGCAATCTCCACATGCTCGGCCCATAATACTGGTGTTAAGGTATTGGTTTTGATGAGGCTTTCGACTTCGGTTAATTGCACCACATAGTGGGACAATTCTTTAGATTGATGCCACAGGACAAATTTTTCAATGAGGGCGTCAAATGCCTTTTGCTGTGGTTTATCTAAGGTAACGTAGTCCTCTTGCTCCCAACCGATAGCCCAATCGAGAAAATGGTAACTGAATTTAGTGGAACAGGCGCTTAAGCCTAAGAGACACACAAGTAGCATCACGCCTTTTTTCATTCTGAATCATCCATCCTAGAACTGTTGCTAATATGACGCTTGAGCCTATATAAAGTTGCCTCTTATATCAAACAAGTTTGTCTAATAAAGGTTTTTAATATGTTAATACTTTGCCTGCTTTAAATCGCCAATCGTGCAGCTAATCGCTATGATTCTTGGGTGATGAGCGGCCAAAAACAATCAAACCATGCGAGATAGTCGGCGCTACGACTGGCCTCCGTTTGCGCTGCCATCAATAATGCCCAGTAGCAAGCAAATACCCAGTACATGTCAATGGCGGCAGGCACGGCCGCTACGGCGTGGGCCGTGACATAGGGATGTTGACTCAGATACTGTGTCACTAACTCGTTTTGCTGGATTGGCGTTAACGCATGGGTCGCTAACACTACGGCTAACTCACACAGGGGATGCGACGCTGTTGCATACTCAAAATCGATACAATACAAACGGTTGTTTTTGAGTAAAAGATTGTGGGGATTAAGATCGCGATGGCAAAACTGCGGTTTAATTAAACAAGCCGCTAAGTCATTACACCAATGTTTGATGTCGATTTGAATACCAAGCAGCTTAGCCACTCGCTCACTCCAATCGTGCGTGAGCGCAAGAGATGCCTGATAGGCAAGCATCTGCTGGTGATATTCCTGCCATTGCTCTGTGACACTAATGGCATAAGAACCTGTGGGCAGTTCCCGCAATTGTAGCAATAATTCAAGCAGTAAATGCGCAGCTGAGTTGGGATGCTTATCTTGCTCTATTGGCGGTTCAGGATTTAAATAAGCTTGTTGTGAATCGCCGTGATGTAAAATGCCCAAAGACACTTGCGCCAGCATAAAATCAGCGGCACTGGTTTGGCGCTCTAAGGCAGACCAATGGATAAAGCGTTTACGTTGAAAGCGTTCGCTATCAATCACATTGTGTTCAATTGCCGCACACTCTGCAACGCTCGCTACAGCACTTTCGATAAGGTCACTCTCGATAAAATAACTCTCAATAAGGTCACTCTCAATAAAATCACTGAGGTAGTAGCGCTCATCTTCACTCACCCACAGCAGTGCTGGGGCAAGTTTAGCTTGGGCGAGTTGTTGCCAGTAAAAACGCTCCTGCTGGCGGGTGCAAAAACTGTCCGCCGCATCGGCATTGACCCGCAGCACATAACGACCTGTGGGCGTAGTGATCTTATAATTATGATTACTCAAGCCGCCCGAAAGCTCGCAAATACTTAACACTTGCTCCAGCCCAGCTCGTTTGAGTATGGGCAAGAGTGCGTTGAATGATTCGCCTGCTGTGTATTGCATGGCTGCGATTACATCGGGCATTAACTGAGTAACTTCAACGCATTGGCCTCACGGGCGTCGGCTAATGCAGTGCGCCACAGGAAATACCCTACTACAGCAAGCCCCACATAGAGTACGAATAATAACGAGGTCAGCATCAAGCCTTTGCTGAGATAGAGGTATATAGACACTATGTCGATGACGACCCAGTAGAGCCAATTCTCAAGTACTTTCTTAGCCACTAAATAGGTCGTCATCACAGCAAAACAGGTCGTGGCCGCATCTAAATACGGGAACGCGGCTTGGGTATACGTTGCCATGCCGTGACCGACTAATAGCGAAATAACGCCCGTCACCGCGATCAGTTTCAAGTGGGTTTTCAACGGCCAAGTGGTCACTTTTACCCCTTGATGTTTATCTCCGCCTTGGGTCCAGAGCCAATATCCATAGAGCGCCATCACCATATAATAGATATTCAGCACTGACTCCATCAGTAACGACACCTTCCAAAACAACACAGTGTAAATGGCGGTACTGGCAAAGGCCGCCGCCCAGCACCAGACGCTCGCCTTCATCGCCAGCAGTAGATATGCCATGGCTAGCAGTACCGCCAAGGCTTCCCATGCGGTCATCACATGGACTTCACCAAAGGCCGCATTCATACTCTCGACCAAGGTTAACCATAAATCTGTCATTGTGTTGTTCTCACTGCCTATTTATCGCGTATGTGACGGTAAAGCGTTATTCGCTGTGGGCTAAATTAAGCTCACCACCGATAAACTTACACACAAATACTGCCTTGCCCCACTTCTCATGGGCGGCTTGCATCTCGGTCGCCAGCATAGTCATCACATCTAAATAATCGCCGCACACTTGTGTTGCCATCGCATTGGTCACGCGCTCGATATGAGGATAGCTATCCACCCGGCCAATGAACCACTTAATCGGATCGAGGTAGTTCTCATTGAAGGGATACATGCTAATTTCTGCGGTCAGTTTCATTTTAATTCCTTAAATTTGAGAGAAGCTGTAGCCCTTACACTGGACTGCAGCTTAGTCATGAGTTAACCCAATAGGCTCATAGTGATATGTGCCATTACATCAGCTTTTACATAAACTTAACGTTAAAGGTTACGCCAATCTGACGCGGATCGCCGTAACGAATATATTGCTTTTCAGCCCAGCCATTATCAGGCTCGTTACCGAAGTAGAAGCCGCGCACACCGTATTCTTCATTGAACAAATTACGGCCCCATAAATAGGCTGACCATGCACTCGCCTCATAACCCACACGGGCATTGACGATAGTGTAAGGCTCAGAGCGGGATTCATTGCTGTCGGAGTAGTAAAACTCACTCTTACCGCTCAGGTTTAGGTTAATAAACCAGCCCGAATTGGTACGATAAGTCCCGCCAAGGCTGTAGGTTAAGTGTGGTGAATGAGCCAGATCGCGGCCAGTTAAATCGACCTCAGTGCCGTATTTATCCTGATACTGGTAATCACCGTAGGCTGTTTCTAACCAACCTAAGCTTGAGTAAATTTGTAGATTATCCGTGGCATACCAGGTCGCATCTAACTCAGCACCATAGTTATTAGAACTACCAGCGTTTTCGGTGAACAAGATAAAACGCTGCGGTTTATCAGGGTCTTGCTGGGATGCCGCCACCTGTTGATCTTGCCTGTCCATATAGAACAGCGCCAAATTAGTATCGATAAGCCCCGCTAACCAATGGGATTTAAGGCCGATTTCATAGTTATAAAGCGTCTCAGTACTAAACTCTTTTTTATCGTTCAATTCGACAGGTAAAGTCATGTTGAAACCGCCAGCCTTGTAACCGCGTGCAACACGAACATAAGCGTTGTGCGAGTCATTCAGCACTTTACTCACTGCAATATGACCGCCCCACATGGTTTCACTCGGGTCGAAATTATCGTTATTCGTATCTGAGTAATGGCTGTTACGGCGCTCTAAACGTAGGCCCACAGATAAGGCATAATCTGAGCCCAGATCCGTATCGAGCTGACCAAAAAAGGCATAGTTCGTCGCTTCATACTCAGAGTCTAAGACTTCATCCGGCAAAGTATTGTACTCAGAATACAATTGGTTATCTTCTTTCAGATTCATGCCGTACACACCAAGCAACCAATCTGTGCTATCCGCAAAGATTCGGCCCTGCTCGGTAGAACTTAAGCGAAACTCTTGCGACACGGTTTTACGTTGGCCCGTTTTATCCCAAAAATAATCATATTGGCACGGTGCCAGATTGCCATCGTCATCACTGCATTGCTTAGAAGCCCAATACTCTGGGTTCGACCAATCGCCATCGTAACTGTAATGGTGATCGGTATTAGCAAAGGACGTTAACGAGGTTAGCTCAAAGGTTTCGGCGCCAGAATAGGTCGCTTTAAAGCCTGCGCCTGTGGTGCGCTGGCTATCGACACCCGGTTGATCCGATGTCGTCTGGGTCGGAGAATTGGTTAAACTCCACACATCGTAGCCATTATCAAAATCGGCGTGCAGCACAGTTAAATCAAACTGCAAATCGTCAGTCGCATACCAGCGCAGCTTAGCGCGGCCGCTGAACTCATCGCGGCCATTGGTATCGTCACGACCTAAATAGAGGTTGTCGTGGTAACCATTCTGTTGATGTTGCTGCAGTGACACGCGATAAAGCAGCTTGCCAGAATCCGTTAATGGGCCAGAACTGAAACCGCTAAACGTACGTAAATCATCATCACCTAACGAGACTTCTGCGCCATGTTCAAACACATCGGTGGGGTCGTTACTTTTCAGATAAATCAGTCCCGCTAAAGCATTCGCGCCATAACGTGTGCCCTGTGGTCCGCGTAACACTTCGACCTGTTGTAGATCGTACATGCTCGACACCATGCCAATACCGGATAAATCGATATCATCTATGATGTAACCCACAGAAGAATTAGGCGCGCCTTGGTATTGCTCTTGCTCACCTACGCCGCGAATTTGAAAATATTTCGGCCGCGAACTTCCACCCGACCAGTTAAAATTGGCAATAGAATTAAGCAGATCTTCAAAGTGCTGCGCGCTTTCATCTTGAATTTTTTGACTGTCGATAACGGTAATGCTGGAGGGCATTTTTTCTAAGCTTGAACTGCGAAAATCCGCCGTCACTACCATGACTTCCATCTCAGTGCTGGGATCGGGTTTATCGATAGCGTCGGTTTGTGCAAATGCAGAAGTGCTCAGCGCGGTAGCAATGGCTAACGCCAGCGGCGCTCGGGTTAAAAACAAGCTGGGTGTGATGGTTGAAAACGGGGAATGGCGTTTTGACGTGTTACTGTTTAGCGTTTTACTGTTTAACATAGGACCTCAAATACATAGTTTGAGATCCGGCAACGAATAAGCGATTCAGAAGTGTGCTGTTGATTGGCCCATTCCTACGCCGGTATTAGCCGGATCAGGTTCTAAGGGTTCGTCAACTGACATCTCAGTTTGCAGTAATTAACGTAAATTCATTCGCTGCAAACACCCCTTGGCGACGCCTAGTATACATGAGTAATAGGATGGGATGACACATTTACCTCATAAAATGAAAAATGCCAGCATAGCTGGCATTCTCTGGGCGAGCTCACCGCTTAATTCGAAAAGGTTTCGCGCACGTACACATCAAATTTAACCGCTTGGGCATTGGGCGCCACGGCGGCGACTTGCAATTGTTGCTTGCCATGCAGCTTGACCGATTTCCAGCTCGTCGCTTCATCTTCTATGGTGTAGCCGCTGGCATCGTACCAAGTGAATTTATACTGCACACGCATGTCAGTTGATGATTTGCTAACAATCAGCGCTGAGCCCTGCACTAAATCGCCAACTCGGCGTGCATCCACACTTTCAACTCCAATATCTCGGGCAAAACTGGTATTATCGACACGGGTTTCACCAAGCGAACTCACTGAAATACCTGCGGTATGTGAGGCACAAGCGCCTAAGGTCAGCACCGCGGCCAATAATAGTCCTGTATAAATTTGTTTCATCTCTTTCTCCCAGTCACGCGACAAAATGCGCGGCCAGCGCGCACCATTTCCCATTAAACGACAAGCTAATCGAACTGTGCTGAACTTATGCTTAACAAGACAGACTTAATCATCACTCGAACATCTCAATAAAACGAGTTAATCAATCAGAAAGTGCGCCCGTGCCGTAGCGATGAGCTGCTTACGATTGGTTTGCCAACAATCGATATTCACGTTGGCCACTCGTCGCCCCTGACGGGTAATACGACATTCAGCAAAGCTATCTTTATGCAGTCCTGCACGTAAATAGTCGATTGAAAAATCAACCACTTTAGGTACTTTGGCTGTTTGCATAAAGACCATTAACTGCACTATCGCCGACATCTCCATAAAACCTGCAATGACGCCGCCATGAATCGCTGGCAACACAGGATTACCGATATTGTCGTCTTTAGCGGGCAATTTAAAAATCAGTTCATCACCAAAACGCTCCACCTTCATGCCAATAAATTTGGCATAGGGAACGTGCTCAAGTAAATGGCCAAAATCATTAAGTTCAGTGGCGCGTTTAACTATGCCTTGCACATCAATAGGCGCTTTAACCTGTGCGTTTTGAGTTTTACTGGCGGCATCTAGTATCGAATTATTTGCGCTCATCACACTCTCCTATCGCAGGCACGGCGTCACCCATTAACGCTTGCCTAAAGGCATCACCGACCATTTCAGGGCTTATCCGCATAAAAGAGCCGACGGCATGGGCGATGGGATCGTCAATACTGTCTTGGTAAGCAATTGCACGGGTAAAAGCAATATTAGAAGACAACTTATAGCATTCTGCAAAACCAAATACAGGCTTATGGGGCTGAGCCGGCTTCATGTAGTCCACCCGCAAATCGAGCGTAGGTGATATTTCTAATAGTTTGAATTTATGGAAAATTGCGCTCACGACTGCACTACCACACGCGGTATCCATTAAAGTAGTGATCACCCCACCATGGATAACACCGGTATCGGGATACCCAATTAATTCAGTGCTGTAGGGTAACTCAATCAACACATGATGCTCACTCGCCTCCAGTACCGTTAAACCGAGGCGACGACACTGAGCTAATTGATCCACAAACCGCTGAGCCATTTGGGTCAACGGGAAAAAATCCGAATTGACCTTCATTTTCCTTGGCTCAACATGGGCCCCAGAGGCTCCCCGCCCACAAGGTGGAAATGAATGTGATAGACTTCTTGTCCACCGTGTTGATTGCAGTTCATGATCAGTCGGTAGCCATCTTTAGCGATACCCGCTTCCGCCGCCAATTTAGCCGCAACCGTCATCATACGGCCAAGTACCGGCTCATCAGAGGCTTTCATGTCGTTCGCCGTTGGGATCAAGTGATTCGGCACAATCAAAATATGCGTTGGCGCCTTAGGGGAAATGTCTCTAAAGGCAGTCACAAGTTCATCTTGATACAGAATATCCGCGGGAATTTCGCGACGAATAATTTTGCTGAAAATCGTTTCTTCGGCCATGGGGCGTCCTCCTTGGGTTAGTTGGCATAGTATACTAGTAATTCAATACTTTGTGTCTGTAGATATTTTGCTTTTCATTTGCCAGTTGCAGGCATTTTTGGCAGCATGGCCACCATTAAAACACTCAGGTTTTGCAGGATAAATATGATCCATTACCAGATAATCCCCGTCGATCCGAAAGCCCATTTATTCGCAGTCACTATGACATTATCCCAGCCCAAGCCAGTGCAGGTCTTTAGCCTCCCCGCTTGGCTACCTGGCAGTTATATGGTGCGCGACTTTGCTAAAAATATCATTGAACTCAAGGCACAAGATGCTAATGGCCAAACACTCAAGCTCATACAGCTAGATAAGCAAACTTGGTCGGTTGACAATAATAGCAGCGAAATCATTTTGACTTATCAAGTGTATGCTTGGGATCTGTCGGTGCGCACTGCGCATTTGGACACAACCCACGGCTTCTTTAACGGCAGTAGCGTGTTTTTATCCGCCCACGGTTTTGAACAACAAACCCACACTGTCACTATGTTACCGCCCTCTGAGCCCACATTAAGTGATTGGCGCGTCGCTACCAGCATGACCCGCATCAGTGGTGACGACTTTGCCTTCGGCCAATTTAGTGCCACAAGCTATGACGAGCTTATCGATCATCCAGTGGAAATGGGCTTATTTACCTTAGCCAGTTTCGATGCCTGCGGCGTCCAACACGATATCGTACTCAATGGCCGCCACCGCGCTTGCATGCCAAGGCTCTGCCAAGACTTGAAAGCCATTTGTGAGTATCAAATCAATCTCTTCGGCACGCCTGCGCCGTTTAAACGTTATTTGTTTATGACCACAGTATTAGACAATGGCTTTGGCGGGTTAGAGCACAGAGCTTCTACCGCATTGATGTGTTCTCGCAAGGACTTACCGCTATCGCTCAATGCGCCAATTAATAACGACTATCGCACTTATTTATCCCTGTGCAGCCACGAGTATTTCCACAGCTGGAACGTGAAGCGGATTAAGCCGGAGTGCTTTTTACCCTATAAACTTGAGGCTGAAACCTATACGCCGCAGCTATGGGCCTATGAAGGTATCACCTCTTATTATGATGACTTCCTTACCTATCGCGCCGGACTGGTAGATGAACACAGCTATTTAGATATGCTGAGTGAAACCTTCACTCGCGTCTATCGCAGCCAAGGACGCTTTAAACAAAGTGTTAAAGATTCAAGCTTTAATGCCTGGACTAAGTTCTATAAGCAGGATGAAAACGCGCAAAACGCCATCATCAGTTATTACACCAAAGGCGCGCTGTTTGCGCTGTACTTAGATTTAACCCTGCGCAGTGAAACCCAAGGCAAATACAATCTCGACCATGTTATGCAGATTTTATGGCAGGAATATGCTCTGCAAGACAAAGGCACGACTGACGGCTGTCACCAAGCGATTGTCGAGCGACTCCTTGACCGTGATTGCCACGATTTGTTTGCCTACTTAGATAACACCGATGATATTCCACTGGCTGCGCTACTCGCCGAATTTGGCGTCGAGTTTAACCTTCGAGCCAGCCAAGGTCCGCAGGATGTGGGCGGCGGGCAAGCTAAAGGTTATGACATTGCCTTTGGCGCGAAAACTCAAGTGGCGCCGATGGGATTGAAAGTGGTGACAGTTACCCAAGGCAGCCCTGCCCACCTTGCGGGGTTAAGTGCGGGGGATATCTTAATCGCCGCCGATAACTTGCAAGTCAGCGCGCAATTTGAGTCGCAGCTGCAGCAATATCCGCTGGGTGAATCCTTGAATCTACATTGGTTTAGACGGGATGAATTGATGACGGGTGAATTGATGATAACTGCCGCGCCGAAGGACACTGTCGCCCTAGCGATTAGCGACAAGACTAAACTCGCGGCTTGGTTAGGACGTTAATTTAACGTTTTGATTAGACAGGTTTTAAGAAAAACAAAAGGGGCAAAAGCCCCTTTTATCATTTCTGAGATAACACTTAACTTAGGTACTAATCTCTAAACGCACACATCTATGTCTAGATCAGTATTCCCTTGCTAAATCAGTGTCTTATATCAGTGCTTATACAGACTTAAACCACCACATCGTGCAAATAGGTCTGCGCCCACGCGATCGCTTGACCACGGCTCGACACACCTATCTTACGGAATACTCGGTACAAATGGGTTTTTATCGTGCTTTCACTGACAAACAACTGATTGGCAATATCTAAGTTAGTACTACCCGTTAAGAGTGCTTGTAATACTTCTCGCTCACGAATCGTCAGCGGTTCAGTATCCTCGAACAAACCAAAGTCATCGTTCACCCCATTGACGAGTTGAATTGGGATCACCCTATGTCCTCGTAAAATATTCGAGAATCCTAGGCTAATCTCAGTTAAACCCGCATCGAGATAAAACACCCCTGCGGTTGTGGCTGCTTGCATTAAAAAGCGCGCATCCACTTGTTTAGGGAATTGTAAATAGACGACTCGTACACTTGGTTGTTCACGGGCAAGTAAACGCTGAAATTGATGGGCTTTTTGAAGATCAACAGTCGCTAAATCAATCACTACCATGGAGGCATGATTATCCTTGATTTGTTCACACA
This sequence comes from Shewanella baltica, assembly GCF_900456975.1. Classification (NCBI taxonomy): domain Bacteria; kingdom Pseudomonadati; phylum Pseudomonadota; class Gammaproteobacteria; order Alteromonadales; family Shewanellaceae; genus Shewanella; species Shewanella baltica. Next base: position 2,623,055 of record NZ_UGYM01000002.1, read on the forward strand.
TCTCATCTGGGCTGACTTGCGTCAACTTAACGAGAAACTCCTGTGGCCAACGTCCTGCTAGCAGTTCCATTAATACTTGCGATCGTGACACTACAATCCAATGTAATATTTTGAACATCCTGCTCACTCCCTGTCTGATTAACGATTATTCACTTTGAGAACCTAAGATCCTCTCAATACAACTTCAACATCCGTTCAATAGACTTCCAAGTCTATCGTGGTGACGATATTAGCATTAGATAAAACAGATTAAAAAGACTTACGTGAAAAATATTTACCGTACGCAAATCAAAAACTTCTAACACTTTCGTTGAATCCACTATCAATCAGAAGTCTTAATTGAAACTGAAAAAAATTACTGAAATTTTTAGATAAAAGCGTAAGATCATATCAACACAAAAAATAAGGAAATTCCATGTCCAGCAGTAAACCCACCGCGCTTGAAGTCAAATCCTACCCTGTGTGGGACAAACCGACTCGATTATTCCATTGGATAAATGTCATTCTCGTGCTCGCACTCATATTAGTGGGTGGCATCATGATGTATCGCACTGAGTTGGGCATCACTGAGTTAACCGGCAAAATTGGCTTAAAAACTTTACACGTATGCATAGGATATGCGTTTGCAATCAACCTCATCATTCGCCTTGTGTGGGGTTTTGTCGGTAACAAATATGCGCGTTTCAGCCATATGTTTCCCAATGCCAATAGCAAAAATGAGTTAATGACCTATAAGTCAGAACTGGCCGCGGGTAAAAATCCGCAGTATTTAGGCCATAATCCTAAAGGCAAATTTGCTGTCCTCGGCATTATGCTGCTGTTAGTTACTATCATGGTAACTGGGCTTTTACGCGCAGGAACAGATATTTACTACCCGCCATTGGGTAGTGCAGTACAAAGCTATCTGGCCGATACCAATGTCGATCCAGCAAGCTTAAAACCCTATGATGCCACTGGGGTGAATACCGAGAAAGCGGATGCGCTTAAACCGCTGAAGGGACTTGCCGGTGAAGTTCACGTTTATGCGGTTTATCTACTTATGCTACTGATTTTACTGCATGTATTCGCAGTGGTTTATACCGAAGTTAAACGTCAACCTGGGATTATTTCAGCCATGTTCTCTGGCAAGAAGATCATCCAAGGTCAGCCAAAAGACGAGTAATCGTTTAGTTTAATGATAAAAATAACGCCAGCATTTGCTGGCGTTATTTGTTTAGACTTGAAGGCTTGCGCCAACGTTTCTAACATTTTTTGATTATTTTTTCAGAATAGTCGCAGGTGTACGGCCATCATCATGGCAGCTTTCACAGGTAGGTTTTTCACCTACATTCATATCATGCACCGCATGACAATCTGCACAGACTAAATTGCCGTCATGTGGTTTATGAACAGCGTCCATCTCAGCAAGAGAACCGTGACAGCTTTGACACTGTTCAAATTCAAAGGCACCATCCGCAGAAGGTGTACCATCTTTATGACAGCTTTCACAACCACCCGACTCAGCGTGGAAATCAGACAATTTTTGATCTGCAGCAAATGCGGTTGGCGACAGCGCTAACGCTGCGAGACTAGCCCCGAAAAGCGCACTTAATAGTTTTTTGCTCACAATAGTATCCTCCAATGGCGATTGTCAGTGGAAATTCTTGTCAGGGTGACTTCCATCTCGCAACCAAAAGTAAATAGCACGACTCGATATAACTTAGCTAAGGATGAACGAATAAGCAAACCCATGCTAAGCACCCCAACTTTATCAACATACTCAAGGGTAAAATGTGCGCTGCATCATGTAACCACATGCTTATATAAGAGTTTTACATATGCCTAACCTAGAGGCTACATAATGTAAATCCCCAAAGCGACTAAGGACAAAATAAAAAGCCTGAATTAGACAATATGGGCTCTATTCAAGGGACTTGAAGACAAATGACAAACCCGAAGGCAATAACGCTAAACAAGAAATATAGCGAGTGATTGATGAATATGTGTAATGGAGACGAAACATGGCGCCTATATATGGTGCCTAAATGTGGCGCCTGAACGCCCTACTCGTCTCAGGCACTGAGTTCCATGACGGAACTCAATGCTCAAATTTAGAAACTAAATTAAGTTGTTAAAAGCAGGCATGCTCACAAGGACAAGCTAAGCAAACCGTTCAGCGAGTCGGCATCAACTCGCATCGAGTCCATGGAGAGTTTCAACCTCAGTTTTAGGCCAAGCGTTAATCACGGCTTTGACCAGCGAGGCCAATGGAATGGCAAAGAATACCCCCCACACGCCCCATAAACCGCCAAAGACTAACACCGCGGCTATGATGATCACCGGATGCAAATCCACCGCATCGGAGAACAAAATCGGCACGAGTAAATTACCGTCGAGCGCCTGAATAATGCCGTAACCCAACATCAAATAACCAAATTCAGAACTAAAACCCCACTGAAAAAATGCCACTAAGGTGATCGGCAAGGTGACTAAGGTTGCACCAACATAGGGGATCAATACCGACAACCCAGTTAGCACCCCGAGCAACACTGAATATCTCAGTCCCATTACGGCAAACAAGATATAGGTTGCGACGCCAACAACCACGATTTCAATCACTTTACCGCGAATGTAATTGAAAATTTGCTGATGCATTTCAAACCACACTTTGCGAGCTAACTGGCGATTGGCGGGGAAAAAGCGCTTACTGCCGCTGATCAGTTGGTCTTTATCCTTTAAAAAGAAAAACACCAGCAAAGGCACTAAAATCGCATACACCATCAAGACGAGCAAAGAAGCTGAGTAGCCAATTAATTGCTTAGCAATATCCAGCACATGCTGAGTATCAAGCAGCTTTTTAAGCTCTCCGACCATCAGATCTAACTGCTCTGGATTGATAAATTGCGGGTATTGATTGATCAAGGTTTGTATCGTCAGCAGCCCTTTATCTATCATGCTCGGCAGATCGGCAATTAAGCTCACGCCTTGGCGCCACACACTCGGAATTAAGCCAAATGTCAGTAGGACCACAATGCCCAAAAACAACACAATAACTAAGGATGCACCAGCGGTGCGATTAATGCCCACTTTAAGCATTTGTGCCACGGGCCATTCCAGTAGAAATGCCAACACCAGCGCGACTAACAAGGGGGCAAGTAAACCTGCAGCGAAATAAATCACTAACGCGAACCCAACAAGGATAGCCATTAAGGTCACCGCTTGTGGATCACTAAAGCGCTCTTGATACCAACGAGAAAAAACAGTAAACATGGATCATTCCAATAGTGATGATTGGCTAGGCTTCCCAAACGCTCAGGAAAGTTTATTTATCATGCAGTTATTTACGACACTACTCAATCCTACTTTTACTTCAACTTGTCAGCTAAGTTATAAAAACTGAGTTCACAAAGTTCAAAAATCGTATCTAAGCGAGACTCTTGCACTCATCTGGCACACTAATCAGGTACACTCATCTGGCTCCCACATGAGGTTAGGCCGCGACTCGGACAGGATTTAAACATGAAAATCCTCAATTTATCCCTGAGATAGATCAACTTTGGTGATCATCAAGGCTAACAGACTCACATCATTACGCAACTCTTGCACGACGTGACCTTGTTTTTTTAAATATTGGGGAACATCTCGCCTCGAGCCTGAGTCAGAGAGTAAGATATGAAATTGCTCGCCGTCTCGCATTGGCTTCAATGCAAGCTTCACTTTGACTAAAGGTACAGGACAGCGAAATAGCGTTAAATCAATAAAAATCATAATGAACTTGCTATAGACGAACTTGGGCTATTATCCTAAGTTGCACCTCAAACTACAAGCTAAGTGCAGTATCTCTGCCTTTAGTTGAGATAATTAGAAATAAAAGGATCCGCTTGCGTAATTTGACTTTTTTAACTCGATTAAAACCTTTTGTTGCAGGCGCACTCTCTTTGATGCTGCTAACCTTCGCCGCCAAAAGCTTTGCTAACAATGACTTACCGGATTTAGGTACGGCCGCAGTTAACACCTTCAGCCTTGAAAAAGAAATGGTTTACGGTGATGCCTATATGCGCATCATTCGCTCTTCGGCGCCTATGTTAAATGATCCCGTGTTAAGTCAATATCTTACTGAGCTTGGCAACAAACTGGTCGCCCATGCCACAGGGGTAAAAACACCCTTCTATTTCTTCCTGTTACAAAATGATGAAATCAACGCCTTCGCCTTCTTCGGCGGCCATGTTGCCGTACACACAGGCTTATTTCTCAATGCAGATAACGAAAGCGAACTCGCCTCAGTACTCGGTCACGAAATAACCCACGTTACCCAACGTCACCTTGCGCGTTCGCTCGAAGCACAGCAACAGAGCAATCCGGCGACGATTGCGGGTTTACTCGGCGCCATTTTATTAACCATCGCTGTGCCACAAGCCGGTATGGCTGCGCTGGCAACGACCCAAGCGATGGCAACGCAATCAAAAATCAACTATACCCGTTTACATGAGAAAGAAGCCGACCGCATCGGTATGCAAATTTTGGTGGATGCAGGCTTTGACCCCAACGCCGCCGCGGATTTCTTTGGTAAGTTAGCCACTCGTTATCGCTTTACCACCACACCGCCACAAATGCTGTTAACTCACCCATTACCTGAGTCGCGGATTACCGAAGCCCGTAACCGCGCCGAGCAATATCCTAAGCGTTATATCCCCGATAACCTCAATTTCCAGCTGGCGAAAGCCCGTATTCAAGTCCGTTTTTCCAGTTATAGCGACGAAGCGGTTTTAAGCATGTTTGACAGACAACTGAACAAACAGACTTACAGCTTTAAAGAGGCAGCGCTCTATGGCAAAGCGCTGGCGTTATTTAGATTGAAGAAGTTTGGTGAGTCGGAAAAAATCGTCGATGTACTATTGAAAATTGATGATAACAACCTGTTTTATATCGATACTAAAGCCGATTTACTGACCGAACGTAAAGACTACGCGAAGGCGATTGCGATGCTTGAAGCCCAGCGGAAAATGAAGCCAACATCGCAAGTGATTAACGCCAACTTAGCCAATATCTACCTAGAAGCTGACCAAGCCTCTAAGGCAATCCCTTTACTAGAAGATATGATATTCCTCGATAAGCAAAATCAGCTGCCCTATCAATTGCTGAGCGCTGTCTATAAAAAAACAGGTAATCAGGCATTGGAATATTTTTCCACCGCTGAGCTCATGGCATTAGGAGCTAACTATAAGGGCGCTATCGATCAGCTTAACTTTGCCTACCGTGCATCCGAAAGTAATCCCTTACAGCTTGCACGTATTGAAGCCCGTATTCGCCAATTCAAAATGGCCGATAAAGAGATGGAAGCACTTAAGTAATCAGTTGTTTTATAAATTGATTTAACTTAATAGCCCATTTATGCGCCCCGAACACACTGACGGGGCGCTATTTTTTCTGTTATCATCCGCTCCATCGTTATTTCAGCCCGTATTGAGCCTCTAGCACTATGACCCAAGCGACGATTTACCATAACCCACGTTGTTCAAAAAGCCGTGAAACCTTAGCTCTACTTGAGCAACAAGGTTGCGATATTACCCTAGTGGAATACTTAAAAACGCCCCCTACGGCTGAAGTCATCGGCGATATTCTGGCTAAATTAGGCATCAGTGCTCGCCAATTAATGCGCACCAAGGAAGCGGAATATCAAGCCTTGGAACTTGCCGACACCTCGTTGACGGAGCAGCAATTGATTGAGGCCATGGTGAACACGCCTAAACTCATCGAACGTCCGATTGTGCTCGCCAATCAACGCGCTGCTATCGGCCGTCCTCCAGAGAATGTGCTCGCTATTCTTTAATCCATGATTTAAAAAAAAATCGCTTTAATTTTAATCGTTAGGTAGACATATGACGTCCAACACCTTATTTACCCTTAGCCGTTTAGGCTACTTCGCGCTCGTTCTGCTATTAGGCGGCTGGTTTGTTGGCCAAGGGATTAGCGGTGAATACACTCTGCTATTTAGCCTATTATGGATAGTGCCATTATTACTACCTGCAAAAGGGGTTTTCCAAGGTAATCCATATACTTATGCTTGGGCGAGTTTTGTTCTGTGCCTTTATATGCTGCATGGACTGACACTGCTTTATGTCACTACCGATGCCTTCGCTTTTGCATTAATCGAAGTATTGTTGATTGGTGTACTGCTGATTGCCTTCCCCTTCTACGCTCGGATCCGTGGTCGTGAACTGGGATTAGGCCTGAAGAAAAAGTCTAAAGAATAAGCCATTGCATACAATGTGATATCAGTGCCGTCTTACCTTACTGGGTATGACGGCATTTTTATATCGCAACGCCAAACTCCGCTGCAGATCTGCGTTCAAATATCCCCTTCAACCTCAGTTCAATGCCCAGCTAAACAAACAGACAAACGAGCAGTTAAATAAACAGCTAAACGGACAGTTAAACCGCAGCAAAATTAACACTTAATATACTTACACTGACTTTTTGCAACTTAATCCCCGTGCTATAGTCAGTTTCTCATCGTGGGGCCTTAGTATCCCGTGAGTCACAAAAAGTCTAATCGCACTGCTGAGTTAACAAGGGAGAATGCTGTAATGGGGATATCGATACCACTGAAGCTTTTGGGATTAATGGCCTGCTCTAGCCTACTCGTGGCGTGCGGAGGCGGTGGAGACAGCAACACAGATAATGGCGGAGTAACGCCCCCCTCCACCTCACTGCCACGCTGCACAGATAGCATTTCGCCGCTCCTTGTTACTACATCATCCTCAATCCGTTTTCAAACTGAGCCGACTTATGTGGCAGGTCAATCCAGTGCCATCATTGCCAACATCCTTAATCGCGATAGCCAAAACTTAACCTTTCGCTGGCAGCAAATCGATGGACCTATCATACAATTAGTCAGTCAAAACAGCCCGGTATTAGCCTTTGATACTACCACCGCAGGCGGCTACCGTTTTAGCTTGCATGTCACGGGAAGTAATCTAGATGTCAGCGGAGAAATTGGCATTAATGTCGATCCCGCATCGACGGGTGTACTGAACGTCCGCCAAGATCACCAAGTGGTTGAAGGTAACAATGTCAGCTTAAGGCTCGGACAACAATCAGGATTAAGCGCTGCGAATATCTCTTGGTGCGTGGCGTCTGGCCCAGATTTAATGGTCGATGTAAGCGATCCGTTTAGGCCTTTATTTACCGCGCCAACGGTCGCCCAAGATACAATCACTCGGCTCAAAGTGAACGCCAGTATCAACGGTAATCCACTCAGTGATGATGCCTTTGTGCTAACAACTGCGGCGCCGGCGATCAGCTCGCAATATTTCGATACTCCAGTGGCGCGCACTCACGCCTATCGTCCCGCCTCGCCTTACGCCAATGTGCTAGCGGGCTGTGTTTACTCTAATCAGCTCAATGATAGTTGCACTATCAATACCTTACCTTTGATAGGCCAAACCTCAAGCGATCTAAATCGCGAGACTATTCTTAATCGTGTACTGGTTTCCCACGACTGGATGGGCGATAACTTTGCCGCCTTTTTAGCTCAGATGGACCCCAACAGCGATTTTGCTCGCCTGTTACAATCCGTCACGGCCGTGGTGATTAGCTATGACGTGCGCCCTTCCTTCTATTGGGTAGTTACAGGAGCGATTTATCTCGATCCCGACGATTTATGGCTTACGCCAAGCCAGCGTGACACCATTAATGAGGCGCCGGATTACCGCAGTAATTTCGGTGATGATCTTAACTTTGTGATGCCTTGGCGTTATGTGAAAGACAATCAGTATGCGTCACTTGGCGTACCTATCACCGTCAGAGCAGACCGAACATTAGCGCAAATCAATCCCGATCTAGCCTCCTTGCTGTATCACGAGCTAGCCCATGCCAATGACTTCTTCCCCCGCAGCGTACATGCCTCACTCACAGGGCCAAGACTGCTAGATGATTACAGTCGCCGCAATGCCAACAAGAGCCTGATATCTGATCAAGTCAGCACCAGCTATCCATTAATGAGCACTGAAATGATGGGGCTTGCCAATGTCCGTTTCCTCGGCGCTGCGGCGAGTAATGTACAGAAGGCCTATCAACCATCGGATGTGAGTACATTCTTTTCTACCGATATCGCCAGCGACTTCTATGCCTATTCCAGTACCCGTGAAGACACGGCTATGCTATTTGAAGAAGCCATGATGAGTTATCGCTATCAAATATTACGTGATGTCGCCGTCACCAATAAACCTGCGGTGTTAACTGCGGATACGCTGATTATTGACTGGGGACAAAGAGGTCGAATTGCACAAGACAGCCTAGAGAATCGTGCTGCACTGGTGATTGATGAAATTCTGCCAGAGCTTGATGGGATCAGTTTGATTGAAAGCCTGCCCGAGCCGATTGCCATGACCCAAGGTCAAAGCTGGCGTCAAACATTAGCCACATCGCCTGCGAATGCGCAGCTCAAAGGCCAAAACAATGCACCGACAAACGATGTACAGCCACGCTTTGAGCCTGAACTTCACTTAAGTGGCGACCGTCACCGTCATCCTCAGCAATAGAGTGTTTAAGTTGTAGATAAACAAAAGCCCGTCTGCATTCAGCATGACGGGCTTTTGATTTTTAGGTTTTAGGGATTTTACATTTTTTAGCGTTTACATCGCTCAAGGCTAATTCAAAACCACTCAAACCGCGTCTCTAACCAATCATGCTTTTAAAGATGCAGCATCTCTTTGGCAAAGGGAATGGTGAGCTTGCGCTGGTGCACTAATGAGGCTTTATCTAACTTATCCAATACATCGAACAAGGTACGTAAATCTCGCGCCATTCGGTTCAGCAAAAAACGTCCCACATCTTCCGGTAATTGCAGGCCACGCATGGCGGCGCGGCGTTGCAGTGCAGCAAGTTTCTCATCATCAGCCATAGGTTGCAGTTGATAATTCAAACCCCACTGCATACGTGAAACGAGATCAGGTAACAGAAAACCCGCATCCGCAGGAGACGAACTGCCACTGACCACTAAGGCACAATTTTTATGTTCGGCGACGCGGTTGTAGAGATCAAAAATCGCTTCTTCCCAGACGGGGTGACCAGCGATGGCATCGACATCATCGATACAAACTAAATCTAACTGTTCTAGTCCTTCAAGCAAGGCGGTCGAGATACTCGCATGTATGCCTAATGGAATATAAAAGCTGCGACGCTCTACTTCATTAGCGTGGGCGCAAGCGGCGTGCATTAAATGGGTTCGACCCGATTTGACTGGGCCCCACAAATAAATGGCGGCTTCACCCTGCCCTTCGGCATTGGCTCTCAGTTTTTGAATAAGCTCATCATTACCAGCGGCAGGGTAATAACTGTTAAAGGTTTCGTCGTCTGGCAAATGCACAGGTAACGAGAGTTGCAGAGGTGAGTTTAAGGGCACTCGGTCTTCTCAATATCAAATAAAAACAATGCCGTGCTTATCATGGCTCAGCACGGCCGATAACATCTTAAGGTAAGCGCCATTCATACACAGGCTTGCCTGTTTGGTTAGAGACTGGGCTAAACTCCCCCGCACTCACAGGTGCAACCACAGAAATTCGCGGCTCTAAGCTTAATAAACGTTGTAAATCCGTTTCTGAGCCAAACAAATCTAGCGAGAAGGTCACGGTATGACCTTGAATATGCGTTAACGTGGCATTTTTAATCGCGCTGAGTTGCTTCAAATATTTTTCGACTTCAACTAGTTGCGCCATTTTTTGAATATTCACAAAAGTGACACTCGCGCCTTGCTGCGTGCCCGTGTCGGCAATGGCATACTTAGTAAAATAGTATTCGCCTAACGCCGCCATCATGGCTTCAATCGCCTGAGTCGAATTTTCAGCGGTGCCGTTGTAACTGAATAACGGTGGCGTCAAAGAGTCAATGGTAGCCTTAGTATAGAGATTTAAACGGTAACGAACTTGGCTGCCAGCAGCATCAATCGCCACCAATGCCAAAAAGTCAGCTTGATAACGGCCAGAGACACTCGCCACGATATCGGCAAACATACCTTTGATATCGTTAGGGTTAATTCCCATCAACTCATCAAGATCTAAGATTGGCAGCAATACCGGAATACCGCGGGCATCGGAAAAATCACTAAAGAGTTTACGTTCGGCTAACGCAGACGAGTCACCCAATATCATAGTGTCGCCATCGCCTGGCATTGCGACCCAAAATAAGGTCAGCGGGCGTTGTGTTCCCCAAACGGGCAATTGCGCCTGACGCAGTAGCGCCACGATGCGACGGTGTTCAAAACTGGCAGTTAGCAGTAATTGGCCATTCTGCTCGATATAACCATACTGGCTCAGCAAGGTATCAGGATTACTGAGCTGTGATTGGATCAGACTGTTGTCGAGGGATCGCGCCGTCCCAGTATTCTTGATAATGACTTGCTCAAGCGCACTTTTTAGGGCTTTGTCGCGTTCTGCAACCGCGCGAGAAGACACAGGCACATTGGCCTCATCTAATTTACTCACCTCAACAGCATTGACGCTATTAATCGTGAACAGACAATATAGAAATGCAATTAAGCTCGGCTTCAATAGGAATTTCAGCATCTTTGAGTAGTTGAAGTAACGTCAGATGGGGCAAATTGTACCATAGTTAGCGCCTTAAGCGAGTCTTGGCAAAATTTAGCCCCATTTCAGTGCCAACCATGGCACGGAAAACCCAAACAGTGATCCGAGTCGGCAAAACGGGCGATTTTCTTCTGCTCAAAATCCAACAAACTGATATCATTTGGCGGTTTACCCTAAAATTAACGAGAATAATAAATGAGACGACTCGCTATCCCCCTACAGGGCGCGCAAATGCTGTTTGTGGCCTTCGGTGCCTTAGTGCTAATGCCGCTGCTGACAGGACTCGACACCAGTGTGGCATTGTTTACCGCAGGTATCGGCACTCTACTGTTCCAATTAATCACTAAACGCCAAGTGCCTATCTTCCTCGCATCTTCCTTCGCCTTTATCGCCCCAATACTCTATGGCGTGCAAACTTGGGGCATTCCCTCCACCATGGGCGGCATTATGGCCGCGGGCGTGGTCTACGTCATGCTCGGCGCCTTGGTCAAAGTGCGCGGCACCGACTTCATCCATAGGCTGTTACCGCCTGTGGTAGTGGGTCCTGTGATCATTATCATCGGCCTTGGCTTAGCACCTGTCGCTGTGAATATGGCCTTAGGTAAAAGTGGCGATGGCAGCTTGACTCTCGTTGACACCAATATTGCGCTATTTATTTCGCTCGCATCACTCTGTACCACTATAGCAGTAGCAATTTTTGCCAAGGGCTTACTGAGAGTGATGCCGATTTTAGCGGGGATTATTGTAGGCTACGGCTTAAGCCTTGCTTTTGGTATTGTTGACTTTGCGGTTGTTACAGCCGCCAGTTGGATTGCGATTCCTAAATTTGTCGCCCCCGAATTTAACTGGCATGCCATTGCTTTTATGATCCCTGTCGCAATCGCTCCGGCGGTTGAACACATCGGCGATATTCTGGCGATATCCAATGTCACAGGTAAAGATTTTATGAAAAAACCGGGACTACACCGCACGCTAACAGGTGATGGTATTGCCACGATTGCCGCGGCAGCCTTTGGTGGCCCGCCAAACACGACTTATTCAGAAGTGACAGGTGCAGTGACCCTAACGCGCAATTTTGATCCGAAAATTATGACTTGGACCGCTATTACTGCCATCACGTTGGCCTTCGTCGGCAAATTAGGTGCGCTGATGCAAACCATTCCTGTCCCAGTCATGGGCGGTATTATGTGTTTGTTATTCGGCTCAATTGCAGCCGTTGGTCTCAACACCCTTATTCGCAATCATGTGGATTTGTCTGAGCCGCGTAATTTAAGCATTGTCGGTGTCACCTTAGTATTTGGTATCGGCGGCATGGCATTTGGCATAGGTTCATTCAGCCTGACCGGTATCAGCTTGTGCGGCATTGTCGCGATTACCATGAACTTATTATTGCCCGCAACCAAGCCACACGATAAACACAATGAGTCAGATGTTACCCCTCACTAGTCGTTGTTTGAGGAATCGCCGTTTTATTGAAGTCTTTGTTGTAATGTTTTTTTAGCGATAGCTCTTTGAAAAACAGCGACAAAAAAGCCGCCGTGATATTAATCATGGCGGCTTTTTCATTAATACTTATAAAAAAGCATTAACGCTTATTCTTCAGTCTTGATCTTAGCGGCAGCGGCTTTGATCAAAGGTTGTAATTCGCCTTTTTGGAACATGTCCACAACGATATCACAGCCACCGATCAACTCACCTTCAATCCACAATTGTGGGAAAGTCGGCCAGTTAGCAAACTTAGGTAATTCTGCGCGAATGTCTGGATGCTGAAGAATATCCACGAATGCAAACTGCTCACCGCAGTTAATCATGATCTGAGCTACCTGTGACGAGAAGCCACAGCTAGGCAACTTAGGAGAGCCTTTCATATAAACAATGATAGGGTTTTCCGTGATCTGCTGCTTAATTTTCTCTACTGTTTCCATTTTGATTCCTAAGTAGGATGACATTGACTCAATGCGACTATTGTACGTCAGCTAGAGGCAGAACAAAATCCCACAGTTTGTAAGGTTATGCCGACATTTGATTTTTCGATGGCGTCTATCTAGTCAATTAGCTAAACAATGATTCACATCACAAATTTTATCGGTACAATAGCTCTAAGTGAGCACGTTTAAAAACGATAACCTAAGACCATGGAGAGATACTAATGGCTTTCGAATTACCCGCATTACCATATGCAAAGAACGCACTAGAACCACACATTTCTCAAGAAACCATTGAATACCACTACGGCAAGCATCACAACACTTATGTTGTTAAGCTAAACGGCTTAATCGAAGGAACTGATTTCGCTGGTAAATCTTTAGAAGATATCATCAAAACTTCTACTGGCGGCGTATTCAACAACGCAGCTCAAGTGTGGAACCACACTTTCTACTGGAACTGCCTAGCACCAAACGCTGGCGGCGAGCCAACTGGCCCAGTTGCTGATGCAATCAATGCTGCTTTCGGTTCATTCGACGCATTTAAAGCACAATTTACTGATTCAGCAGTAAATAACTTCGGTAGCGCGTGGACATGGTTAGTGAAAAAAGCCGATGGCACTCTTGCTATCGTTAACACTAGCAATGCAGCAACGCCACTGACTGACAGCACAGTAACGCCAATCATGACAGTTGACGTGTGGGAACACGCTTACTACATCGATTACCGTAACGTGCGTCCTGACTACCTTGCCCACTTCTGGCAATTAGTTAACTGGGACTTCGTTAACCAAAACTTCGCTGGTTAATTCATTTAACCTATCGTTGTTGACTGCTGTATGAGCAGTGGGTTAATCCCAGTAAAAAGAGCCATAGTGGCTCTTTTTTTATGCCCCTCGTTTGCCGTCCATCCCTTATCCCGCTGATTGCCCCTCCGTAAACTACAAGTGCAATAATTGCGTTTGCAACTATTTGTTATTGTTTTATTTGATATTTTTTTGACACAGATAGTGAGTTTGTGTCTAAGATTAGAGTAGGAGGCTGGCTAGCCAGTTATCCGTTCCATGACATCACTGGCGTTTCAGGGGGTTTATATGGGCATTTTCGAGCATTACCAAAAGCGCTACGAACAAAAACTCGATGAAGAATATTCTTTGCAGGAGTTTCTGGATATCTGCAAAGGAGATCGCAGCGCTTACATGTCAGCATCAGAGCGACTATTGCTTGCAATCGGTGAAGCAGAAGTCATTGATACCGCAAAAAATCCAACACTTAGCCGTATTTTTTCGAATCGACTTATTTCACGCTATCCCGCATTTAAAGATTTCTTCGGCATGGAAGATGCCATAGAGCAAATCGTGGCTTATCTAAAGCACTCGGCTCAAGGATTAGAAGAATCCAAACAAATTTTATACCTACTGGGCCCTGTGGGCGGCGGTAAGTCATCGCTCGCCGAAAAACTCAAAGCCCTGATGCAAAAAGTGCCCATTTATATTCTGAGCGCAAATGGGGTACGTAGCCCTGTCAACGATCATCCCTTCTGTCTATTCGATTTAGAAGAAGATGGTCAGCTGTTAAAAGATGAATTCAACATTCCCAACCGCTATCTCAAAACCATCATGTCGCCTTGGGCGGTAAAACGTCTGCATGAGTTTGGTGGCGATATCTCCAAATTTCGCGTGGTGAAAGTTTTTCCATCGATTCTGGACCAAGTGGCGATAGCGAAAACAGAACCCGGAGATGAAAACAATCAAGATATTTCATCCCTCGTCGGTAAAGTGGATATTCGTCAGCTCGAGCATTTCTCCCAAGATGATGCCGATGCTTACGCTTATTCGGGTGCATTGTGCCGCGCAAACCAAGGGGTGATGGAATTCGTCGAGATGTTTAAGGCACCGATTAAAGTGCTGCATCCACTACTAACTGCGACGCAAGAAGGCAACTATAACGGCACTGAAGGCCTATCGGCCCTGCCCTATAGCGGAATTATTCTGGCTCACTCAAATGAATCAGAATGGTCAACCTTCAAAAACAACAAAAACAACGAAGCCTTCCTCGACCGTGTTTACATAGTCAAAGTCCCCTACTGTTTACGGGTTTCGGAAGAACTGCAAATCTATCAAAAACTGCTGATCAACTCTGAGTTATCAAAAGCGCCCTGCGCGCCAGGTACCTTAGAAACCCTAGCGCAATTTAGTGTGTTGTCGCGCATCAAGCCACCTGAAAACTCCTCCACCTACTCTAAGATGCGGGTGTATGACGGTGAAAGCCTGAAAGATACCGATCCTAAGGCTAAGTCTTACCAAGAATACCGTGATTACGCGGGTGTCGATGAAGGCATGAATGGGCTATCCACCCGTTTCGCCTTTAAGATTTTGTCGCGGGTATTTAACTTTGACCATTCAGAAATCGCCGCCAACCCAGTGCATTTATTCTATGTGCTCGAACGGCAAATTGAACAAGAGCAGTTCCCCGGCGATACCGCCGAACGCTATCTGGAGTTTCTAAAAGGTTATTTGATCCCTAAATACGTCGAGTTTATCGGTAAAGAAATTCAAACCGCTTACTTAGAGTCTTACTCTGAATACGGCCAAAATATCTTCGACCGCTATGTCACCTACGCCGATTTTTGGATCCAAGATCAAGAATACCGCGATCCAGAAACAGGTCAGCTATTCGACCGCGCCGCCCTCAATGCAGAACTTGAGAAGATTGAGAAACCCGCGGGGATCAGCAATCCTAAAGATTTCCGTAATGAAATCGTCAACTTTGTACTGCGCGCCCGCGCGAACCATGAGGGTAATAATCCGCTCTGGACCAGCTACGAGAAACTTCGCACTGTGATCGAGAAGAAAATGTTCTCCAACACAGAAGATTTACTGCCTGTTATTTCCTTTAACGCCAAAACATCGAACGACGATCAACGTAAACACGATGATTTCGTCAATCGTATGATGGAGAAAGGCTATACCAAGAAACAAGTCCGACTCTTGTCTGAGTGGTATTTACGGGTTCGTAAATCTTCTTAAACTTGCGCTAACTAAGTACAGGGCTTTGGTGTTGCCAAAGCCTTCGCTGGGTTTTGGGAGGTGCGTATGGCGAACTTTATCGATAGACGGTTGAATGCGAAAGGAAAAAGCACAGTCAACCGCCAACGCTTTATCAATAGATATAAGCAACAAATTAAAAAAGCCGTCAGCGATGCAGTGACTCGCCGCAGCGTAACGGATGTAGATAAAGGCGAAAAAATCAGTATCCCCACCCGGGATATCAGTGAACCTATGTTTCACCAAGGCAAAGGCGGTGTCAGGGACAGAGTGCATCCCGGTAATGACCAATTTACCCGTGGCGATAAAATTGACCGGCCACCTGGTGGTTCTGGCGGCGGTTCGGGCAAAGGTGAAGCCTCAAATTCGGGTGAAGGCGACGATGACTTTGTGTTCGAAATATCTAAGGATGAGTATCTAGAATTATTGTTTGAGGACTTAGAACTCCCCAATCTACAAAAAAATCGCCTTAATAAACTGGTGGAATACCAAATCTACCGTGCGGGATTCACCAATGATGGCGTCCCCGCTAACATCAATATTGTCCGTTCATTACGTTCATCACTGGCACGTCGTATTGCGATGTCAGCCAGTAAAAAGAAATTGTTAAAAGAGTTAGAACAAGAACTTGCCGAACTGGAAAATATTCCAGGCACTAAGGCCGAGTTGATTTTGGATTTAAAAGCCCAAATTGAGGAGTTAAAACAAAAGATTGCCAGAGTGCCGTTTATCGATACCTTCGATCTACGCTTTAATAACTATTCCAAAAGGGAAATCCCTTCTAGCCAAGCCGTGATGTTCTGCTTGATGGATGTGTCTGGCTCTATGGATCAGGCAACTAAAGATATGGCAAAACGCTTCTATATCTTGCTGTATCTGTTCCTCACCCGTACCTATAAAAATTTAGAAGTGGTCTACATTCGCCACCACACCCAAGCTAAAGAAGTCGATGAACACGAGTTCTTTTACTCCCAAGAAACGGGCGGCACCATAGTGTCCAGTGCATTAAAATTAATGCATGAAATTCAACAAGCCCGCTACCCAGCCGATGAATGGAATATCTACGCAGCCCAAGCATCCGATGGTGATAACTGGGCCGACGATTCACCAACCTGTAGGCAATTGTTAGAACAAAAAATCTTGCCACTGGTGCGCTACTACAGCTACATCGAAATCACCAATCGCGCCCATCAAACCTTGTGGCGTGAATATGAATCCCTGCAACAGCATTACGACAACATCGCCGTGCAGCACATACGTCAAGCCGAAGATATTTACCCTGTCTTTAGGGAGCTATTCAAGAAACAAGCGGTTTAAGGGGGCACTATGGGGATAACTAAATCAACACCTTGGACACCACTGAGCGATGGTCCTGACTGGAGCTTCGAGCTACTGCAGGACTACCTCAAGGAAATTGAACGGGTAGCAGCACTGTATAAGCTCAGCACTTACCCAAATCAAATTGAAGTCATCACCGCTGAGCAGATGATGGATGCTTATGCGGGCATAGGTATGCCCATTGGTTACACCCATTGGTCCTTTGGCAAACGTTTTATCGAAACCGAGCAAGGTTACAAGCGCGGCCAAATGGGGCTTGCCTACGAAATTGTGATTAATTCTAACCCCTGTATTGCCTACCTTATGGAGGAAAACACCATCACAATGCAGGCTCTGGTGATCGCCCACGCCTGTTTCGGACATAATAGCTTTTTTAAAAACAACTACTTATTTAAGACATGGACAGATGCCAGCTCGATTATTGACTACCTTGTTTTTGCTAAAAACTACATCAGTGATTGCGAACAAAAACATGGCGTTGCACAGGTCGAAAGCGTCATCGACTCCTGCCATGCGCTAATGAACTATGGTGTCGATCGCTATAAACGCCCCTCAGAAATTTCATTCCGAGAAGAACAAGCAAGACAAAAAGATCGCGAGGCGTACCTTCAAAGCCAAGTGAATGATTTATGGCGCACGATTCCTACCCAGCAACATGAACAGTCTCAATTGAAGAAACGTCGTTTCCCCGCAGAACCGCAGGAAAACATCTTATATTTCATCGAGAAAAATGCCCCTTTACTGGAACCATGGCAAAGGGAAATTATCCGCATTGTACGTAAAATGGCGCAATATTTTTACCCGCAAAAACAAACTCAAGTAATGAATGAAGGCTGGGCCACCTTCTGGCACTACACTATTTTGAATCACTTGTATGATGATGGCGTGGTCACTGACCGCTTCATGATCGAGTTTTTGCAAAGCCATACGGGCGTGGTTGCCCAACCCGACTACAACAGTCGCTATTACAGTGGCATCAATCCCTATGCTTTAGGCTTTGCGATGTTTACTGACATTCGTCGAATTTGTGAAAATCCGACCGATGAAGATAAAGCCTGGTTTCCCGACATTGCCGGCAGCAATTGGATTGAAACCTTACACTTTGCAATGCAGAACTTTAAAGACGAAAGTTTTATTAGCCAATATCTTTCACCTAAAGTCATCCGCCAATTTAAGTTGTTTGGTATCCATGATGATGAGAAACGCAATTATCTGTCTGTATCGGCAATTCATGATGAACAAGGTTATCAAGATATTCGCCAGTTATTATCGCAGCAATATAACTTGTCGAATATTGAGCCGAATATCCAAGTGCATAATGTGGAGGTCAACGGTGATAGATCCTTGACCTTACGTTATGTGCCGAATAACGATATTCCCTTAGCCAGCAGCCATAAAGAAGTATTAAAGCATTTACATAGATTATGGGGTTTCACTGTCACCTTAGAGCAAAAAAATGAGGATGCGAGTGTAACAGTATTAGCATCCTGCCCTGAAGCGGCTAAACCAGAATAATAAACCGAATAAAAAAGCCGTTTCCATTGGAAACGGCTTTTATGTATTTATCGCTATTTTAATGCGACATCAATCGCAGCAATTAATTATCCTGTGCGATAGACGCGGGCATATCATCGCGTAATTGTAACCACATCTTACCGCTGTTCATGCCGTAGGTGCGCATCAGCGCAGGGACGTCGAGATAATTTTTCGCCTGAGCCAGTAGCTCTAACTCTTTGTAAAAGTTCAAAGCCAATAAACGCGCATCGGAACTAGTAAAATAATAGCGACCAACTCGGCTATACAATCCCTTAAATCCATTTAATATCAATACGTAAAGTGGATTCCCAGAGGAAAAAGCTAAGGTGTGATGCAATAAATAGTCAAATTCGGCATAGGATTCAGCCGTATCTTCAAGTTGGTGAATTTTGGCGAGCACATCCACAGCTGTATCTGGGTTATAACGCAGGGCACCACGGAAATAGATAGCGCTGACGTTAGTACGAGCTGACAAGAGTTGGTCAACCAATACCGGAAATCCTTCGGGATTGAGATCGGCAATCGTCTCTAGAATGTTTAAGCCTGAGGTTTCCCAGAAGTTATTCACTCGCGTTGGTTTACCGTGTTGGATTTTCAACCAACCGTCACGGGCCAAGCGCTGTAGCACTTCACGCAGAGTGGTGCGAGTCACACCTATCAATTCCGAAAGCTCACGTTCAGCCGGTAAAATGGACCCTGGAGGAAATTTATTATCCCAAATGGATCTCACAATATACTTCTCTGCAAAACTTGCAGGTCCTTTGGCATTGATAATCATCAGCCCACTTATCCAGTTGTTGTGCGTCGTAATGGTCACTGATCATACCAGAGCGGTAAAAAATGGAAACCATTGACTTAAATTCACTGTGTTATCGCCGTGTAAATGTCACACAATCGCTCAAAAAAACGACCAAGATCAAGGCAACAAACGCCAATTTTGCCGATTAGCTCCGCTTTTTGAAATGTGGGTATCAGTATCTCATTACATTAGCTTTCTCTTTAGGCTAGACTGATTTAACAAACGCAGGTATTGATATTAAACACGTGCAATTTTTAACATAATTAGAAGAGAGGCTGCCATGCCGGCGACAATGAGTCAGGCGTTTATTGGGAACTTCTTAGGAAATTCTCCTAAGTGGTACAAAACCGCAATACTGTCATTTTTAATTATCAATCCACTACTCTTTTTCTATGTCGACCCCTTTGTGGCCGGCTGGGTATTGGTGCTTGAATTTATTTTTACCTTAGCAATGGCATTAAAATGTTATCCATTACAGCCTGGCGGATTATTAGCAATTGAAGCTGTCGCAATTGGCATGACATCGGCAAGCCAAGTCTTACATGAAATAGAAGCCAACCTAGAAGTATTATTACTCTTGGTGTTTATGGTCGCTGGTATTTATTTCATGAAGCAATTGCTGCTATTTGGCTTCACGAAAATTATTACCAAAGTGCGTTCTAAAGTTTTAGTGTCACTAATGTTTTGTTTGGCATCGGCGTTTTTATCTGCCTTCTTAGATGCGTTAACGGTTATTGCCGTGATTATCGCGGTCGCTGTGGGTTTCTATTCTATTTACCACAAGGTCGCTTCTGGAAAAGATTTCGGCGCCGATCACGATCATACCTCCGAAGGTAAAAACGCTGCGGGTGAAGATCTGTTAAACGAAGAAGAACTCGGTGCATTCCGTGGCTTCCTGCGTAATCTGTTAATGCATGCGGGTGTCGGTACTGCACTCGGCGGTGTATGTACTATGGTGGGCGAACCTCAAAACTTGATTATTGCCGCACAGGCCAATTGGCAGTTTGGTGAATTCGCCGTACGTATGTCACCAGTTACAGTCCCTGTATTGATTTCTGGTATCTTAACCTGCTACTTAGTTGAAAAGTTTGGTATTTTTGGTTACGGCGCTAAGTTGCCAACGGCCGTTCATCGGATCTTATGTGAATATGCCGCCCATGAAGATGCGCGCCGTACCAACAAAGACAACATGAAGTTAATCGTCCAAGCGCTAGTGGGTGTCTGGTTGATCGCAGGTCTTGCCTTGCACTTGGCTTCAGTGGGCTTAATTGGTCTTTCTGTGATTATTTTAACCACAGCCTTTAATGGCGTCACCGATGAGCATGCCCTTGGTAAAGCCTTTGAAGAGGCACTACCTTTTACCGCATTATTAGCGGTGTTCTTTGCGGTTGTTGGCGTGATTATCGATCAACACTTATTCGCCCCCGTTATCCAATGGGCACTGGGTTATGAAGGCAATACCCAATTAGTGATTTTCTATATCGCCAACGGATTATTGTCTATGGTGAGTGATAACGTGTTCGTCGGTACTGTGTATATCAACGAAGTGAAGGCGGCATTAATTAACGGCCAAATCACCCGTGATCAATTCGACTTACTGGCCGTTGCGATTAATACCGGAACTAACTTACCTTCGGTGGCGACACCTAATGGTCAAGCGGCGTTCTTGTTCTTACTGACGTCAGCCTTAGCACCGCTGATCCGCTTATCCTATGGCAGAATGGTATGGATGGCATTGCCCTACACTATCGTGCTATCCATTGTGGGCGTTATGGCGATCCAAACGGGATTCTTAGAACAAGCCACTCAATATTTCTATGATTCCCATACAATCATCCATCACAGTGCAAAAGAAGTGTTGGGCACAGTGTCCGGACATTAATCTTCTCTATTGACTGAACTTTATTAAATAAGTAGAGTCCAAAAAACGCCCCATGTCTGAGGGCGTTTTTTGTTGATATGGAGCTCACTTTGACTGTTATTACTCGCTTTGCCCATTCCCGTTCATCTTGGTTTATTCTCGCAGGCACAGCCCTAGGCTTAGAGTTAAGCGCACTGTATTTTCAACATATAATGAAACTCGACCCCTGTGTTATGTGTATTTATCAAAGACTTGCTGTCTTTGGTTTATTAGCGGCCGGCATTATCGGCATGACGGCGCCAAAATATCGAATCGTGAGGATTCTCGCGGCCATTGTTTGGGCAGTCAGTGCGACTTGGGGATTAAAGCTAGCGCTATCGCTGGTAGACATGCAAACCAACCCATCGCCTTTCTCAACGTGTTCATTCTTACCTGAATTCCCAGCTTGGATGCCATTACACGAATGGTTCCCTTCCATTATGATGCCTACTGGCATGTGTACTGATGTGCCTTGGGTCTTTATGGGTGTGACAATGGCCGAATGGATGGTAGTCGCTTTCAGTGGCTTCCTAGTGGCTTGGTTACTCTTTATTGTGCCTATCTTGAGTGGTTCAAATAAACCTTCTCTTTATAAGTAACAAGTTTGAGATAAGGCAGGGATCAACCCTGCCTTTTTATTAACGATTTTATTCACAGTTTACGACTGATTCCCGCTGCTTATCCCATTCAATCCCCGCAACTTAGACATATGCCAATAGCAAAACAGCGAGAACGCGCTACACTGGCTCAATGAAAAGTGGTGATTTGGAAACTGGTGATTATGGGAAAAAGTTCGACTTCTGAGCCACACACTGCCTTAACCCAATGGCAAAACAGTTTGCCGTTCAAATTTAGCCTTATCCAACTCGTCATTGCCGCTATTTTGATTTGCAGCACAGCTTGGGTGATTCTGAGTATTCAGCGTCAACAAGTGCTTGATCAACAAGCCGTGTTAAACCAAAACTATGGCCAGTTAATCATCGCCAAACTGCAGGAAATGACTTCACAGGTCGAAACCGTTGTCGGCTCCATTTCCAGTATTGCAAAACTTTATCGCTATGATCATGAGCAACTGGTGAAAACCATACCCAGCTTGCTGACGCTCGATAACCAACAGCGCATCATCTCTGGCGGTGGTGTCTGGCCGGAACCCGGCGCGTTTAATCAGCAAAAATTCCGGGATAGCCTATTCTGGGCCCACAATGTAAACGACGAGTTAGTCGCGATTGATAGCTATAACAAGGACACGTTTCCTAGTTATCACACCGAAGAATGGTATCGCCCGACACGCTATTTCCCTGCGGGCAAAATTTTCTGGTCTAAATCTTATTTCGATCCCACCACCCATGAGTCCATGATCACGGCCTCTGGTGCTATGTGGATGGACCATCAGTTTATTGGTGCCGCCACTGTGGATATCAGCTTAGAAAAGCTCAATGCCCTACTACGCAATGCTATGGTCGATGTCAGGGGTTATGTCATTGCCTTAGATCATCAAAATCAAGTACTCGCCTATCCCCATGGCAATCATAATCTTCAGCATCAAGCCAATACCAGCCACACCTTTGTCACTTTTAATCATCTCGTTGACCAGCAGCCAGACTTCAGCCCCATCGAAGCGGCATTACACAATGCGGATAAAGCCTTTATCGAAGAAGCCGTGGCCGAGCGCGTATTTACCCAGGAACAGATGCAGCATTTGACTCGGCTAAGTCATCAAGATGAGCGCGACATGTTAGCCGCCATCGTCAATAACAATGCCTTAAACTATTTCACCACCCCAAAATTACTGACCTCAGTGACCTTAGCCCATGATCCCATTTTGAAAACGGCGTCCCTGGTTTCGGTATTTTTGATGCCAAATACTTATTGGAAAGTGTTAGTTGTCACCCCAATTTCGCCACTGCAAGATACCGCCAAACACTTAGTTGAAAAGGTTGGTATTTATTTAGTGTTCATCCAGCTTTTAGGCTTGATCCTGTTATTCTTGCTCCAACACCGGCTGTTTATTACCCCAATTATTGAAATCGTCCAAGCCTTAAAGCGTAATGATTCCGCATCAATTGAACTTAAAGCCAAAGACAGTCACGACGAAATTGGCTTATTAGCCAAGACATTCCTGTCGCGCACTCAACAACTTGAAGTCGCCATGGCGAGTTTAGATGCCAGTAATCTTGCCCTAGAGCAACAATTGCAGAGTCAGAACCTATTCCAACTTGAATTAAAGCGCCATAAGGAACAACTAAGGGCTTTGCTGAAATTTTCCCAAAACCTTATCTATGTCAAAGATCTGCACGGTAAATATATTCTGGTGAATGACAAGTATTGTGAAATTTTAGGCATAGAACGCAGACGCATTATTGGCGCCTCGGATTTTGAGGTATTTCCCAGCCAATTTGCCCACGAGTATCAACAGAACGATCGGCGCGTACTGCACAATAACGAAGCCATTAATTTTGAAGAGGCCATCCCCTCGCCACTGGGGAATCTTATTTATATCGTGACCAAATTTAAGATAAAAGATGATGACGATACTGTGATTGCGGTCGGCGCTATCGCCTTTGATATCACGTTGAAAAAGATTAAAGAGCAAGAACAGGATAAATTACTCTTAGGGCAAGTCGAGACGCTCAATCATCTACAAGAGCAAGTTCGCCTTATCAATCAACATAATAATGAGCTTTACCAAGAGCAAGAAGCATTAACTAAAATGCTTGAGAAGCATCATCAACTCAATCTCAGCCGTGAACAAAGCCAACAGCTAATGCAAAACTTCTTAGCTGAAATGATGACGCAGATCATGCATGAGCAAGATCAGCTACTCGCTAAAGTTTGCCAACTGCAGCAAACGGACGAGGCAAATTACAGAACTCAGATCACCGAAATCATGGTAACTCAGGCAGAGAAATTGCGGCATATTGCCCAGCTGCTAACCAATCATCAAAACGATATTCGTCCATTACATCTGGCGCAATTTATGCGCCATCTCTTAGGTTTGTTAAAAGTGCAATTAGCGAAAGCAAACGTAGAGATAGTGCTCGATTGCGAGGAAAACATCATCATCGATGGCCCTGCTTGGCAATATCTGCAACTCTTCTATCGCTTAATTACTAACACTTTGAATCATGCTTTTAAGACTCACAACGAACAGCGTGAAATCACCATCGCCATCGACAAATCGAACGACGTGCTGCAGATCAGTATTATCGATAATGGAATTGGTATGACGGAGGCGCAGCTCACGCAATTGCGACAGGAACTGGAGCAAGAACTCTGCCTCGGAACCTTAACCTGTATCAATCTGTGGCTCAAAAACGATCTTAATGGCAGCCTGACCATAAGCAGCCTGTTAAACCAAGGCACACACATACAATGTCATTGGCCGCTTAGTACAAGCTTAGCGTCGCAATAAAGAAGTCGGCTTACTGATCAAGCCATGCTTTTGCTTGGGTTTGCTCATCGGCAGCAAATACCTTTACAGGGCACGGCAGCATGCAGGCAAGCGCATTGACCATAGCGCTTGTTTGAGCTTGGTTAGCAATCATCACCACTCTTGAGAAATCACTTAAGTGAAATAAGCCGAGTACTGCATCGTCCCACAGGGCAGCGACGGATATGCCTTCAAATTCAGGGGAAAACTCGTACCAGAGGCGAATACTGGCGTGATCTTGCAGCTTAGCTTCAATGGCGGGAACTAGATAGCCTTCAACATCCTCATGGTTAACACGACCAGATGCGACGACTGCTAATATGTCATGGGCATGGCCCGAAGAGATCGTTAGCATTGAACACTCCTTATCAATACATGAAGAAAATTGTTAAAGCTCACACACTAAAGATACACAGACAATGAAATAAATGCAGGAAAAGAGTGGTTTATTTTACGCTCAGCCGATTTAGTCCTCACCACTCAAGTTTTAAAATCACTCGAGCTAAGTGTCAGCCAGCAGCATAAAATCGCTGAACAAAGTGGCAATACAAGACTGAAAAGTGATGAAAAGTAGAATAACTCGAAGGGTAACGGATAGCAGATATAGCCTCACACCAAATGTTTTAAGCTTAACGATAACTCGCGCAGCGACTTAAGACTAGATTCAAGGTGAGGAAACACATGGCACTTAAGCGTGGCAATCAAGCGGCAAAAACATCACGGTTAAAATAGGCCGTTAACACTAACTGTTACAACGAGCTGAAATTACGCCCTAATTTTAATGCCAGCACGCTTGCCACTCAAGATTAGAGCGCCCTTCTGACTAGGCGCTGACTTGCTGTTTAGCGATTTCTTGATCGAACAAATTCTTAATTAAACCGGAAAACTCGGTAATAAATAACGTCTGCGCGGGCGTGGCTTTATGATTGGCAACCGAAGCTAAAATCTCTTCTAAATCATATACTATCGCATCCACTTCGCGGATAATCATGTTGCGCTGCGTGAAAGACAATGACGGATTTTGACCACACACCATAATGATCTGCGCCGACAATTGCTCTTCAAATAATTCCATCACAGTATCGTCTGAAATCACCTCAGAATTTGGTGTTTCAAATAAGCCAAGATGTTCAGTTAAATACTGGACCAAATGCATGTAACCATCTTTATCTGTGACCATTTTTTACCCTTTAAACTCATTAACTTAATATCTACTGTGGTGCTATTAATACCACAATCGGAAATATCAAAGAAGCCGAAAGTTCGGCTTCTCATCGAGATCCAGCATACGCCACTTATTCAACTCTAGCCTATCTTCGATAACCGACGTATTGATCTACACCAATCTTATTGAAGTTACTGAGTTAAGGTTAGTACAAATGACACAGGAACAGCTTGGCTAATACTCGATAAACCCGCAATTTCACGTAATTTATCAATCCCAGCGACAAGATCAAACTCATTAGCATTCACAATTATCGGCTGAAAACTGTTCACTAACAGCTTGTTATCAGAAACTTTAGTGATAATAACCGAAAAAGTCTTAGTTTGCGATTTACCATGCAATGCAATTTTACCATCGATATCAACAACTTTAGTCTCGCCAACGCCAAGATCTTTTAGCATCTTAATGTCAACTTGAGACGACAATTTGAGCTCAGGATATAAAGACACTTCGAACAATAAGTTCTGCATCCGCTCATCACGGACATCAATACCTGTGGCGACGCCAATTAACGGAATGGTTAATTCGAATTGACCATCCTCTTTTAGCGTACCTTTGAGTTGTTTAAAGTGATGGACTTCACCAATGTCACCTTTCTTTACCGAAATAAAACTGACTCGCGAATCTTGATCCATCACTTGCCATTGCGCGGCGCAGCTAAAACTGGCCATAGCCGATAAGGCGACAATTCCCATCCATTTTTTCATCGTATCAGTCCTCAAAAAGTGAGTTTAAAAGCCATGCAGTAAAGCAAATCGACATCTGCAGCAGGCGAAAATCCTGCCCCGTTAAACGTGACCCACATCACCTAACTTAAGCTAAAGATACTCTTTTTATCCATTAGCGACCAGTAAACTATGCTTCATACTCTAACTAGCCATTTATCTAAGCTATTGGCAAACGCCTGTTTATCCGCTTGGGAAAACGAATCCGGCCCGCCGGTGTGCACGCCAGAGCCCCGTAAATCTTCCATAAAATCGCGCATCGTCAGCTTTTGTTTTATGTTATCGACGGTATAAAGCTCGCCGCGGGGATTGAGTGCCAAGGCGCCCTTTTCGATGATTAAAGCCGCTAAGGGAATGTCCGCGGTGATCACTAAATGCGTCGGCTCGACATGGTCGACAATGTATTGATCCGCCACATCAAAACCCGCGCCAACGCGAATTTGGCTGATATAGGGCGATGGCGGTACACGGATCATTTGATTGGCCACCAGCACCAGCGGCAAAGCTTTACGCTCCGCCGCGCGGAACAGGATTTCTTTAATGGGATTAGGGCATGCGTCCGCATCAACCCAAATTTTATAATCACTCAATGTCTTTTAACTCTGTTGGTGTTAGGTTCACAGGCTTAGTTTTAGGCAATACTATGCAGAACTATGCGCGTATTATGGCGCTAAACGATCGATTTCCCACTCAGCATCATGGCGAGTATAAATAAAACGATCATGCAGCCTGTGTTCTCCACCCTGCCAAAATTCGATACTCGAAGGTCTGACTAAGTAACCGCCCCAAAAACTGGGTAAAGGCACATCGCCCTTGGCGAACTTAGCCTTCATTTCGAAGAATTTACCTTCAAGTACTTGTCTCGCGCTGAGTTTACTCGACTGCTGCGACACCCAAGCGGCAATTTGACTGTCCTTAGGACGGGTCATAAAGTATTTAAGCACTTCGGCGGTAGACAGCGCCTGCGCTTCTCCGAGCACAGACACTTGGCGCTCTAGAGGATGCCAAGGGAAATGCAAACTGACTTTATTATTGGCGGCTATCTGCTGGGCTTTGCGGCTGCCTAAGTTGGTAAAAAACACGAAGCCAGTGTCATCAAAACGCTTAAGTAACACTATCCGTTGAAAAGGTTGGCCGTGTTCATCCACAGTCGCCACACACATGGCGGTTGGATCGCTAAGTTCCGCATCCCTCGCCTGCGTCATCCACAATTCAAACAAGTCCATCGGGTTTTGCGGTAAGTCGGCACGTCTTAAGCCGCCTTTAGCATACTCGCGGCGGATATCACTCAGATCTGTCATGGGTTTTCCTTAAGCAAATGCCAAAAAATTACATGAATTCAGGGATCAGCACTTCAGCATCAAGCTGCTGATAGTGACTAAAACTAATGTCATAACCTTGCTCGGTCGTTAATGAGCCACGCCCTAAGCATAAATGGGCAGGAAATCCCTGCGTTGAGTCATAGGTATTAAAGCCGATAGTGTCCCAGCTGACGGGAGAAAACAGCGCTAATAGCCGCCCCAAGAGATCTTGCGGATACTGGGCTAAATCAAGATTCGTTTCAAAGCTCACATAGGAACTGGCGCAGGCATTCTCGCTTTGAGGCGTGATATGCAAGGTGGCATAATATTTGCCCCAGAGGCCATTCATCGAAAAACCTGAGGGGTCAAATAAATGGGCGTCAATCTCAAATTCGGGGAGTAAATCGTTAAGTTCGAGTGCGGCGCAAATTTCATCTTTGCTTTGCGAGCCACCATTAAGATAGTCGGCCAATTCACCACGAATGTGGTACATCAGCAGCTCACAGGTTTGATCATCCTTTGGTGCTCGATAATCGCTGTCAGAGCAGAAAAAATAATGATGGTGACTGTCTAAATGCCCCACTCTCATTGCCTTACCCGCGATACGCTGACGCAACTTGCCAACATCATCGGCAAAACTGCTGGCTTGTAGGTGGGCTTGGTATTCGTTTTTACGCTGATAACTCACCAGCGCCATCGCAGATACGCCAAGCGCATCGATAAAATAACAGGCGGCGTCCACTAAAGTGCTATTGCCGCAGGTGAGCATGACAAATCTGTCGTGCCACACGAATAAGCTGGATTCGCTCAACAGGTAGGCATCGCAATCAGCATTACTTATCTGCGACAAAATCTCGGCATGGGCACAATTGACTAAGGCTGACCAAAAGCTCACATCGAGTTCGCGTAAATTCAGCGCAGACGCCGCCGCGATGATCTCAAGTTTCTTTTCTGAGCCTTCAAAAAACATCAAATCCTTAACCCCATTAAACGCTATGCGCCCTTGCTGTTGACATCCTTTATACCAATTTGGCTCCCACGGACGATAAATAAATATCGTCCAGAAAGCAAAAATCAGCCTAAGTTACCTTAGGCTGATTTATTTTAACACACTAAATCTTAAGAAAAATATCTTAAGAAAAATCTTCCAAGTAAGTGTAGCCTTTCAGGCCGACTTGCAATTCTTCTAGAATTTGTGCGCGTTCATCTTCGGCAATATGCAGATTCACTAACTCTTCGTAAGTGCGCATAAAGGCCACTGCATCTAAGTTAACGTAACGCAATACGTCAGCGACAGTATCACCCGCTAATACCGATTCAATGTTCGTCACACCGTTATCTTCGATGCGAACAACTGCAGAGTTAGTATCACCAAACAGGTTATGCATATCACCCAAGATTTCTTGGTATGCGCCCACAAGGAAGAAACCAATCAGGTACGGGCTATCCGCACTCCAGGCTGGTACTGGCAATGTGGTTTCAATCCCTTGACCATCAACGTATTGATCGACAATACCGTCAGAGTCACAGGTAATATCGAGCATGACGGCACGGCGCTCAGGGGCTTTATCTAAACCCGATAACGGCAATACTGGGAACACTTGGTCAATACCCCAAGCATCGGGTAATGACTGGAATAATGAGAAGTTAACAAAGAACTTATCAGCTAACTTTTCATTGAGTTCATCAATGATAGGTCTGTGATAACGGTTCTTCGCACTCAATAGTCCTTGCACTTCATGGCAAACACGTAGGTTAGCTTGTTCAGCCCACGCACGTTCTGCCAAGCTCAATTGACCTAAAGCAAATAGCGAATGCGCTTCTTGTAAGTCACTTTGGCTATCGTGATAAATCTCAATCAAAGCACGTTGATCGGCGCGACCACTAAGCTCAGACCATGAATGCCACATGTTATGCAATAACTGTGGTGACTCTTCCGCAGGCGGTTGAATATCTTCAGGCTGATAAGCTTCAGTACCGATAACATCGGTGATAAGCACAGCATGGTGCGCGGTTAAGTAACGGCCAGACTCTGAAATAATACGTGGCATAGGCTGCTCGTATTCATTACAGATGTCGGTCAATACATTAACGATATTGTTGGCGTATTCGGTCAGGCCGTAGTTCATCGAGTTATTACTTTGGCTACGTGTGCCATCGTAATCCACCGCTAAACCACCACCGACGTCGAAGCAGTTAACGCTTGCGCCTAATGCACGTAATTCACAATAGAAACGACCCGCTTCACTCACACCTTGGCGAATATCACGAATGTTAGCGATTTGCGAACCTAAGTGAAAATGCAGCAATTGCAGCGAATCCAGCATATCGTTTTGCTTAAGTTGTTCAACAACCAGCAAAATTTGCGCAGCAGATAGACCGAACTTAGACTTCTCGCCGCCGCTCGCCTGCCATTTGCCTTTGCCTTGGAACGCTAAACGCGCACGCAGACCTAAACGCGGTGTTACACCAAGACGTTTAGATTCCGCTAACACCATTTTCAATTCAGACAGTTTTTCTAAAACGATGTAAACCTTGTGGCCTAACTTTTCACCAATCAATGCTAAACGGATATATTCATTATCTTTATAACCATTACATACAATGACTGAACTGGCTTTTTGCGCCATGGCTAACACAGCCATCAGCTCAGGCTTACTGCCTGCTTCTAAACCCAGTTGTGGTACTTCTTTTGATGCCTGACTCGCCAGGATCTCTTCCACCACAGTTTGCTGTTGGTTTACTTTAATGGGGTAAACCAGCAAATAGTCCGCCTGATACTCGTATTTCTGTATCGCTTGGTCGAATGCTTGGCACAAACTGTTCACTCTGTGGTGCAGGATCTGCGGAAAACGAACTAGTACAGGTAAAGCGACGCCCGCTTTAACCATGTCTTTGGCTAGCTCATTTAAGCCAATCTTGTAATCAGGATTTTTTGGATCCGGTGACACTGTCACCTCACCGTGATCGCTGATCCCATAAAAACCTTGGCTCCAGTGAGTAACATTGTACCCAGCACGAGCATCATCAATAGACCAATCATTCATTATTATTTAGCCCGTCTATTAAAAAATGGGTTAAACGGTTATGACTAAATAGCACAACCGCCCGTTCGACAAACCCAGGCAAAGGGACACCTTACCTGACATACACGAAGGTGGATTTACCTTCTACTTAATGCCGCAACGTCACGCTAGTGTAAGTGACATTGCCGCGATTTTCATTAATAGCGCAAGAGACAACTCATCTTAGCGCACTACATCGTATCATATTGACGGCAAAGCTGATTCCCTTACCCCAGTAAAGCTATCTTTACTTGCCCCACTTGTATCTATCTTGAGGCTAAAGGGCGTTAATACCGCCAAAAAGCCGAATGAAGTCCTGAGTCGCATCCTTAAAACATCAAGCTAATAAGCAGCTTAAAGACGTTCGAAAGAAGTTAAGACCTTCAGAAACCGATAACACAAGTAGAAAACGAAAACCGATAACACCGAACTAGCGAAAACGCCAAACCAGCTTATCTCTAGGCAAGATTATTTTAACAGGGGACTATTGGCTTCTTCGCGGCCAGAATTGATGCGGATCAACGTGAGATGCTTAAGGCCAGTATCATCGTATGGCACGACAATCGAGCGTTGGCATTGTGACACTTTTAGGCAAAGTGCAAAAAATGGATGCTTGTGCATTAGCTAATAAAAACCCTCTTAACCCCATGTAATTCGATATGTTGTCAATTACACGGTTAATGACTGCTGAACCATAAAACCTTTACTACTCACGTAATATTTGTAATGTCTCTAACGAGCGAAGTCGTTGGACGGCGCAATTAAACCGCGCAATGTCACAGAATGCAAGCAAGAATCTCATTTAATATTTTGCATTAAAATATAATAAACACCCGCTTAACAATCACTCACCTTGCATTAGGATTAAGCTTAATGATATCAGCCAGTTAGCGCATTAACGCCGTACTCGTCTGTTCAATATTTTTTAATAGCCTTTGTAACTTTTTTGACATTTATCCCTATAAATACCCCTGAATTTTGTGTGTCACTTTCGCCCCGTCCATGTGCTGCCATTGACTAAAGCCGAGCGCTCAATATCACAGTGCAAAATTCAGCATCAATAAGCCGTAAACCGAGGCGCAAATGCCGCCTCAAACTTAGACCCAATCCTAGATACAATCCTACTTACCAACATGGGTTCAGTCCTAGTCATATTGCTAGCCGCATTTCTAGTCACAGCTCTAGCCACAATCCGAGGTAAAAGCGGCGATGATTAATGGCTAAGTCGCCACTAAGATAAAACCCAAAGACAATAATGCTGCAGTTTCAGCACCGAAGTGTATAATCGCAGCCGAATCACATTTAATTATGCACAGAGAGATCCATGGTACAGATAGGTAAAACCTGCAAACTTGAGGTTGTAAAACAAGTCAGCTTTGGCGTGTATTTAAACGCCCACGAATTAGGGCAAGTACTGCTGCCAAACAAAGTCACCCCCAAAGACTGCCAAGTCGGTGATCTACTTGACGTGTTTCTGTATCTAGATTCTGAAGATATCGTGATTGCCACCACGCGCCGTCCATTGGCACAGGTAGGCGAATTTGCCTATTTAAAAGCCGTTGCAACCGGTCCTTATGGCGCCTTTTTAGACTGGGGCTTAGATAAAGACTTATTACTGCCCTTCGGTGAGCAACATAAGCCTATCGAAGAAGGTCGCTCTTATCTGGTTTATGTACACGCTAACCGCGCCGATGAACGCATCATGGCCTCTTCAAAAATCGATAAGTTCCTCGATAAGACAGAGCCAGAGTACACAGTGGGTGAGCAGGTCGATTTATATATCGGCGGCACCACAGATTTAGGCTACAAAGCCATTATTAATCATGCCCATTGGGGCGTGATTTACGAAAACGAAGTGTTCCAAAAACTGCGTTTCGGCCAAAGACTCAAAGGTTTCATCAAACAAGTGCGCCGCGATGGCAAAATCGATCTTGTGCTGCAACAAGGCAGTAAACAAGAGTTAGATAAGCACGCCCACATTATCCTGATCAAACTCAAACAGGCTGGCGGCTTCTTAGCCCTAACCGATAAAACCGATGCTGAAATCATTTACGATCAGCTTGGTATGAGCAAAAAGGCCTTCAAAAAAGCCATAGGTGGTTTATTTAAGAATGGGCAACTGAGCATAGATAATGATGGTCTGCGTTTAACTGAAACCGCAGAATAATCAACTCTATTCAGGACTTAGCGTTAAAGTTGTACAGTTTACCGCCACTAAGGCAGAGTTTGACTGACAACTCCTAGGATATTAAGCATGGCTCTGTTATAAACAAAGCCATGCTTTTTTCTTTGGAGCTTATATGGAACTCACGTTACACGAAGCCAGAGTCATCGGATGCCTGCTTGAGAAAGAAATCACCACCCCTGAGCAATATCCACTCTCGCTAAACTCTTTGACCTTAGCCTGCAATCAAAAAACCAGCCGCGAGCCGGTACTCGAACTCAGCGAAACCCAAGTGCAAATCGCCGTTGATTCCCTTAATCGGAAACGTTTGATCAGCGAACAGTCGGGATTCGGCAGCCGCGTCGTTAAATACAAGCACAGATTCTGCAATACCGAATTCAGCGAACTTCAACTGTCCCCCGCCGCACTCGCCATCGTCTGTTTGTTGCTATTACGTGGCCCACAAACGCCGGGAGAATTGCGCACCCGCAGTAACCGCCTACACGAGTTTAAAGACGTGATCGAAGTGGAAGATTGCATCCGTCAATTGATGAACCGCGAAAAGCCTTTCTTAAAACAGTTGCCCAGAGAAGCCGGTCGCCGTGAATCCCGTTATGTGGAACTATTCTCTGCCGCCTCATCGCAACTCGAAACTGCGCAGCCCGAAAGTGCGAGCCATACCGTCGCCCATGTCGCTGTGTCTTTGGATGCTGAGCCGCTTGAATTAACCAAAAGAGTGACCGAGCTTGAGCAACAAGTGGCTGAACTGACGCAAAAGCTTGATGAGTTAATTGCCTCATTAAGCTAATCGTCTTTTTAAGCTAATCAAAGCGTTGTTTAACTCGCTTTTAATGCTGGAACCTAGTCTGTATGTTATAGCAGGATGCTTTGAGCATATGTTTGAGGGCATCAATAGGATGCCGAAAACCGATTGAATACAGTGCCATTTTGGCAAAATGGCACTTATGGACTAATTCACTGTCTACCCAAGGGTGAGAAACTTAACTGCCCCAGAATCATAGCGCCAAGAATAATAGAGACAGCACATGACCAATAATCCACCCAGCAGTTTCAACAACATGCTTATCATCGCCATGTTTGAACTGCGCAAATTTTTATTTAATACCCGAGGGATCATCGCCTTGGTCGCCTTTGGTTTAGTGTGGGGCGTACTCCTGCTTTATCCCATCCAAAGCGCATCGGCGATGTTATTACAGCCAAATGTGAAAGATGTCATCGACAGCTTATTTGGTGCCAATACCCTCAATGTGCTCTTTGAGTGGCCCGTGGCCGAAATGGCGGTGTTTTGGTGCTTTGCGCTGTACTTATTTCCTATGTTCAGCATTTTGATCGCCGCCGATCAGTTCTCCTCCGATAAAACCCGTGGCACGCTGCGTTTTTTAACCATACGCACTAGCCGTGACAGCTTATTGTTCGGGCGTTTTCTCGGCCAAATCCTGATCCAAGGCTTGCTGATCCTATTAACGATTATCGCCACTGTCGCCCTCGCGCTCAGCCGTGACAGCCAGCTCTTTTTGCCGGCGTTAAGCTCTGGCGCCTTAGTTGGCCTTAACCTCATCATAGTGATCTTGCCCTATACGGCAGTGATGACCTTATTGTCCCTGTATGCGCGCACGGCACGCCAAGCTATGGTGTTTGCGACCATTTTATGGACAGTGATTTCCATCGCCATCATGGTGTTAGGCAGCCAATCTAGCGTATTGGCACAGCTGCAATGGGTATTACCCGGAGCCCAGCTGTCGGACATGCTCAATACAAATGGACTCAACAGCTTAGCTTATGCACCAATTCCATTGATCCAAACCGCTGCGGCCCTCTTGCTCGGCAGAATTTATATGCAAAGGAGCTCGCTATGAGTTTGATCCAATGCCAAGGGCTGTCGCAACTTTACGGCAGCAAAAAGGCGCTGAATGATGTTAACTTCAGCCTAGAAGTGGGTGCGCCCATCGCCCTTGTCGGTCCAAACGGCGCGGGTAAAACCACGCTTTTTAGCCTGTTATGCGGCTATTTGTCGCCAAGTGCAGGGACAATAACCCTGCTCGGTGAAGCACCTAATAGCCCTAAACTTTTAGGCAAAATTGCCGCTTTACCTCAGGATGCGGTGCTCGATCCCAATTTGACCATTGTTAGCCAGTTAAGCTTTTTTGCGCGTCTGCAGGGCATGGGCGTAGAACAAGCCAGACAAGAGGCCATTCGCGTATTGACCTTAGTCGATTTGGCGGATGTCGCCGAGCAAAAACCACCAAGCCTCAGCCACGGTATGAGTAAACGCGTATCGATTGCACAGGCGCTGATTGGCTCGCCAGAGTTGGTACTATTGGATGAGCCGACCGCGGGGCTCGATCCTGCCAACGCGAAAAAAGTCCGCGAACTGGTCAAAGCCTTATCGCCCACCACAACTTTTATGATCAGCTCGCATAATCTCGATGAGCTCGAAAAGCTGTGCGATCAGGTGTTGTATTTAGACAAGGGACAATTAAGCCAAGCCGTGTCTATGCATGCATCGACCGACAGTGATTACCTGACGTTAACCATGCAAAGCTGTGACAGTGATTTGCTGCAAGCGGAAGTGACGAAACTGGCGGGCGTGGTGAACGTCAGCTCAAAACAGAGCAAGGTGTTTATTATTAAGCTCGCAACGGATGAAGAAAAAGCACAGAGCAGTGATATTGAAATGCGCCTATTTGCCCTCTTCAACCAACATAAGTGGCAATACAAGATGCTGCTGAAAGGCCGTACCTTGGAAGAAACGCTCTTTTCATAGCCGAGCTTTTAACAGCTGGCTTCTCATCAGCCAGCTGTTAAATAGTGTGACTCATGACTTAAGCGCAACACGCCTTGCGCTTAAGCCTTTTAACTCAGCCTTTAGGCCACTCAATACTGACAAACTGCTGCTCACTTTAGCAACACTCAGCCACCATAAGCATCACAAGTCTGTCAATAAAACACCAATCAACCGCGCTAAGCTAGCTATGACTTTCAATCTTAAGGCGAGCTTGTTATAACTCCCCTTCGATTGAACCTAAGCTGACTTCAGAGGTTTCTATGAACAAAGCACAACTTATCCAACGTATTGCCGCCGAGCTCAATGCATCGCAAGCGAGCACTAAACCTGTGGTTGAGCAGATATTGCAACAGATCCACGTCGCCTTAAGCGAAGGCGAGAAAATTTTCCTGCCGCAATTTGGCACCTTTGAACTCAGATACCATGTCGCAAAAACGGGCCGTAATCCACAAACGGGCGAGGCTATTGAAATCGACGGTTACAATCAGCCCAGCTTTAAAGCCTCAACGGCATTGAAGCAACAGATCAATCGCTGATAGCAACGCTTAGCTTTAATGTGTAGTCACTCATTTGCGAGCATTAATCAGTAGCCTTGATATAAATAAGCCTCAACGTAATGTGAGGCTTATTTTTTGTCTAAAGACATTAGCAGTACCGCTCATTAAGCCGCTCAGCGGCTAAACATTAGTTAGGCACTGCCTATGCATTAGCCTCTGTGCTTTGAAAAAGCGGTGAAGTATCAAGGTAATCGGCGGCATTTTCAGCACTGGGATCATCAAGAAAAGGCACACAGCCGAGGAAAGGCGCTGACATCATAGCTTTAAGACTCGCCAAGTTTTCCTCAAACATACTCATATTAGGGTCGACACAGTTAGCGACCCAACCAGCAATCTTAAGTCCATCGGCCAGTATTGCCTCTTGAGTGAGCAGTGCGTGATTTAAGCAACCGAGCTTCATGCCCACCACGAGTATCACTGGCAGTTCTAATCTCTGTACCACTTCCGATAAATATCGGCCCTCGCCTAAGGGCAAACGCCAGCCACCCGCGCCCTCAATCAGACAAAAATCCGCTTGAGCAAATGCCGCTAAATCCAAACTTTCGATAATGGCTTCAGGTGCTAAGCTCACGCCCACTTGGGCGGCAGCAATATGCGGCGCAATCGCAGGTTCAAAGGTAAAAGGATTAATGACAGGATAAGTAAGTTTCAGCGACGATGAAGTCATCAACTGCAGTGCATCGGCATTACGCAAGCCTTCGGAGGTTTGTGCGCAGCCAGAGGCAATGGGCTTAACACCTAAGGTCGACAGCGTGTTAGACGCTAAAATACTCACAGCCGAGTCAGCACTGGCTATCGCGCCCAAACGGTTCACCGCGGTTAACAGCGCCGATGAGACTAAGGTTTTACCACTGTCGGTATCTGTACCTGTTACAAAAAACATATTAGATCCTTATCTGTCGCTATTGAGTGCACTTTTGTGAAGTGCACTCTCCATAAAGCTAAAACGCAAACCTGTAGACCTTTAAATCCACAAGTCCACAAATCAAAGTCCCTATCGCTAATCAATGCTAAGTATGTGTGCATGAATATTGTTGTCGCTAAAACATAGTGTGAAACTTTTACATCCCGCGCCGAGCACGTATCTGCACTATCTGGTAGGTTAACGGCAAACCTTGGGGTACACGTAAGGATTCGGCTTTGGCCTGCATTGCCTGCCAATCTTGGCGACCACGCAATCGCAGAGCAGGTTCTGAAGCGGCGATTGCGCCAGCAACCTCTCCTGCTGACTGAATCGTTGAACTATCTAAACTGATTGAATTGTCTAAACTGATTGAATTGGCTGAATGGGTTGCACTGGCCGATTGCACCGAGGCACCCACCCCTTTGATGGAATAGAGCAATGCTTTGAGAGTATCAAAATGCACTGTCATAGGAATGAGCTGCACCTCTAAGAACTGCCATGTATCGAGTTTAAATGCCGCTTTTAGCGCCTCTAGCGTCGAAAAGTCATTCACTCTTAAGCCTAATTCGGCCAATTGATTCAAACTCCCCTGCGCCACTAAGCTCAAATGACACTCGCCATTCGACTTGAGCACCCGTGCCATTTCGGCTACCGCGGCGGGAAAATTCGCACACCACTGCAAAGCCAGATTCGAATAAATCACATCGATGCAACCATCGACAAAGGGTAAACACTCGGCATCGGCACAAACGCCGTGATAATCGGGATAAGTTTGTTTTAGTTTGTGTAGCATGCCAAGGGCGATATCCACGGCAAACACAGTTTTCGGTGGATTTTGCATCGAACCATGCTCAGAGTGACAACCTGATTGATGTTCAGAGTGATACGCCGAAAAATCGGTCCCAGGGCCTGCGCCAATATCTAACAGATGACCTTTGGCGGTAAACTCACTGAGTAAACTGGCGGCGCTCAGACGCTGTAACTGATTATGGTCTTGATAACTATGGGCCGCTGCGGAGAATCGTTCAGCAATCTGAGCACCGTGAACATTGGATTCTTTGTCAATTGCTCTTTTTCCGACAGCTAGTTTTTCAATCGCTTGTTTTTCAAAAATTTGCATTACAGCAGATTCGCTCACATTCAACTCGTGAGCTGTTGACTCGCAAGATTTAGGCTTGCTGGATTTAATCGGGCTTGGCATTGCAGTTAACACTCAACCATAAAAACTTAAAATTCAATAGAATAACGCGTTCTATAGCGTACATTTATCTGTGATTATCCGCAGCTTGTCGTTCAGTCACAAGCGGCACAACGACGCGACTGAGCACTTGAGCTAATTGCGCAACACACGCCGCAATATCTTCGGCGGCGTGAGCAGCCGTTAAGGTAATACGTAAACGCGCAGAGCCTACAGGCACGGTCGGCGGGCGAATTGCGCCAACCCAAATCCCTGCTGCCCTTAACTCCTCGGCTACTTGCAATGTTTGCCGCGCATCCCCAATGATCAGCGGCTGAATCGCGGTATCTGAACCTAAAAGGGGCACATTAGCCTCACGGCATAACTGTTTGAATAGCGCAATATTCTCAAGCAGTTTTTGCTGTAACTCGGGATGTGCTGTGCTGTACTGAGTCGCGGCTAAGGCTAGCGCCGCATTGGCGGGCGATAAAGCAGTCGAGTAAATATATGCGCGGGCGTTACTGACCAAAAAATCGATCAGCGCCTGACTCCCCAACACGGCCGCGCCTTGGCAACCTAAGGCTTTACCAAAGGTCACCACTTGCACATCGATAAGCTTGGCGGCCTCTGCATTGTGATAACCATCGAGCACCGCAAAACCATGGGCATCATCGACAACCAACCAAGCATGATGTTGGCGACAAAGCGCCGATAACTCAGCAATCGGTGCGCAGTCTCCGTCCATGCTAAACACGCTTTCAGTGATTAACGCCGATGTTTGATTTCGAGCGAGTAACCGCTCAGCGCTTTCTAAGGAATTGTGTAAAAAGCGCTTCAGCTGCGCGCCACTATCTTGCAAACCATCGATAATGGAGGCGTGCACTAGCTTATCGGCAACCACAATATCGTGTTGATCAAACAGGGTTTTCATCAGCGCCGTATTAGCACTAAAGCCCGAGCAAAATAACAATGCAGCTTCATGTCCCGTTAAGTCGCAAAGCTCACGCTCCAGCGCCAAATGTGCGTCACTGTAACCTGTCACTAAGGGCGATGCGCCGCTACCCACACCGTAGGTTTGCGCGCCAAGGTGCAAGGCATCAGCGAGCTCAGGTACGCGGGATAAACCTAAATAATCATTACTGCTGAAATTGACATAGGCGCGACCTTCGAACACAAAGCGTGGGCTCGAAGTCGATGCGTTGGTATTAAGGGGACGATCGACACTCAGCACTTTACGTTGTCGCAGTAATCCTTGCTCACGCAAAGCGTGCTGACGGGCGGCAATTTTAGTCTCAAGCAGAGAACTCATCGATGTAGCCTCAAGCATGACTGACTCAAATATGACTGACTCAAATATGACTGTTTCAACAATGGTTTCAACAATAGTTGCCCCATGAGTGTTCGATTTAAGACGGTTGCCTTAGAAATGGAGCACATTGAATCAACCTATCGGCCGCAGTCAAAAGAGACTACGACCAACAGGATTGACATGTTATTCAACGATGTGCGTCAGATGACATGAACTCAGTATTCTTACAAAGCACCCGCGTCATAGAATTGTGCCGATGACTTATCTTGATAGGCCGCCGCTTTGGCTAATACTGCACTTTCTTCTTCCAGTTTTGCCGCTGCGCCCTGCTCTGGACGTAAACCTAAACGTCGGAATAGCCCCATATCATCGCTTTCTTCTGGGTTTGGCGTGGTCAGCAATTTGCAACCGTAGAAAATCGAGTTCGCGCCAGCAAAGAAACACATGGCCTGCAGTTCATCACTCATATTTTCGCGGCCCGCCGATAAACGCACGCGCGAAAGTGGCATTAAAATACGTGCCACGGCAATAGTACGCACAAACTCGAGTGGATCGAGATCGTCAAGTTTCTCAAATGGCGTACCCGCCACTTTGACTAACATGTTGATAGGCACAGAATCAGGATGCTGTGGTAAATTGGCCAGCTGTTGCAGTAAGCCTGCACGATCCGTCGCCTTTTCACCCATGCCGACAATCCCGCCAGAGCAGACTTTCATGCCTGAGGCGCGCACATTTGTCAGTGTATCTAAACGATTTTGATAGGTACGAGTGGTGATCACATCGCCGTAGTATTCAGGCGAGGTATCTAAATTATGGTTGTAATAATCTAAGCCTGCGCCGGCTAAATCGTTCGCTTGATCTTCAGAAAGCATGCCGAGCGTCATACAGGTTTCCATGCCTAACGCTTTGACTTCTTGTACCATTTGCTTAAGGTACGGCATGTCTTTTTCTTTTGGGTTACGCCAAGCGGCGCCCATACAGAAACGAGAAGCCCCCGCGGCTTTAGCGCTGCGAGCTTCGGTCAGCACAGTTTCCATTGCCAGCAAACGCTCTTTTTCCAGACCTGTGTCATAACGGGCGCTCTGCGGGCAGTATTTACAATCCTCAGGGCAAGCACCGGTTTTAATCGATAACAAGCGGCTAATTTGCACTTCATTGGGATCGTACACTTCACGGTGAATGCTGTGGGCTTTAAATAACAAATCATTCATCGGCAGCGCAAATAAGGCTTCGATTTCTTCCCGCTTCCAATCATGACGAACTTGCAACTGCGACATTGAACACCCTTTTTATTCTGTCTTTTATCTTGGCTAGGATAACCTCAGCCCTTAAACTGTCAACGCCAACCAGTGAATCCAGTTTACTAATGGCTATTTTACCACCAACTTAGTGAGCATTTATGCGCAATTTACTCGATTTTGATTTTGATAGCGCCCA
Organism: Shewanella baltica; assembly: GCF_900456975.1. Taxonomy (NCBI): domain Bacteria; kingdom Pseudomonadati; phylum Pseudomonadota; class Gammaproteobacteria; order Alteromonadales; family Shewanellaceae; genus Shewanella; species Shewanella baltica. Next base: position 2,664,265 of record NZ_UGYM01000002.1, read on the forward strand.
TATTTGGCATCCTTACACCTCAATGACCCGTTCTCTTCCTGTTTTTGGTGTACATAGTGCGAAGGGCTGCGAGCTCGAACTCGTCGATGGCCGCAAGCTGGTCGATGGCACTAGCTCATGGTGGGCCTGTGTGCACGGTTATGCGCATCCCGAGATATTAACCGCGATGGAAAAACAACTGCATCAGCTGAGCCATGTGATGTTTGGCGGCATCACCCATGAACCCGCCATTGAACTGTGCAAAAAACTTATCGCTATGACCTGCGAGCCGCTGACGAAAGTCTTTTTATGCGACTCTGGCTCTATCTCAGTCGAAGTGGCGATCAAAATGGCGTTGCAATATTGGCAAGGTCAAAGTTTGCAAGGTAAGAGTTGGCAAGGTCAGAACTCACAAGAGCAAGGCGCACATGAAGAACGGCCGCAAAAACAACGTATTCTTACCGTTAAGAAGGGTTACCACGGCGATACCTTTGCCGCTATGAGCGTGTGCGATCCCGAAGGTGGCATGCACACTATGTTTGGCGATGCGCTTACGAAACAATCCTTTGTGCCCGCGCCACAAACCGCCTTTGGCGAAACCTTACAAACCGATGATTTAACCGCTATGCGCAGCTTTTTAAGTGCAAATCACCATGATATTGCCGCTGTGATCATAGAGCCGATCATGCAAGGTGCTGGCGGGATGCGTTTTTACAGCGCGGATTATTTAGCGGGTATTCGCGCCCTGTGCGATGAATTTGATGTGTTGTTGATTTTAGATGAAATCGCCACTGGCTTTGGCCGTACAGGTAAGCTATTTGCCTATGAACACGCCAATATCACTCCAGATATCTTATGTTTAGGTAAAGCGCTCACGGGTGGTTATATCAGCCTAGCGGCAACGCTGTGTACCGATAAAGTCGCCCAAGGAATAAGCCAATCTCCCGCTGGCGTGTTTATGCATGGGCCGACCTTTATGGGTAACCCGCTGGCCTGCGCAGCGGCGTGTGCGAGCTTAGACTTAATCAATCGCAATGAATGGCAAACGCAAGTCGCCGCTATCGAGCAGCAAATGCGCTTAGAACTTAAGGATGCGATTGATTTACCGAGCGTAAAAGACGTGCGAGTGCTCGGCGCTGTCGGGGTGTTAGAGATGCATGATCCCGTCAATACCGCAGAGCTACAGCAACAATTTGTTGATTTAGGGGTGTGGGTTCGCCCCTTCGCTAACCTTATCTATATCATGCCGCCCTATGTGATTAGCCCGGCGCAATTAAGCAAACTCACCAGTGCGATGAAGCAAATTGCGGCAGGCATTAGTGCAACATCCGCCAGTGCCGAGCCACAACTTATCAGCCACGGCTAACCGTGGCTGATAAGCTTGTGGGTAAAGCTTATTTTACTAAGCTGGAAATCAATGCGCGCAGCGCTGCAGGTTTTATCATTTTCGCCATATAGTGATAGCCGCGGCGTTGCACATCTTCCACCAGCTCTTTACGGGTATTGGCGGTGATCAAAATGCCGGGCAAGTCTTTGCCATACAGGGCACGAATACCGTCCATCGCATCGACGCCATTTTGGCCATCATCTAAGTGATAATCGGCGAGGACAATATCGGGCGCGACGCCTTTCAGTCCCAGCTTAATGCGTGCATCGGATAAATCTTTGGCGCAAATAACCTCACATTGCCAACGACTCAATAGACTTTCTAAACCCGCCAGAATCGCCTCTTCGTTGTCGATACACAACACTTTGATACCCGATAACGGCTGCAGCAGCGATGGCAACGCCTTCACTTGCGGCTGACGCACTGTCTCCCCAAGCGGCACACAAATAGAGAATACCGAGCCGCGCCCTAAATGGGACGACACTTGAATACCGTGTTCCAGCACTTTACTGATGCGATCGGCAATTGCTAAACCTAAGCCTAATCCGCTGACATTGTTGCTCTTAGGATTATTCAGCCGTTTGAATTCTTTGAAAATCTCTTGGGTTTCTTTTTCATCGATACCACATCCCGTGTCTAATACTTGGATCTCAAGGTAATGACCCCGATGGCGACAACCAAACAAGACTCTGCCACCACGGGCGTAACGGTAGGCATTGGTTAAAAAGTTTTGTAGGACTCGACGTAATAGCGAAGGATCAGAATTAACAGTCGCACTGCATGGGATCATCTTAAAACGGATTTGGTTGTCCGCTGCCATCGCCTCAAACTCTACGGATAAGCCGTTGATCAGTTCTGAAATCGCAAAATCACGCCGATTAACATCTACCATGCCAGAATCGAGTTTAGAAATATCCAGCAGATCGGTGAGCAACTCGCCGGCGATCTTAAGCGAGCTATTCACATGGGATAAGGTGGTTCTGGCCTCGCGATCTAAATTGGGATACTGAGATAAAGATGCGGTAAACAACCGCGCGGCATTCAGCGGCTGCATTAAATCATGGCCAACAGCAGCTAAGAAGCGACTCTTAGAGGCGTTGGCGATTTCTTCCTGCGCCTTAGCCTCGAGTAACTCGCTATTCAACATGGCTAATTCATAGGTTCGCTCATTAACGCGGCTTTCTAAGGTTTCATTGGCCTCGAGCAGTGCGCGCTCCTGCTCGCGATACTGAGTAATATCGGTAAAGGTCATCACAAAGCCACCATCTGGCATGGGATTACCTTGAATTTTAATCACTTTACCGTCCCAGCGATGGCGCTCAGAAGTGTGCGGCGTGCCATTACGCATGTGCTGCACCCGCTGTTCAACCTGCTGTTCGATTTCACCTTCACCACAATAACCCCGCGCCGCATTAAAACGGATGACTTCGCTGATGGGCATGCCCTGCTGCAAGAATCCATCGGGATATTGATACAGCTCCACATATTTATAATTCCAAGCTACTAGGTTGAGATCGTTATCTATCACGCTCATGCCTTCATAGGCGTGCTCAATCGCGCCGCGCAGCATGTCTTGGCTGAGCATAATTTTCGATGACGCTTCATCCACTAAACTGAACACTTCATCCAGCGCCAAATCACGCCCTTGCAGCACAGAATCCATCACCAGCGCTGCGCTTGAGGCGCCGAGTACGCCCGCCAATAAACGTTCCGTGTGGAAAATCAGCTCTGGCGGCGCCGCTTTATGCCAACTATCACTTTTTACGGCATCAATTGAAAAACGGCTAAAGCTTTCATAGGCGCGTGTTGGGCTGACAAATCGACTGGCGAGAATAAGCAAATCCTGCTGTGAAATCGGACCATTTTTCTTATTGGCGCTGTTTTTCAACTTGCCAGGGCTCACAAAAGCACTGGCCTGAATACGCTCAGCAACACCCGCCCTAAACCAAATCGACCCCAAAATATAACAGGCGATATTGGCAAAAAGTGCCGTCAGCGCATCACGCACATTGGGCGTTATCGCATCTAGCAGGCCTTTCTCGCTCGCGACGCCAGACAAGAACACCGATGAACTTTGCACATCAGTCATGCCCTGCAACATGATGTAAAACCACAGCGTAAAGCCCACGCCGAGCCCTAAAAATACCCCAGCACGATTGCCGTGTTTCCAATAGAGTCCGCCCACTAAGGCGGGCGCTAACTGAGCAAAAGCCCCGAAGGACAACATGCCGAGATGGGATAAGGAATCACTGTCGGCTAAGGCCAGATAACTGCCATAACCTAAGCCAAGAATGATCACGATCGCCAAACGGCGGGCATTGAGTAGTAGCTGCGAGAACTGACTGAAGTTTTTCTCACGGATATGGCCCGTACGCAGCATCACAGGCACTAGCCATTCGTTACTGACCATCACACTAATGGTCACCACCGCCACTATCACCATGCCGGTTGCCGCCGAAAGTGTGCCCAGCAGTGCAATCACCGCCAGCAAAGGTTGGTCTAAAGCGAGTGGCAAATTAATCACATAGGTATCGGCCGACACTGAATCGCCGAGGATGATCTTCCCCGCCAAGGCGAGCGGCCCAACGAATAAACCAAAAAGCGCTAAATAGATGGGAAATAGCCAACGTCCTTTCGACAATACAGACTCATCGGCGCATTCCACCACCATCACATGGAACTGCCTTGGCATACACAAAAACGCCGCCATTCCGACAAGTAACTCAGGCATTAGGGCTTCGATACGGGGATTGGGATAATTGATCAGCGACTGCGCATTCGCCTGCTGCCAAATATCCCCAAAACCATCGAACACCCCAAAACTAATGACTACGCCGACCAATAAAAATGCGGCGATCTTCACCAGAGACTCAAAGGCAATCGCGAGCATCATGCCGGGATTATGCTCGGTGGCATCGAGCTTACGGGTACCAAATAAAATGGCAAATATGGCTAACAAAGACGTGATCAGTAACGGGATAGTCACGCCATCGAGGGGATCGTCTGCGGGTTGAAACAGGTTAAGGCTGAACACCATCGCCTTAAGCTGCAGGGCGATATAGGGCATGATGCCAAACAAGGCGATTAAGGTGACTAAGGCGGCTAAGGTTTGGGATTTGCCGTATCGGGCGGCAATAAAGTCGGCCACTGAGGTGATATTTTGTGCCTTAGACACTAATACCATCTTGCGTAACATGCCAAAACCTAAGGTGAAAATCAGAATGGGGCCGATAAAAATCGGTAAAAAAGACCAGAGATCCTTAGCCGATTGGCCGACTGTGCCTAAAAAACTCCACGAAGAGCAGTAGACCGCTAAGCTCAGGCCATAAATACCGACCTGTAGCTTTTTGGTGATCCGGCTAAACCAACGCTCCGCCCCCCACGCTAATAGGAATAAAAGCGAGACATAACAGACGGCAATAACGGCGACGACTAAGGTTAAATTCATACTTTGCTCTTTTTTCTGATTATTGTGCGATAAAACCTGTCTAAAATCTAGCCGGATTTTTAATGCAACAGACTAAATATAAAGGAAAATTTAAAACTAGACCAAGGTCTAATGGAGTTGCCGCCCCCTTGCATACCATACTCAGTCCACGCAATTTTTCAAAAGGGAAGCCCTATGAGCTCGCAGTCTCTCTACAAAGTCTCCGGCAATATCGCTGCCAATGCACTTGTAAACAACGATAAATATAAAACAATGTACCAAGAGTCGATTGTCAATCCCGAAGGTTTCTGGAGAGAACACGGCAAGCGTATTGATTGGATAAAACCCTATACCAAAATTAAAAAAACCTCTTTTGATGATCATAACTTATCGATCAACTGGTTTTACGACGGCACCCTGAATGCTTCTGCCAACTGTTTAGATCGTCACTTAGCCGAGCACAGTGATCGCGTGGCGATTATTTGGGAAGGCGACAACGCCAGCGAACAACGCAAAATTACCTACGGTGAATTACATGCAGAGGTGTGTAAATTCGCTAACGCATTACGCAGCCAAGGCGTGCGCCGCGGTGACATAGTCACAATTTACATGCCTATGGTGCCAGAAGCCGCAGTGGCTATGCTTGCCTGTGCCCGTATCGGCGCTGTGCACTCTGTGGTCTTCGGTGGTTTCTCACCGGATTCTATCGCCTCTCGCGTGATTGATGGCAAATCAAAAGTCATTATTACCTCCGATGAAGGTATGCGCGGTGGCCGTGCTATTCCATTGAAACGCAACATCGATGATGCCTTAAAAAATCCTGATGTCACTACCGTTGAAAAAGTCATCGTGCTTAAACGCACGGGTGGCAAAGTGGATTGGGTAGAAGGCCGTGATGTGTGGTGGCACTCATTGATGGAAACCGCATCTGAGTACTGCCAACCAGAGGAAATGGACGCCGAAGCGCCGTTATTCCTGCTGTATACCTCAGGTTCAACCGGTAATCCCAAGGGCGTATTGCACACCACTGGCGGCTACATGGTTTATGCGTCTATGACCCATGAGTATGTGTTCGACTACAAAGCGGGCGAAGTGTACTGGTGTACCGCCGATGTGGGTTGGATCACTGGCCACTCTTACATGGTTTACGGCCCACTTGCCAATGGTGCGACGGTGCTTATCCATGAAGGCGTTCCTAATCATCCAAGCCCTGCCCGTTTAGGCGAAATGATTGACCGCCATAAAGTGAGTATTCTTTACACGGCACCAACCTTAATTCGCGCGCTGATGGCCGAAGGTAAGCAACACTTCGATAAGTTCGATGGTAGCAGCTTGAGGATCATGGGCTCGGTAGGCGAACCCATCAACCCAGAAGCATGGCGTTGGTACCATGAGGTCATAGGTCATGAACATTGCCCTATCGTCGATACTTGGTGGCAAACTGAAACCGGCGGTATTTTGATTACGCCACTGCCTGGTGCGACCGATACTAAACCTGGCTCAGCGACCCGTCCGTTCTTTGGCGTTCAACCCGCCTTAGTCGATAACATGGGTAATATTTTAGAGGGGGAGAACGAAGGTAACTTAGTGTTACTCGACTCTTGGCCGGGCCAAATGCGAACTGTATATGGCGACCACGAACGATTCGTACTGACCTATTTTAAAACCTTCCGTGGCATGTATTTTACCGGTGACGGTGCCCGCCGCGATGAGGATGGTTACTACTGGATCACAGGCCGCGTCGATGACGTAATCAACGTATCCGGCCACAGATTAGGTACGGCAGAGGTCGAAAGTGCGCTGGTATCACACGAACTGGTCGCAGAAGCGGCAGTAGTTGGCTACCCACACGATATTAAAGGCCAAGGTATTTATGCGTATGTCACGCTAACCCGCGGTACTGAAGAAACCGAAGAGCTACGTCAAGAGCTACGTCAATGGGTTCGTAAAGAAATTGGTGCGCTGGCAACCCCAGATCTTATCCAATGGGCAACGGGCTTACCTAAGACACGTTCGGGCAAGATCATGCGCCGCTTCCTGCGTAAGATTGCCGCTAACGAAGTGACCAACTTAGGGGATGCATCAACCTTGGCCGATCCAGCTGTGATCGAGACCTTGATTGAATCACGCTTGAATCGTACTGAGTAATATCCGAGTTACGAACAACGTCCACAACGCTTAGTCTATGCCCAATAGGCTAAGCGTAACCTGAACCTCCCTTTTTAAACCTCAGGTTAAAAGTGAACCCTATTGAGAGAGTGTGTGTGATTGCTCCTTTCTCTAGCTTGCCCCTCCAACCAGGGGCATTTTTTTTACCTGTTATGTTAAGCTTGCAGCCTCACTTTTATTCAGCATAGATTTTTTATCAGCGTGTCAGTCAAACTCAGAGACTATCAACAGCAAGCGGTTAATGCCGCCATCGCCCATTTTAGGCAAAGCCAAGCTTCCGCCGTACTCGTATTGCCCACAGGCGCCGGCAAAAGCATAGTGATCGCCGAACTGGCGCGCATCGCAAAAGGCAGAGTCTTAGTACTCACCCACGTGAAAGAATTAGTCGCGCAAAATGCCGAGAAAGTCGGCCTACTCACGGCACAAGCCAGTATTTATGCGGCGGGGTTGAATCAAAAAGCCACTGAGGGGAAAACCGTCGTCGCCAGCATTCAATCGGCGGCGCGGGGGTTAACCCTGTTCGATCAGCCGTTCTCGTTAGTGATTATTGATGAATGCCACAGAGTCAGCCTTGAGAAAACCAGCCAGTATCAGCAAGTGCTCACTCATTTACGCACGAAAAATCCCCAACTAAGATTACTCGGACTCACCGCTACGCCCTATCGCCTTGGCACTGGCTGGATTTACCAGCAACACTATCACGGCAAAGTGGGTTCGCCCGAACACGCCGTGTTCGAACATTGTGTGTTCGAGCTGCCCATCAGGCCACTCATTAAACAAGGTTACCTCACAGCGCCAACCCTGTTTGATGGCCTCAGTGCCCAGTACGATTTCAGCCAACTGAAAGCCAATGAGAATGGCGAGTATGCTGAAGCCGAGGTTAACGATTTACTGGGGCATTACGGCCGCGCGACTACCGCGATAGTGAAACAGCTCATTGAACTGAGCCAACATAGAAGAGGCATTATCATCTTCGCGGCAACGGTGCGTCACGCCAATGAAATTTTTGGCCTACTCAACCAAGTTCACACTGCACAGAGCGCCATAATCACGGCACAAACGCACGACAATGAACGTGACGCGACAATCGAACGTTTTAAAGCCCAAGAGCTCAAGTTTTTAGTCAACGTGGCAGTGTTGACGACAGGCTTCGACGCGCCCCATGTGGATTTGATTGCGATTTTGCGCCCAACCGCCTCAGTCAGTCTATTTCAACAAATGATCGGCCGTGGGTTGCGAATCGCTGAAGGCAAAAAAGATTGTCTTATCATCGACTATGCTGCCAATGGTTATGACTTGTATTTCCCCGAGGTCGGCCAAGCTAAACCCAACAGTAAATCGGTACCCGTGCAAGTGCATTGCCCTGTGTGCGATTTTGCTAATATATTCTGGGGACTCACGGACGACGATGGCGACATCATCGAACACTTTGGTCGCCGTTGTCAGGGCATTGTCGAACAGCATGGTAAAAAGCTACAGTGCGACTTTCGATTTAGATCTAAATCTTGCCCTGATTGCGGTGAAGAGAATGATATTGCCGCACGCATTTGCCAGCACTGCCAATCGACTCTCATCGATCCCGATAAACGCCTTCGCCAAGTGCTCAGCCAGCAGCACCATCATTTGTTCCGCTGCCAACATATGACGCTCATCGACGATGACGGCAATCTGAAAGTGCAATACCTCGATATCGACGGCAATGAATTTAATCGCCGCTTTAAATTGCAAACGCCGGCACAGTGGCGAGCCCTATATGCCTTATTCATCTTTCCCCATAGCCGAACGCCGGGATTAAAACCGAAAAAGTACACAAAGGTGACAGAGTTAATCAGCGACGCGGATAAATTCCGCATGCCCGATCTCTTGCTACTGAAGAAACATAAAAAAGGCTGGGATCTGCTCGAAAGCTATTTTGATTATCAAGGCCGCTATCAAACTGAAAATAAACTCGGCTGACATTATCAATTCACTTAGGCCTATGGTATAAAACGACTAAAGTAATCCTAAGGAGCTATTATGTTCGTTGTTATTTTTGGCCGTCCAGGCTGTCCTTATTGCGTTCGTGCTGTGCAATTATCTGAGCAACTCGTTGAAAAACGTGATGACTTTAAGTTCAGATATGTCGATATCCACGCAGAAGGCATCTCTAAAGCAGATTTAGAGAAAACTGTTGGTAAGCCAGTTGAAACAGTACCGCAGATTTTCGTCGACGAGAAACACGTCGGTGGCTGCACAGATTTCGAACAATATGTTCGCGAAAACAATCTGTTAGATTAAGCACCGCACATATGTGACCCGCTTAATGCAAAAGGAGACCTTAGGTCTCCTTTTTAGTTTTTATCGCAAGCAAGTAAGATTAGAGCACATACTTAGCCGAGAACATGATGCGGCTCAAATCACCATCATCGCCATTTTCTTTACTGTTCTTGGCATACATATACTCGACCCCAAAGGTCAGCGGTTTGCTTGGCGAGTAAAGTAAGTTGATATAGCCTGAATAAGCATCCTTATTCACGCCTGAACCGGTTAAAGCCACATCGTTATCCGCTTGCATGCCTGACAAGGTTACACTGCTGCGCCACTGCTCATTCCACCAATGACGGTAAGACACAAACCCACCGAAAGTACGAATCGACTCGATATCACCGTTAGCATCTAGCACGCCCGCATTAATGTAATTGAGTGCCATATAACGACCTAGGCCTTCACCATAGGTGGCCGTGAAGCGAAGATCATCTTTGCCGACCGGAATAATGCCCGCCACACTCGCGCCATATCCTAGGGCTGAGCTATCAATCTGCGTCGCACCTATCTTAGTTTCTAAATTCAACTGACGGGCAATACCCGCAAAGGAGAACGCCGCGCCGCCATCCGTTTTGAGGTTATACCGCGCGATAACATCGGGAATTACCCCGCTACCACTGGTAATGCGGGCACCGCCTTGATTTGGCGTGACTGTGGTTTCAGGATTTTCGATCGCGAATTGGAAATTACCTTGGGTATAGCGCAATAGCGTTTGGCGTGCGAACGGAGTTCCGTCGGCAGCACCAACAAAATCGAGATTCTCAGGTAACGCAGCAGCATTTTGGAAGGTTGTCCACGTTTGACCTACGGTCCAATTGTCATAGGAGACAAATGCATGGCGAATACGAGGTGAATAGCTGTTGGAAGTACGTTCATTACCATCAGTGTGGGTCATAAAATCGAGTTCAATAAAGCCAGAAAGTTTATGACCATCAACATCAGTCGTCGCTTTGAAATTAAAACGCGTTTCGCGAGCTTGAAAATCCACGACTTGATTGCCATTACCCTCTTTTCCATAAATAGTGCCAGGAACATAAAACTGCCTAGAGAGATCCCCCGAATCCGGTGCGCCATTGCCGTAATCACTGAACATAATGTCAGCTTTGATATAACCGCCAAACTCAACATCCGTATCTTTTAGTGATGCCGCATTGGCCGAACTTGCTAATGCCAATAATATTGCACTACCCATCAAGCTTAGTTTTGCTTGTTTCATTTTTTGTCTTTCCCCAATTGTTATTATTTATCCGCAACCAATATGGACAAATTAACAAGTGAGAAACATTGGCAATAGGTCTATGAGACAAAAGTAGAAAATATCATGATAAATAATATGTTAGGAAAATATTTGAAACGAAATAAGTAAAACGAAGGTATTAAATCTAGTACTGGGAATTGAAGTTTAACTTAGTAAATTTAGTGGGTAACTTGAGAGATATAAAGCGGGGTAATAAGTGGTGGGTCGTGAAGGATTCGAACCTTCGACCAATTGGTTAAAAGCCAACTGCTCTACCGACTGAGCTAACGACCCATCTAGGTATTGCGCTGATTTATGCACTTTCAGTAAAGTGGTGGGTCGTGAAGGATTCGAACCTTCGACCAATTGGTTAAAAGCCAACTGCTCTACCGACTGAGCTAACGACCCATCTGGTGTTGCGCTGATTTATGCACTTTCAGTAAAGTGGTGGGTCGTGAAGGATTCGAACCTTCGACCAATTGGTTAAAAGCCAACTGCTCTACCGACTGAGCTAACGACCCATCTGGTGTTGCGCTGAATTATGCACTTTCAGTAAAGTGGTGTTTCGTGAAGGATTAGAACCATTCGACTGATTGGTTAAAAGCCAACTGCCCTAGCTTTATAAAAAAAGCGGCTGAGCTAACGACCCACCTAGATATTGCTATAAAACTGTTCACTTATTTTTGGCATTTATAATGCGAATAATAAATGGTGGGTCGTGAAGGATTCGAACCTTCGACCAATTGGTTAAAAGCCAACTGCTCTACCGACTGAGCTAACGACCCATCTAGGTATTGCGATAAAACTGTTCACTTATTAATTGCATTTATTATGCTGATAATAAGTGGTGGGTCGTGAAGGATTCGAACCTTCGACCAATTGGTTAAAAGCCAACTGCTCTACCGACTGAGCTAACGACCCATCTGATGTTGCACTGATTTATGCACTTTCAGTAAAGTGGTGTGTCATGAAGGATTAGAACCATTCGACTGATTGGTTAAAAGCCAACTGCCCTAGCTTTATAAAAAAGCGACTGAGCTAACGACCCATCTAGGTTTTGCGCTGATTTATGCACTTTCAGTAAAGTGGTGGGTCGTGAAGGATTCGAACCTTCGACCAATTGGTTAAAAGCCAACTGCTCTACCGACTGAGCTAACGACCCATCTGGTGTTGCGCTGATTTATGCACTTTCAGTAAAGTGGAGTGTCGTGGAGGATTAGAACCATTCGACTGATTGGTTAAAAGCCAACTGCCCTAGCTTTATAAAAAAGCGACTGAGCTAACGACCAATTTTACTACTTACTATCTCGTTAAATACCACTAACTTATTCTATTTATTAGAGTAAGTGGTGGGTCGTGAAGGATTCGAACCTTCGACCAATTGGTTAAAAGCCAACTGCTCTACCGACTGAGCTAACGACCCATTTACTGGTATTTTACGCCCCGAACGACCTCGCCGCTCTGAGGGCGCCTATAATACCTTTTTCATCTTCTCATGCAAGCGCAAATTCCCAATTTTTTGTCGTTTGCATGAAAAACAGACTAAGAGTATGTTTTTTAGTTAATTACGCTTTAATTGCAGCCAGTTGCTGCTGTGCAATGCGCGCTGCTGCGCTGTTTGCGTAATCTTTGACGACTTGTTGGTAGTATTGCGTCGCCCCAGCCTTGTCACCGGTTTTCTCGGCGATCATGCCAAGCTTCACTAAACTGTCACCCCGTTTATTGGAATCACTAAAACGGTCAACCACAGTTTTGAAGGCTTGTTTGGCTTCTGCAAATTCGCTCTTATTAAATAATAGCTGCCCTAACCAATAGTTAGCATTAGCGGCATACACAGAATCTGGGTATTGTTTGATAAAAGCACGGAAGGCAGGAATAGCGTCGTCATACTTACGCTCTTTCAAGACTAAGTTAACGGCACTCTCATAGCTTGCAGTTTCACTTAAACTACTTGAAGCCGCATTCGTCGAGGCTACAGAAGGTGTGGATGTCGCGGCTGCGGCTGCAGGAGCGGCAGATGCCTTTGAGGATAAATTAGCAAGTTCATCATATAACTGACGCTGACGCTGTTGCATCTGCTCAATCTGATAATTCTGTTGTTCGGTTAAACCACGTAAATCGAGCACTTCCTGCTGCAGTGTATCAAGACGGCGCTGCATATCGAGCTCGCTTTGTTGTCTTGATTTTACAATACGTTCTATGCGAGCAAGTCTGTCATCACCCGAACCACCAGCAATATCTTCCACAGGAGCAGGTGCTGCAACTGCAGCACCTACACCAAGGAACATTGCCGTAATTAAGACGGCACGTTTCATTGTGTTACTCTCCGAGATTCAATCTTAGTAAACTAAAACTGCACGACGGTTTTTGCCAAAACCTTCATCAGTGCGAGAAAAATCAAGTGGTTTTTCTTCGCCATAGCTGACTACGCTCATTTGGCTTGGCTGTACGCCCATACCTTGTAGGTATTTAGCAACGGCTTTAGCACGACGTTCGCCCAGTGCGATGTTGTACTCAGGCGTGCCACGCTCATCCGCATGACCTTCAATCAGTACGCGCACGCTTGGGTGCTCAACTAAGTAAGTGCCATGGGCTTCTAATATTGCGGCGAAATCAGTTTGAACTTCACTGCGGTCAAAGTCGAAGTAAATGATGTGTTGCTTTCTTAAGTCTTCTAACTGCTGGCGTTGTTGCTCTTCAGCAGACAACATTGCGCCTACACCACCAGTTTGAATGCCACCACCATTCAGTTCACTACCTGAACCGTTTGTTGAGCCCATTGCATCAGTTTCTGATTCTGAAGTTGAGCTACATGCACTAAGAGCCATAATTGGAAGTGCTACCAACATAGCTTTTAACAACTTATTCAGATCCATTACGTGTTCCTTATAAAATTAAATGTGATTAAATCAAGGTATAACATTAGAGAAACGGTGACCAAGAAGGTGATTTCACCTCACCTTGACCTGCCGGTAATCTTGCTTTAAAACGTCCATCCGTAGAAACAGCTGCTAATACTTGCTTGCCTTGGTATGTGGTGCCATAGATCACCATAGTACCATTAGGGGCCACACTTGGAGATTCATCCAAACGTGTCGATGTCAGCACCTGCATAAAACGCGTACTTAAATCCATACGCGCAATATTAAATTTACCGTTCGTGCGATTAACAAAAATCATACTGCGACCATCAGGGGTAATTGAACCACCGAGGTTCCATTCACCTTCAAAGGTTTCACGACTCACTTTACCTGAGCTCAACTCTACGCGATAAATCTGTGGTCTACCACCGCGCTCTGATGTAAAAATCAACGACTTTCCATCAGGATACCATGATGGCTCAGTATCGATAGCATAGTGATTGGTAATACGCTTAATGGCTTTGGTCGCAATATCTATGATGTAAATTTCAGGCTGACCGTCTTTAGATAAAGTGATCGCCAAAGATTTTCCATCGGGTGAGAACGCCGGCGCACCGTTAATACCAGGGAAAGAGCTCACTTTAGTGCGCACTTGGGTATAAAGGTCTTGCACGAAGATCTCAGCTTTTTTGTTTTCAAAGCTAACATACGCTAAACGACGACCATCGGGTGACCAAGTCGGTGACATCAACGGCTCTGGCGAGCGCAGTAACATTTGTTCATTGACGCCATCATAATCAGCAACCATCAATTGATATGGAGCTTTTTGAGTATGATTGACCACAACATAGGAGATCCGCGTTAAGAATGCGCCGCGAATACCGGTTAACTTTTCATAGACGATATCGCTGATCCTGTGTCCATATTGGCGAAATTGCGCCGCTGAAATCACAGTTTGACGGCTGTCCATCAAAAATTCTGTTGCACTAACTGGGCCTTTCAACGCTTGGTTTTGGGCTTTGACTAAATCGATTAAATCAAAGCTCACCAGATATTGATCAGTACCATAAGGTTTAACGGTACCTAGCACTAACGCTTCGGCGCCAACACTTGACCAAGAATTAGCTTGAAACTGTGCCACAGTGCCAATATTGCGCTGAGGTAGTCCAAGCTCGTCTAAAGGTTTAAACGTACCGCTACGCACTAAGTCCGACATCACTACATCCGCAATCGCTTGCGGTGCGGCGCCAGGACCTTGCCAAACAAAAGGCATCACAGCGATGGGACGCGCAGCGTCAACACCTTCTGTGATCACAATATCCAATGCCGCTTTTGCGGGGGTGGTGCATAGCAGAACTGCCAATGCTAACCATTTTGCCAATATTCTCATGGGACTCCTTTAATTAAAACGTTGGTTCAACGATTAAGTTAATTTCTTTCATCAAGTTATAAACTGCAGGGTCCGGAGACACTGGCAATTTACCCGCCTTCAAAATCGCTGCTTTTGCTGCACGACAAACGTTAGGATCACCGCCTTTAGTTTGACTGCTGATCACAAAACCATCATTTGCTAATCGTACAGAGACAGTACAAGTCTTGCCACGCATAGATTCATCCACTACCAAATTACGTTGGATAGTCGATTTAATCATTGCCTGATACTTACCCACTTCACTCTGCATCTGCTTATTCATGGTTTGCGACAACGCCGCCTGCTCCGCCGCTAATGCATCGGCCATTTCTTGCTCCTGCTGGGCGCGGGCTTTGGCTTCAGCGTCGGCTTTGGCCTTAGCGTCCGCTTTGGCTTTAGCATCTGCTTTGGCCTTAGCTTCGGCTTTCGCTTCTGCATCAGCCTTGGCTTTTTCAGCTTTGGCCTTAGCTTCCGCCTCCTTCAGCTTACGGTCACTTTCCGCTTTCGCTGCTGCGGCTTCTTCCACTTTGCGTTTTTCTGCTGCTTTTTGCGCGGCATCTTCAGCGACTTTACGCTCCTGCTCTTTCAGCTTACGGTCGGCTTCGGCTTTAACTGCCTTTTCCTTTTCCTGCTGCTGTTTCACTTGGGCTAGCTTGGTCGCTTCATTGGCCTTTTGGGTTTCAATTTCTTGCTGCTTACGTTCTTGCTCTAACTGTTTAATCTGAGCTTGTTCACGTTCGCGCGCTTGCTTCGCTTCTTGCGCTTTGCGCTCAAGCTCGGCTTGACGTTCTTGCTCACGGCGCTCGGCATCACGCTTTTCTTGCTTAAGTTTCTCAACTTGATTAGCGACTTTTTGCTGATCAACCATCACAGCTTTAACCGCTGGCGCACTAACTTGTTGCATAGGCTCAGGTTTGTGAGAGAAATCGATCCCCAACGCCAGAATAATTATCACGCCAATATGAATACCCGCTGAAATTGACAGAGGTAATGTTACATCTGACTTATCTGCCACCTATTTCTCCTTGGGTGAATCCGTCATCAAACCGACTGATGGCACGCCAGCACCTTGCAAGGTCACCATCAACTGAATCACTTTATCGTAAGGAATATTTCTATCGGCCTTAACCACCACTGGACGCTCAGGCTCTGTCACCATAAGCGCAGCAACTTCCGTCGCCAGTTCTTCCAAGTCCATAGGTACGTTAGTTGAACCGCCTTTATTCAGATAATAATCACCGTCACCGTCAATCGAAGCCACCACAGGTGGCTTACTGTCAGCAGGTAAAACTTCCGCGGCCCCTTGAGGCAGCTCCACTTTTACCCCTTGGGTGACTATGGGCGCTGTTACCATAAAAATAATTAACAGCACGAGCATCACGTCGATATAGGGCACCACGTTGATTTCGGCAACGGGGCGACGACGTTTGCGCTGATAAGCTGGTTGCATTATGCCCCTTCCTTCTCACTGTATGCCTGGCGATGCAAAATGCTGGAGAACTCTTCCATAAAGTTTGCGTAGGCCATTTCTAATTTATCGACTTGAGTCGAGAAACGGTTGTACGCAATAACCGCAGGGATCGCAGCAAATAGACCCATAGCCGTTGCAATCAAGGCTTCAGCAATACCGGGGGCAACCATAGCTAAGGTCGCGTTTTCCATCGAACCAATGGCGATAAATGAATTCATAATCCCCCATACCGTACCAAATAAACCGATATAAGGGCTAGTCGAACCAATGGTCGCTAATAAGGGTAAGTTAGCTTCTAACTTTTCCATTTCGCGAGAAAGTGTCACACGCATAGCACGTGATGTACCGTCCATCACGGCATCGGGCACTTTGCTATTTAATTTATTCAGGCGTGAATATTCTTTAAAGCCAGTCACAAATAATGACTCTAAACCGCTATTATCAGGACGAGTCGATAATTCTTTATATAAACGGTTTAAATCAACGCCTGACCAAAATTTGTCTTCAAACTTCGCCGATTTACTTTTTGCGGATGTCAGTAAGCTACGGCGTTGTAAAATCACCGTCCAAGACATCACTGACAAGCAAAGTAAGGTGAACATAACAAATTTCACTAATAAACTGGCTTGTAAAAATAACCCAACAATCGACATATCAGCTTGCACTGTCAAACTCCTGCACAATATTTAAGGGAATAGCTCGGGGACGCATTCGTGACAGCGCAACACAAACAACCAGCACTGTGCCTTCACAATAACAGTCTCCCTGTTTATCGACCAAGCGTTGATGAAAGATCAACGAGGCCTTTTTCAACTCTATGACCTTAGTTTCAACAATAAGGTTCTGTTCAAAACGTGCCGCTTTGCGAAAATCTAATTCCGCACGCTTTACCACAAAGGCGGTATCGTCGGCTAAAAGCGCAGTCTGACTCACGCCAAGGGCTTTTAGCCACTCGGTTCTCGCCCGCTCAAAAAAGTTGAGATAGTTCGAATGATAGACAACGCCGCCAGCGTCGGTGTCTTCGTAATAGACTGAAATAGGCCAATGAAACATCATTTGAAAATAAGCAAATTTTGGTTGAAAAATTGACGCTTACTATACCTAGGGAAACAAGACTTGTGAATGACCCGACGAAGATATAGATAGGAATAGCGCGGGTTTCAGATGAATAGGGGCAATTGTAAAAGACAATGGGGTCAAAGGACCCCATTTTATTAACATAGTTAGTTATTTTGCGATAGTTTGTGGCAGTGTTAAGCCAAAACTCTGCCACAAGAAACTGTAGATATCGGCAAATTCATCAATCTTCATCGCCGTCGGTTTACCGGCTCCGTGACCCGCATTGGACTCGATACGCATAATCACAGGTTCAGTGCCCTGCTGCTTATCCTGCAACATGGCTGCGAACTTGAAACTGTGTAATGGCACGACGCGATCATCATGATCGGCAGTCATCACCATAGTCGCTGGGTAAGTTTGCGCTTTCACATTGTGATAAGGCGAATAAGCCAGTAGCGCCGGGAATTGTTCTGCTTTATCGGCACTGCCATATTCACTCGTCCAAGCCCAACCGATAGTGAACTTATGGAAGCGCAGCATATCCAGTACGCCCACCGCAGGTAATACGGCAGCAAAGAGTTCAGGACGTTGAGTCACCGCAGCGCCCATCAACAGACCACCGTTACTGCGGCCATAGGCACCTAACTTAGTGCTATTAGTGTATTTTTCACTCACTAGATATTCCGCGGCGGCAAAATAGTCATCAAACACATTTTGCTTTTTATCGAACATCCCCGCTTGATGCCAGCTTTCGCCGTATTCAGCGCCGCCACGTAAACTCGGCACAGCGTAAATACCGCCCATATCTAACCAAGCAATGTTGGCCGGACTAAAGCGTGGTGTCATCGAAATGGCAAAGCCACCATAGGCATACAGTAATGTTGGGTTTTGACCGTTCTTCACTAAGCCTTTTTTATAGGACAGCATCATAGGCACACGCGTGCCATCTTTGCTGCGATAAAACACTTGCTCAGAAACATAGTCATCGGGATTAAACGACACCTTAGGTTTGGCAATTACGCTTGATTCAGCGGTTTTAAAGTCAAACTTATAGGTGGTTTCAGGTTGAATATAGCTATTAAACACATAATAGAAATAGTCTTTGCTTGCTTTACCAAAAGGCCCAGCCACATTGCCTTGACCAGGTAATGCCACGTCTTGGCGCTTCTGCCCACCCATGCTGTAAATCGATAATTGACCTAATACATCGTGTAAATAACTCACCACTAAATGGTCATTAATTATGGCGACGTTATTTATCGGATCTGTAGACTCTGGAATAATGGTTTGCCATTGGGATTTATCGCTATTGCGGGTATCAATCGCAATTACTTTACCGTTAGGCGCATCTAAGTCGGTTTTGAAATAAAACACTGAACCATCATTACCGAGAAACTCATATTCAGCTTCTAAGTTGAGGATCAATTCCACCACTTGTGATTTAGGCTCAAATAAGGATTTATAGAAGAAACGATTACGCTTATCCGTACCTTGAGAAATCGACAGTAATAAGTATTCGCCTTTCTCGGATACCTCTATGCCAAAGCCCCAATCTTTATTCTGTGGGCGCTCGTAAATCAATAAATCTTGGCGCTGATCTGTACCTAATTTATGGTAATACACTTTTTGATTGAAATTGACGTCGGCTAAGACATCTCCACCCGCAGGGGCATCATAGCGAGCATAAAACACACCTTGGTTTTCTTTATCCCACACTGCGCTAGAAAATTTAATCCATTTCAATTCATCGGCAAGTTTCTTACCGGTTGCGATATCAACAAACTGCCATTGCTGCCAATCTGAGCCCGAATTTGACACACCATAGGCTAAAATTTTACCGTCATTACTCACTGCAACACCTGATAGCGCCACAGTGCCATCCGCTGACAGTTTGTTTGGATCGAGAACTGGCTTTTCAACGCCATCTAACCCTTTGACATACAAAACAGATTGCGCCTGCAGGCCATCATTACGGTAGTAAAATTGATTGTCGCCATTCTCAAATGGGGCGGAGACTTTTTCGTAATTCCACAGCTCAGTGATGCGATCGACCACAGCTTGTTTATTGGGGATCTTGGCTAAATAGGCTTGACCGAAGGCTTGTTGTTCTTTTACCCAAGCTTCCGTTTCTGGCGTATTGGCCTCTAAATGGCGGTAAGGGTCCGCCACGGCAACACCGTGAATGGTTTCGACGAGATCATCTTTTTGAGTCACTGGGTAAACCAATTTATTTGCGCTTGCCTGCTCAGTCGAATTTTGTTCAGGTGTATTGCCACTTTGGCAGGCACCGAGTGCCATTCCCAATGTGGCCACTAACAAACCTTGCTTTGCAAGGCGAAATCTTAATGCCATCTTGTTATCGTCCTTCTTGTGGTTTAGGGCTTAGGGCCTTTTCAGCAAGTACTATACAAGCAAAAAAAATCATGGCAATCCCGTAACTTAATAAGCAGATTTTTAGGTTGTATCGCAGATTTAACAAAATGGCAGCAAGGATAAGCTTATTGAAGTGTATTATTATGCACTAATAGTGATTTATAAGTTATTAATCAAGGTAAATAGTGACTTAAGTGATATAGATCACCTTTACAATCATTAGAATTACTAATGTTTATGGGCAATTTTTCTCGTTTGTTTTACCGCCGAGTTAACCATAGAATGTGCTTGTTTTCAGGAGATACCTGCTTGCAGATATCGAAAACAAAGAACTTTTAAACTGGTGTGTTCCCAACACTTCAGTTTCTTCCCTGGTTCTTATGCTTGACTTCCTTCCTTCAATTTGTTGATTGCAAATGCATTATTTTTGCGGCCCGCTTAGTTTAAGCGGGCTTTTTTTTATCCATTTCAAACACCATCCTACTTACGACGATATCAGGCTTTATGCCGCTATCACTATTTATGCCCTAGCCTCACTTTAGTTTTATTTGCGGCTTAACGATTACCTGCTCGCGAACATCACAAATAAGAAAAACTCATAATCCCATTTAAAGCTCGCTGATACTGCAAAGGTTGAGGTTGAGGTTGAGGTTGAGGTTGAGGTTGAGCGAAATACTGCCAAGCTATCCAAAAATAACCACCTCCGCATCTATAAATGACAATGCCAAGTCAGTGACTTGGCATTGGATTGGGCGGCTTAACTATATTGATGTGGCACAGGTTAAACACTGCGTAAACTTAGCACTATAAAGGCTTACTGATCCGTATCACAACGCGGCGGTTACGTGCCCTTTCGTCCATATCATCATTAGAAGCCACATGACGGCGCTCACCATGCCCTACAGTAACGATACGATCTTGCGGAATACCGCTGGCAACAAAGAAATCTTTTACCGACTCCGCCCGTTTATCCGAGACTTTTTGGTTAACTGAACGGCCACCGTAACTGTCGGTATACGCATCCACCAGCACTAACTCCACCAAAGGATCATAGGCTAAGTATTCTTGAACCCGTGACAGTTGCTGCTGGGAGAAACGAGTTAAATCGGTTCCGCCTTCATCATAATTCAACACAGTAAATGCGATATCTTCAAAGCTATAGGGCAACAGGTGCGCTAAACAAGCTTTGAACTCGCTGTATTTACGGCCAAAGTTAACCGATGACAAACCCACAGCAATCTTATTTGACTCGTTATACCAATCAGCATAGTAAAACGTCGGTTCCATCCCGCGACTCAACTCAGCCAACATAGACCAAGCGGCACGTTTAGGCACCTCACCATTAAAGTACTTTTGATAATGCAGTGAGGTGATCTCTTTTGAGACCACTCCCGGCCGCCACTGCGGCGCGCGACTAATTAACTTAGCTTGCGTGACTTGATCCGGTTTTACCCACATGTCTAAGGTAAAATTCATATTTTGCTGCTTACCCGCTTCGCTGGTAAAAATCGCTTTACCGTAGGAAGGGATATCGTGCTCGAGGCGACAAACGATGGGAGAATTCTCGCTCACTCGCCATTGGGAATCACTTAAAGAGGCGACATAATGGCGCAACTCTGCCGTTGCAGTTGCTGGAACGCATAAAATTGATACTAATATCAGTTTTCGCCACATAGCCTTTACTCATGTTTAATCGGTTACATGGCTTTATCGGCAAACTATTTAGTTCCTTTAGCTCATAAAACCATCAATCAAGCATGACACACCCCAACACATTTAGCATAATAGCGCCCTGTGAATTTTCTAGAGTACTTTATGAGTGACATTTGCGACGCGAACAAATTGAAATACCGATTTCGAGGCTACTTTCCCGTAGTCATTGATGTCGAAACTGCGGGCTTCAACTCTCAAACCGATGCGTTGCTAGAAATTGCCGTCACCCTACTGAAAATGGACAATGAAGGCGTGATAGGAATCGACAAAACCCTACACTTCCACATTGAGCCCTTTGAAGGCGCAAATTTAGAACCCGAAGCGTTAGCATTCAACGGCATTGATCCCACTAATCCGTTACGGGGAGCTGTGAGCGAGAAAGAAGCCTTTTTAGAAATCTTTAAAGCGGTGAAAAAAGCCCAAAAAGCCTCTGACTGCCATCGCAGTATCATAGTGGCGCATAATGCCGCTTTTGATCATGGTTTTGTGAGTAAGGCGATTGAACGTTGCGACTTAAAACGCTCGCCGTTTCATCCTTTTGCTACTTTCGATACTGCTACACTCGCCGGACTTGCCATTGGTCATACCGTACTTGCCAAAGCATGCATCATGGCGGGCATTCCCTTCGATAATAAAGAAGCCCATTCTGCGCTATATGATACCGAACGTACCGCAGAGCTTTTTTGTCACATAGTGAATCGTTGGAAATCATTAGGCGGCTGGCCGTTACTGGCCGTGGATGAGCAGGATGCCCAAAGCGGTACTGAGGCATAAATTTAGCGGTTCACACTAAATCTTAAACAAATAGAAAACAAAAAAGCTGCCATTGGCAGCTTTTTTCATTTAACAGGCAACTGTGATTAGCAAATACTAATTACAGTGAGCTTGCGTTTTCAGACAGGTAAGCAGCAACACCTTCAGTGCTTGCATTCATACCTTTATCGCCTTTTTCCCAGCCAGCAGGACATACATCGCCGTGCTCTTCGTGGAATTGCAGTGCGTCGATCATACGTAGCATTTCATCAACGTTACGGCCTAATGGCAGATCGTTAACAACTTGGTGGCGAACCATGCCTTCTTTGTCGATCAGGAATGAACCACGGAAAGCCACACCCGCTTCTGGATGCTCAACATCGTATGCTTTACAGATTTCATGTTTAACGTCAGCCACTAACGTGTACTTAACTTGGCCAATACCGCCTTTTTCAACTGGGGTGTTGCGCCATGCGTTGTGAGTGAACTGAGAATCGATAGACACACCGATCACTTCCACGCCACGCTTAGTGAACTCTTCCATGCGGTGATCAAATGCGATCAACTCTGATGGACAAACGAAAGTGAAGTCAAGTGGATAGAAGAATACGACTGCTGGTTTGCCTTTGATGGCAGCAGTTAAGTTGAAGCTATCAACGATTTCGCCAGAACCTAATACAGCTGCAGCAGTAAAATCAGGAGCCTGACGGCCTACTAATACGCTCATTTTATATCTCCATCTATGAGTTGAACTAAGTGTAAGGCAAGATGCCCTTTCGCCAGTATGCTCTCCTCAACCTAGGTCGAGTTAAATCCTTACTGATTAAAAGGTGTTCTTACCAATCAAATCTTTAGGCATTATAAGTCGTGTGCTGTGCCTTACAACCTATTTAAGACCAATATCACATTTTTCAAGGGCATTTCCGTTTTGCCTGACTAAGGATAGAGCAATCTGCGTATCCTGTGTGCGCAGCAATCCACATTCGGCTAACAGACAAAACCCAGCATGATCACATTTTCAGATATTTTTCAGATAAGCCCTCGGCAAACTGGACATCGACAGCCTTTGCAGTCAAAAATAGCGTCTTTGGCTTAAAGAATTAAGAAAATTGACTATGAATGCAGTCGTTATTGCAGTGTGCTTAATGTTGGCACTCAGTTTAGCTAGGGTGAATGTGGTTATCGCCCTCACCGTGAGCGCCCTTGTGGCGGGACTTGTGGGCGGAATGGATCTGCACC
This sequence comes from Shewanella baltica, assembly GCF_900456975.1. Lineage (NCBI taxonomy): Bacteria > Pseudomonadati > Pseudomonadota > Gammaproteobacteria > Alteromonadales > Shewanellaceae > Shewanella > Shewanella baltica. The sequence continues at coordinate 2,687,648 of NZ_UGYM01000002.1, forward strand.
AAACCATAGATGCCTTTAATACAGGCTTAGGTGGCGGCGCGCAAATTGCGCTCAGTTATGCATTATTAGGTGCCTTTGCTGTCGCACTCTCGCACTCAGGCTTAACCACGCTGATCTCAAGAAGCATCATCAGTAGTCTTGGGCAAGATCCTAATCCCACCAACACTAACTGGGTTCGCTGGTTACTGCTGTTATCGCTACTTGTCATGTCGATGGCCTCGCAGAATATTTTACCTATTCATATCGCCTTTATTCCGATTTTAGTGCCACCACTGTTACATGTGATGACCAAACTGAACATCGACCGTCGTTTAGTCGCTTGTGTTTTGACCTTTGGTCTGGTCACAACCTATATGATTTTACCGATTGGATTTGGTGGCATTTTCTTAAATGACATTCTGCTTTCCAACTTAACCAGCAATGGCTTAGCGGCTGTGCGTGAGCAAATTCCACCAGCCATGTTAATTCCAGCGGCGGGCATGATAGTTGGTTTACTGACAGCTGTGTTTATCAGTTACCGTAAACCTCGGATCTACGATGAGGCCAAAGTATTGGTTGCAGAGCCAGAAGAAACCCTCAACAAACGCAATATTATCATTGCCGCAGTGGCGATATTAGCCACCTTAGTGGTGCAACTTGAAACCGATTCGATGATTTTTGGCGCCTTAGTCGGCTTCATGATTTTCAGTTTCTCGGGCGCCTTAAAGCATGTCGCCGACCAAGATATTTTCAATCAAGGCGTGCGCATGATGGCCAACATCGGCTTTATCATGATTTCTGCCGCAGGTTTTGCCGCCGTAGTGAAAGAAACCGGTGAAGTGGGCACGCTTGTGGCTTCGCTTAGCGACATCATTGGGGATAATAAAGCCCTCGCCGCCTTTTTGATGCTGCTAGTTGGTCTACTGATCACTATGGGGATCGGCTCGTCTTTCTCCACCATTCCAATTATCGCGACCATTTATGTGCCTTTAGCGTTAAGTTTTGGTTTTTCGGTGGCGGCGACAATCGCGTTAGTCGGCACCGCTGCGGCGCTGGGTGATGCAGGCTCGCCAGCATCGGATTCCACCTTAGGTCCTACTGCGGGTTTGAATGCCGATGGTCAACACGACCACATTCGTGACAGCGTGATCCCGACCTTCATCCACTACAATATTCCACTGTTAGTGTTTGGCTGGATTGCGGCCATGGTGTTGTAACACCGAACAACACACCCAATAAAAAGGCCGAATTGCATTGCAATTCGGCCTTTTAGATCGAGCGCCCAAATATTAACAAGCTATATGAATAGACATGTTAACAGGCACAGGAACGATTATTTAGTACCAAAGATTTTATCGCCCGCATCACCAAGACCTGGCAGGATATAGCCCTTCTCATTGAGGCACTTGTCGATAGCAGCGGTATATAACTCGATATCAGGATGCGCCGCTTCTAACGCTTTGATCCCTTCAGGTGCAGCCACTAACACTAAGGCTTTGATTGAAGTACAACCGCGTTTCTTCAATAAGTCTACGGTCGCAATCATAGAACCACCAGTCGCGAGCATTGGGTCGACAACTAAGGCGATACGCTCGTTCATGTCGCTGGCGAGCTTTTCAAAGTAAGGCACAGGCTCAAGGGTTTCTTCGTCACGGTAAATGCCGACAACTGAAATACGCGCACTTGGGATATGCTCAAGTACACCGTCCATCATGCCCAAACCCGCACGTAAAATCGGCACAACAGTGACTTTTTTACCTTTGATTTGGTCGACTTCAACCGGACCGTTCCAGCCTTCAATCGTCACCGTTTCAGTTTCGAAATCTGCGGTAGCTTCATAGGTTAATAAACTGCCCACTTCGGCGGCTAGCTCACGGAAACGTTTAGTGCTAATGTCACCTTCGCGCATTAAACCGATTTTGTGACGCACTAAAGGATGTTTAACCTCGACAACTTTCATTTTTCTCTCCTACTTTATTTTTCGGCGTATTATTTTAGGCAAATTTTTCAGATTCTAGTTGATTTGTTTACTAGGTAAAACATAAAGTTTTGCCATTAGGCCTAATCGTGAGCTATCTCCCAAGAATAATTCCCAATCGACTAAGATACGTACCTTAATTTACTATTTTGTGACCAATCTCAAGACCTCAGAAACTGAAATACAGTTTTACTCGGCCAAAAATACTCCGCCGAGGGGCATAAATCCAAATCATGACTTTCGACCCCTAGCACAAGCTGGTAGAATACCGCCGCATAAAATCCAATAACGATGTACCCGAGAGGATCCCTCCGTGAGCACACCTACCCCACTGAGCTATAAAGATGCCGGCGTTGATATTGATGCAGGTAATGCACTGGTAAGTAACATTAAAGCAGCCGTTAAACGTACCCGTCGTCCAGAAGTTATGGGCAACTTAGGTGGTTTTGGCGCCCTGTGTGAAATCCCCACTAAATACAAGCAACCAGTTTTAGTGTCTGGCACCGACGGTGTTGGGACTAAATTACGTTTAGCTATCGACTATAAAAAACATGACACAGTCGGCATAGACTTAGTTGCTATGTGTGTGAACGATTTAATCGTTCAAGGTGCTGAGCCACTGTTTTTCCTCGATTACTATGCGACAGGCAAGCTGGATGTTGAAACCGCGACGTCTGTTGTCAACGGTATCGGCGAAGGTTGTTTCCAATCTGGTTGTGCGTTAATCGGCGGTGAAACCGCTGAAATGCCAGGCATGTACGAAGGTGAAGATTACGACCTAGCAGGTTTCTGCGTGGGCGTAGTTGAAAAAGCCGACATCATTGACGGTAGCAAAGTTGCAGCGGGTGATGCGCTTATCGCATTAGCCTCGAGCGGCCCTCATTCAAATGGTTACTCTTTAGTACGTAAAGTATTAGAAGTGAGCCAAGCAGACCCTCAACAAGATCTCAATGGCAAACCGCTAATTGAACATCTACTTGAGCCAACCAAAATTTACGTGAAATCATTGCTGAAACTGATCGCAGCATCAGACGTACATGCAATGGCACACATTACTGGCGGCGGCTTCTGGGAAAACATCCCACGCGTACTACCAGATAATTTAAAAGCGGTTATCCAAGGCGATTCATGGCAATGGCCTGCTGTTTTCAGTTGGTTAATGGAAAATGGCAATATTGCAGAATATGAAATGTATCTCACCTTCAACTGTGGCGTCGGCATGTTAGTCGCGCTGCCAGCCGATAAAGTGGATGCAGCACTTGCATTACTGGCTGCAGAAGGCGAACAAGCTTGGCTGATCGGTGCTATCGCAGATCGTGAAGGCAATGAAGAGCAAGTGGAGATCCTGTAATGCCCCAGAGCTGTCGTGTAGTTGTATTAATTTCCGGAAATGGCAGTAACCTGCAAGCGATTATCGATGGTTGCGACGATAATCTGCAGGCCGAAGTTGTCGGAGTCATCAGTAATAAACCCGATGCCTATGGCCTAGTGCGCGCCCATCATGGCGAAATTGATACCAGCTGCGTGATAGCTCACCAAGGTGAATCTCGCTCTGAATACGATGCACGTTTAATGACAGTCATCGAACAGTACCAACCCGATTTAATCGTGTTGGCAGGATTTATGCGGATCTTAACCGATGATTTCGTGAATCATTACCTAGGTCGCATGATCAATATCCATCCGTCACTGTTACCGAAATACACTGGCTTAAACACCCATCAACGTGCCATTGACGCTAACGACAGCGAACATGGTGCCAGCGTGCATTTTGTCACGCCAGAGCTTGATGCAGGTCCGGTGATTTTACAGGCCAAAGTGCCTGTTTATGAAGAAGATACCGCTGATATGCTCGCCGCCCGTGTGCATGAGCAAGAACATGCCATTTATCCACTCGTGGTGAAATGGTTTAGTCAGCACCGTCTTAACATGCAAAATGGCCAGGCCTATCTTGATGGCAATCTTATCGGCCCGAGCGGTTACGCGCCTGATTAGTTCCGCTTAAAAGCAATGGTAGCGAGATCACAAATGGAGACCTTAGGGTCTCTATTTTTTTAACTATTTTCCACAAAAGCATTGTTTTCTGGGGCAATGTGGCATTAGATAACTTAACGAAAAGTGATTTTTGCTCGGCATGACAAGAGACTATTAGATGAAAAATATTATCTGCGATATCGATGGTGTACTACTGCACGACAATAAACTGATCCCCGGCAGCGACAAATTTATCCAGCGCATTTTAGAGCAAGGCAATCCGTTAGTGATATTGACTAACTATCCCGTACAAACGGGTAAGGATCTGCAAAACCGTTTAAGCGCTGCCGGTATTGATATTCCTGAAGAATGCTTTTACACCTCCGCCATGGCAACCGCTGACTTTTTACAGCACCAAGAAGGCAGTAAAGCCTATGTCATTGGTGAAGGCGCCCTCACCCACGAACTCTACAAAGCAGGCTTTACCATTACCGACATCAACCCCGACTTTGTGATTGTCGGTGAAACCCGCTCCTACAACTGGGAAATGATCCATAAAGCCGCAGCTTTTGTGGCAGGTGGCGCCCGCTTTATTGCCACCAACCCTGACACTCACGGCCCTGCTTACAGCCCAGCCTGTGGCGCGCTATGTTCGCCAATCGAGCGTATTACCGGTAAAAAACCTTTCTACGTGGGTAAACCGAGTGCTTGGATTATTCGTTCAGCGCTTAATCATATTGATGGCCACTCGGAAGACACTGTCATCATCGGCGACAATATGCGTACCGATATTTTAGCGGGCTTCCAAGCTGGGCTTGAAACCATTCTGGTCACCAGTGGCGTGAGTAAACTTGAAGATATCGACAAAGAACCGTTCCGCCCGAACCATGTGTTTGCCTGCGCCGGTGATATTGATGTGGTTTAAACAATTGTCTCCCCCCTAGGTTTAGGTCTAACCACCCATTTTGCTAATCGTTCAAATATGACCTATGCAACACGCCTAGCCCAAAGGCGTATTGCATAGGGTAAAGCAACATTAAGTAACACATTCACCTGCCGCTCAGCCTTGTGGCTCGCTGCGGCTTGCTTCATGATAAGTCTCGCTTCTGATTGATTAACAGAAATCTAAAATTCCTTAATTAAAACAACAGTAGGATTAACCTATGCGACGTCTGTATCCACTCTGTGCGCTGGCTATGCTCAGTGCCTGTAGTCCGAATTCATCCCAATCCGATGGCAACAGTACTTTGGCTGGACTTAAAACAGTGCAGTTTAATGAAGCGCGCTTTAGAAATGATATTAAAACCCTGTCATCCGATGAATTTGAAGGTCGTGCGCCGACCACTCACGGTGAAAAACTCACCTTGGACTATTTGACTAAAGCCTTTACAGAGATGGGACTCAAGGGCGCGTACCAAGGCAGCTTTTTGCAACCTGTGCCTATGGTCAGCTATACCGCAGATGAAGCGCAGAAAGTCACGCTGGCAGGATTACCCTTTCAATACCGAAAAGATCTGGTGCTCAGCAGTCGCCACGATAACGGTGGTATTAGTATTGAGAACGCACCATTAGTCTTCGTCGGCTATGGAGTGAACGCCCCCGAATATGGTTGGAATGATTACCAAGATCTCGACATGAAAGGCAAAATCGCGGTGATCTTAGTCAACGATCCCGGCTTTGCCCGCCCTGACTCGGGCAAGTTCAATGGCAAAGCCATGACCTATTACGGCCGCTGGAGCTATAAGTTTGAAGAGGCCAGCCGTCAAGGCGCCCTTGGCGCGCTGATCATCCATGATACTGAACCCGCCTCTTATCCTTGGTCTGTGGTAGAAAATAGCTGGACTGGGCCACAGCAAGATCTGGTGCTGAGTAAAGCCGAACAAGATAGCCGCATCCAAGTCGAAGGCTGGCTTACATTGGACGCAGCAACCCAACTGTTTGATAAAGCGGGTTTATCACTGCCGAGCTTGATGGCGCGCGCCGCCGACAGCCCAATCAATGTCCCCCTTGAGCAAACTGCCAGTATCGCCTTTAAAAATAAAGCCGAATACGCGAATAGCTACAACGTAGTCGCCACGCTCCCCGGCAGCACACAAGCCGACGAGCAAATCCTCTACACCGCCCATTGGGATCACATAGGTAAAGACGAGACGAAAGCAGGCGATCAGATTTACAACGGTGCCATGGACAATGCCTCAGGCACTGCCGGCATTCTCGAAATCGCCAGACAATTAGCCGATAATGAGAAACAAGGCCACGGTTTAGCGCGCTCGGTAACCTTCATTGCCACAACAGGCGAAGAACAGGGCTTACTCGGTTCGCGCTATTACGCCGCCAATCCACTTTACCCTATCGACAAAACCGTGGCAGTGTTAAACCTCGACAGCACTAATATCTACGGCAAAACCAATGACTTTACTATCGTCGGCAAAGGCAAGTCTGAGTTAGAAACTTACCTTATCGATGCGGCGAAACAACAAAACCGCATCGCCATGGGTGAAAAAAATCCCGCTTCGGGCGGTTTCTTCCGTTCAGATCATTTCAGCTTTGCCAAACTGGGCGTCCCAGCGGTATTTGCCGGCGGCGGTAGCGACCCCGTTGATGAGACCACGGCTGCTTATAAAACCCAGATGCAAGCCACAATGAAAGGCTGTTATCACAATGTCTGCGATGAATACCATGAAGACTGGGATTTGAGCGGCGCGCTGCAAGATTTGCAAATCTACTACCAAGTCACGCGCACATTGGGCAACAGCAAAGATTGGCCGGGATACTATCAAGGCACAGAGTTTAATAGCCTGCGCCCAGCCAAAACGACGCTTGTGACAGATGCAAAATAGCAGCTTGTATCAGTGACAGCTTGTGAGAGGCGACTTAGTTAGTCGTCTCTTATTGACACCCGCTAGTCGCAGCACCAGCTGAATAAAGCGCATCCTCCGCCAGCCAAAGCACCAAACAAGATTGAAAAGCACGTGAACCATTCACGTGCTTTTTTGTTTTCAGCTCACAAACAATGCAGTTATCGCGAAATATCCATCCTGCCACACCATTCTGAATAGGCTTATGCCATTGGTTGATGTCAAACTCGGCGCATTAATTGATTAAAAATAAAACACTTAAACGAGCCAACTCATTATTAATGGTCTTTTTTAACGGTTTTTCTGTCATCGACACTTTTTTAAAACACATTGTGAATTCCCCAAAACCCCTCACGCCAAATCAGACAATAAAAACAAATCATCAAAAATAACGTAAATAAAATGAATTATTCTCAAATAAAAGCATTAAACATAAACATCTAAATCAACAAAAACACCAATAAACAGATAAAACATCAAAAATAGTGTTTGGCAAATACCTAAATTGCTGGCACATTAAACCTCAATTGAGACATCCTCAAATGACAGACAGTGTGGGAGTTGTACTATGTGTTCAATCTTTTCGATTTTAGATATCCAATCTGATGCCAAAGAACTGCGCCAAGTCGCGCTAGAAATGTCTAAGCTAATGCGCCACCGTGGCCCTGACTGGTCAGGTATTTATGCCAGTGATAAGGCAATTCTTGCCCACGAACGTTTAGCAATTGTTGACATTGAACACGGTGCTCAGCCACTGCTGACCGAAGATGGCAGCTTGATCCTCGCGGTCAACGGCGAAATCTATAACCACAAAGAATTGAAAGCCCAGCTAGGTGATAAGTACAGCTATCAAACCAACTCTGACTGCGAAGTCATTCTGGCGCTGTATCAAGAATATGGTACTGACTTCCTTGATAAATTAAACGGTATCTTCGCCTTTGTGTTATATGACAAAGCCCAAGATAGATACCTTATCGGCCGCGATCACATGGGTATCATCCCGCTATACACAGGCCGTGACGCTGCGGGTAACTTCTATGTTGCCTCTGAAATGAAAGCGCTGATGCCAGTGTGTAAAACGGTAGAAGAGTTCTTACCGGGCCAGTATCTGTATTCAAAAGATGGTGAAGCCGTTAAATACTATAGCCGCGATTGGCAAAGCTATGATGCGGTTAAAGATAACCCAGCCAGCCAAGAAGAATTACGTGATGCATTAGAAGCAGCGGTCAAACGCCAATTAATGTCAGACGTGCCCTATGGTGTGTTGCTATCAGGTGGCTTAGATTCATCGATCATTTCCGCCGTGACGCAAACCTTTGCTAAACGCCGCATTGAAGACGATGGCGAAACCAACGCTTGGTGGCCACAGTTGCATTCTTTTGCTGTCGGCCTTGAAGGTGCGCCAGATTTAATCGCCGCCAAAAAAGTCGCAGATGCCATTGGTACGATTCACCATGAGATCCATTTCACCTTCCAAGAAGGCTTAGATGCGATTAAAGAAGTGATTTATCACTTAGAAACCTACGATGTCACCACCATACGTGCCGCGACACCTATGTATTTAATGGCACGTAAAATCAAAGCCATGGGCATTAAGATGGTGTTATCGGGTGAAGGTGCTGACGAGCTATTTGGCGGCTATTTATACTTCCATAAAGCGCCAAACGCACAGGCATTCCACGAGGAATTAGTCCGCAAACTCGATAAGCTGCATCTGTTCGATTGTCTGCGTGCCAACAAAGCCATGGCCGCTTGGGGATTAGAAGCCCGTGTGCCCTTCCTCGATAAAGAGTTTATGGATGTGGCGATGCGCATCAACCCTGAAGCGAAAATGTCTAAGGATGGTCGTATCGAGAAACACATTCTACGCCAAGCCTTTGAGCATAAATTGCCAAAAGAAGTGGCATGGCGTCAAAAGGAACAATTCAGTGACGGCGTAGGCTACTCTTGGATTGACGGTTTGAAAGAACAAGCGGCAGCGCGGGTGGATGATTTACAATTGGCAAACGCGAAATTCCGTTTCCCATACAACACGCCAGAAACCAAAGAAGCCTATTTCTATCGCTGCTTCTTTGAAGATCATTATCCACTGAGCGGCGCTGCAGAAACGGTTCCAGGCGGTAAATCCGTCGCCTGTTCAACGCCAGAAGCACTGGCTTGGGACGAAAGCTTACGCGGCATTATCGACCCATCGGGCCGAGCAGTGCGCTCAGTACACACATCAAGTTATTAATGGTCTAACGTTGATGAGCTAGATTAATCATATAAGTTAATTAACTAGATTGATGCACAGGTTAAGATAGCCAACCACAAAGGCCACCCTAGGGTGGCTTTTGTATTTCGATGCAGTTTACTTTTATTGCTTACTCGTGCACAAAATTGTGTCTTAACTCTAGAATTAAACTAGGCCGACAGCGCACTGAATGGCTTGATTTCAGAGTGAGCTTGAATGTGGGTTTGAGTGTGAGCGTTGGTTTGCACTTGAGTTTGAAAATGAACATTCATCTGCGTCAATGCCATCGGATCTTGGGTTAAAAACAGCTTTCCGGCACTCATGCCCGCATGGTAATCATGGCGTAAATCGGCATCGGTGCTACCCAATAACTTACTCTGCAAATTTTCAGCGGCAAAAATCTGCACTATCTCCACATCCTCTGGCGGATTAGCCATAAAATCCAATTCATCCTGATAGGCTTGTTCGTGCTGCACTAAATAATCTATGGTTTTCGGGCAAAAACCAGAAACACAAATCCAAGATTTAAGTTTATGCACCCAAGCCGATTGCGCCTGAAAATCCTCACTCACAGTGCGGATCACCACAATTTTACGGGCACCACGACGATAGGCCTCACGCACAGGTAAAGGCGCTGCTAAGCCGCCGTAGAGATAAAAATCACTGTCGATAGCTGCGCTGTGATCAGAGGCACCGTTATTACAGGCCTTATCAGTCAGCCAAGGCGTGAGTTTTACTCCTTGTTTATACAAAAATGGCAATGCGCTGGAGGCTTTAAGCAATTCGCGCCATTGGCTTTTACTGCTTGGACTTAAAAAATATCCCTTGCGATCACTGGCATTGGTAGTGGTGATCAGTAACTGCCGATGACCGAGTGAGGCCGTCGCCGCATTAAGATCTAATTTGAACATCCCTTGTCTAGTCTGCTCAAAATACCAATCTAAATCGACCACATTGCCGCCGACTAACCCCCGACCGAGTCGATAGAAACGTTTATGCCGCGATAAACCGCGGATCAAGCGTTTGGCATAACCCTTTTGACGGGCCAAAAAACTGCTGAGATTCTGTGAGCCTGCAGAAGTACCAATAAATAAATCAAAGGGATCGAATCCGCCATCAAGCCAAGCATCAAGCACGCCTGCGGTGAAAATACCGCGCTGACCACCTCCTTCTGCAATCAAGGCCACCTGTGGGCTAGCATTAAATTGAGCATCTTGGGAGGCTAAATGGCTGACGGCGTGCATAGGGAAACCTTATCGAATAATTCATATAAGGCGAGTCTAAACAAGCTGGATGAGAAAGGATAACGGATAGAAGCTATCATCTTAATAGGAAAATACTATTGAGATAGTGTGCAAGCATTAGCCGGTGATGATAACGACAGCAAATACTGGCAGAAATAAAGGCGGTGATGAGCAAGGTTAGGCAGGTTAGCTTGTTCGTCATCCTTAACGAACAAGCTATTTTCACATCAATGCATTAAAACTTATGACTCAGTTCAAGCGTGATATTACGCGGCTCACCAGGGAAATGGCCATTACGCTCGCTAAAACCACTGACGGCATATTCTTTATCGAAGATATTTTTAAGATTTAAGCGAACTTGAGTTTGATCCCACTGGGTCGTCCAGCTCATATCAAAAATGGTATGGGGCTTCACCGTTTGGCCATCGAGGCTAAACTGTTCACCCACGTAATCCATGCCAAAAGCAATCGCCGAATCGAGTACATTGATATCGTAACGGGTCCATATCCCTGCTTGATGGCGCGGCGCATTGGCAAAGTGCTTACTATCAAACGTATTAGTTAAACTGTCGTTCGTTACCCCTTTAACCACTTCGGTCTCGTTATAGGCATAGTTTGCCGTGACAGTCAGGTTATCGGTTAAATCCCCCACCAACGTCCATTCAACCCCTTGGCTACGCACTTCCCCTATATTGAACATTGCGGGAATACTCTCGTCATCACCAGTGTATAAAGGATTTGACTGAGCAACATTTTGTTTTTCAATTTGATACACCGCGAGCGTGGTCATAAACTGGCCATCAAGCCAATCATTTTTCATCCCAAGTTCAACTTGTTTACCCGTTTCAGGATCAAAAAATCCGTGAATTTTAATACTCTCTTGATTAGATAGTGATGCAGGTTTAAAGCTTTCTGAGTAATTCAAATAAAAGGACATTGAATCGATTGGACGATAATTAAGCCCAGCTCTTGGCGTTATCGCGTTATCGCTGAAGGAAAAACCGGTCTTTTTATCATAGTCATCAAACTGGCTGAAACGCAGACCAGCAATCAATGACCACTGTTCATTAAAGTGCAAGTGTTCCTGCACATACACGCCATAGCGATTAGCGCGGGTGCCATCGGTATCTTTGTCTTGCAGCGTGTAAGTACTAGGGTCAGTTTCACCATAATTAAGGTCAAAAATATTCAGGTTGCCAACACCTGTTTTATCCGTCGCCAACTTGTAGCTATATTCGGTTTCAACATAGTGATAATCGCCGCCGAACAAGAACTCATGTTCAAAACCTAAGGCATCGAATGCATAAACAAAATCATTGGTTAAACTGATTTCATCGTTGGCACGAGCTTGCACTCGGTATTCACGCTTAATGGCGCCATCACCCATAATGGGCTTTTTATTGGCATCTAAGGTCGCCCAACCTCTCGATTCATGATATTGCTGCGTGGAATCATTATTCAGATAACGGATCTGAGTCTTGACCGAGAAATTATCGGTGAATTGATGATCGAGAATCGATTGCAGCACCAGTGCATCCATCTTCTGGAAGTCACTCTTCTCATTGGCATTATAGGATGGCGCAACAAGGAAGTTACCGTCATTATCGACAGGCACGCCGCGCAGCCGATTGCCGCCTAAATCCTGCTTAATAACATCGAAGGTCGTGGTGAGCTTAGTATCATCACTGATTTCGTAGAGTAACCCACCCGCCACTTCGGCATTTTGGCTATCGGCATTATTGCGAAAGCTATCTTCCTGCTGATAATATGCGCCAAAGCGATAGGCGAGATTTTGGGTTAAGCCGCCGGTCAAATCCAGCGAGCCACCCATCATATCCTCGCTGCCAGTGCTCAATGTCAGCTCTTTACTCTCAACAAAAGTTGGTTTTTTAGTGACATAGTTGATCATGCCGCCGGGTTCACCGCCGCCATAGAGTGCCGATGCAGGGCCTTTTAACACTTCAACCCGCTGCACATTAAACAGTTGCGGCACAGAAAACCCCGAATAGGGATCGCCCCTTACCCCATCATAAAAGACGTTGGCATCGTCACGGAAACCGCGAAAGGTTACGCCCGAATAACTAAACTCACTCACGCCCGCGATTGAGCGATATAAATCGGTAATATTGCGCGCCGCTTGGTCAACAATTAACTGCTCAGTCAGCACTTGCACCGACTGCGGCAATTCCATCACATTAATCGCCGTCTTAGTGCCAACCGTTGTTTCTTTATCGACGTACATTTGCATCGCGCGGCCATGAACGGCAATTCGCTCAGGTGCAGCCAATTTAACTTGCTCATAGGCTGCAGGCTCAGTCGATGCAGGACTTGCAACGGGTGAGCTTGTAGACAAGGTCTGCTGTGGAGCCTCTTTATCGAGTTGGGTTTCAGCGGCGAATGCCGACTGATGTTGAGCGAGTGCAAGTGCAATTAATGAGTAGGCGAAACGAGTCTTCACAGAATGTCCCCAGCGCGAGCGCATAAAAATGGCATAAACCAAAGGGTTTACAAATGTATTCAAACAAATTGGCCGTCATTATAAAGAATGATTTACGAATAACAACGATTATCATTTGAATTTACATAAATGTGAAATCTGTTAGGTAAATAGCTAGCGTCAGCTCACATAACCCTTGTTGTGTTTGGTTATGACTAAAACGAAAAGAGCGTCAGTCGCACGGACCTTTGATAGAAGTTTTAATGTGGGATAAGCAAAAGACTCACAGTATCGAGCTCAATATTGGCGTGGAACCGAAGAATGAAAACAAGTTAAAGATTTAAACCATACAAAAATAAAAACCAGCGACAGTGCGCTGGTTTTTGGCGGCTCTTGAGCTGTTCTTAAGCAAGGACTTAACTCAGCCGATAAGGTGAATGCTTAAAAGATAGCTTCATCCAATTGCGTGAGCATTTCACTCGCCTGCTCGATTTGCTTACGCAGACTGCGACCTTGCACAGCCCAGTAAGCCATATAAAAATCGGCAGTTTTCAATTTAGCTTGGTAAAATGCGGTTTCTTCAGTGCCCTGCTCCAGCGCCGCTAATGCCACCGCGGCACTTCTGGCCCACATCCACGCCAGTGCCGTCACCCCAAATAACTCCAAATAAGCCATTGAGGCTGCGCCAATAATGTCTGGATTGGTCGCAGCATGGGTCGCTAAATAACCACTGGCCTTTTGCAAATCACCCGCACAATCCATTAAGCCACTCACGTAAGGTTGCATCGACGCATTCGTACTATGCGACTTAATGAACTCAGTCACTAAAGCCGACCATTGCTGCATCGCCGCACCGCGGTCGCTAAGCAACTTACGCCCCACTAAATCCAGCGCCTGAATGCCGTTAGTGCCTTCATAAATCAGCGCAATACGGCTATCACGCACAAATTGCTCCATCCCCCACTCATGAATATAACCATGTCCACCAAATACTTGTTGCGCATCGACACAGGCATTAAAACCACGGTTAGTGATAAAGCCTTTCACAACGGGCGTGAACAGGGCCGCTAACTGGGATGCCGCTTTTGCTTTGGCGGGATCGGTATGGCGCTCAGCTTCATCGAGCCACAAAGCTTGTTGTCCAACTAAGGCTCTTGCGCCTTCATTAAAGGCTTTTTGCGACAGCAACATGCGGCGCACATCGCCGTGAACCAAAATCGGATCGGCGGCTTTTTCGGGTGCTTTGGCACCGCTTAAGGCGCGGCTCTGTAATCTGTCTTTGGCATAGGCCAGCGCATTTTGATAGGCAATCTCAGAGACACCCAGCCCTTGCACGCCAACGCCTAAACGCGCTTGGTTCATCATAGTAAACATGGCGCGCAGTCCTTGGTGCGGCTCGCCAACAAGCTCGCCCAATGCAGCTTCAAACACCATCACACAGGTGGAGTTACCGTGAATGCCCATCTTATGCTCAAGACCGCTGGCATATAAAGTGTTCGGCGCGCCTAAGCTACCGTCGCTATTCACTAATACTTTAGGCACGGCGAATAGAGATATTCCCTTCACGCCTTCGGGCGCATCCGGCAAGCGGGCTAATACGAGATGCACTATGTTGTCGGTGAGTTGGTGATCGCCTGAGGAGATAAAAATCTTTTCACCGGTAATAGCAAAAACGCCTTCAGAGACCGGCACGGCTTTGGTGCGTAATAAGGCTAAGTCAGTACCTGCGTGAGACTCGGTCAAATTCATTGTCCCAGTCCATTCACCGCTAACTAATTTACTCAAATATTTTTGCTTAAGTGCATCACTGCCGTGGGCATGAATGGCAGCATAAGCGCCATGGGTCAACCCCGGGTACATAGCAAAAGCCATGTTAGTGGCCGTTTGTATCTCAGTCGCAAAAATCCCCACGACTTCGGGTAGACCTTGGCCGCCATATTCAGGATCGCAGGTCAGCGTTGGCCAGCCATTATCAACAAACTGCTGATAGGCATTATCAAATCCTTCGGGGGTAATCACCTTGCCATCTACCAACTTACAGCCTTGCAGATCGCCGACACTATTGAGCGGCAGCATGACTTCAGTACTAAAGTCAGCCATACCTTGCAGGATCGCATCAACAAGATCTGGATCGATTTCATCGAACCCCTTGAGAGCATCTTGCTGATAAATATGTAACATTTCATTGAGGATAAATTGATAGTCGCGCAGCGGCGCTTGATAGACTGGCATAATCGCTTCCCTTTTCTTGTTAGACTGCAACTCAACTAAGTGATCTGACCACTTTGGTGCTCTGACCACTTTAGCTAAATTTGCCGAAAAAGAAAGCACCCCAACGGCCAGCAAAGACTTTTGTTTACACAAACGAACAGCGAAACCGTAAATTGATCGCAACAAAGCCTTATGTTATCGCGGAAAACTTTGTAAGCTAACTGCCTGTTTTTCTGATATGCCAGCAGAGTTAAGGATATTGCTACTATGGGTTCTGTCACTACTAAAAAGCACGCCAACGGGCTCGATTATGTCGAAGTGAATACGGCGTTATGTCAGGCAAGAATTTTTTTGCAGGGCGCGCAAATAGACTATTTTCAACCCGTAGGAAAACCACCTTTGCTTTGGGTTTCATCGGCGGACGATTATCAACCCGGTAATGGGATCCGTGGCGGTGTGCCCGTATGCTGGCCTTGGTTTGGCATGAGTAGTGAAGCGAACTTCCCCCAACACGGTTTTGCCCGTACCCGCATTTGGGCGCTGGAATCGGTAGAAATGCGTAATCAGTTAGTGGATTTACGTTTTAGCTTAAAGATCAGTGAGCAAGATAAAATTTATTGGCCGCATAACACTCAGGTCAGCGTGTTATTCACCCTAGGCGACACCCTGAGCATCAGTCTTGTGAATACCAACTTAGGCGATGAAATCTTGACGCTGACCCAAGCGCTGCACAGCTATTTCCCGATTGAGGATATCCACCAACTCAAAGCCAGCGGTTTTAGTGGCTCAAAATACATCGAATTTGCCGAGGGGCCTTATCCGCAAACCACGGATGAAGTGCTGTTTGATCGCGAGACAGATCGTGTCTATACCGATCTCGGCCCAGTGCAATTATTGCATACGCCGCAGGGGATAATCGAAGTCAGCCGTGAAAACAGCCAATCAGCGGTATTATGGAATCCATGGATTGAAAAGTCACAACGCCTTGGCCGGTTTAATCCAGAAGATTATCTGACCATGGTCTGTCTAGAAGCGGCCAATGTTTTAGAAGATAAAGTCGTGCTTGCCCCAGGTGAAACCCACAATTTAGTGACTCATATTCGCTGGAAAGACTAGGGTCTGTTGATCTTTCGAGAGTGATTTTTAGACAGCATGGCAAGACGTTATAATTTGCTTCGCCAAAAGTAACCATAACCTCAAGCCATGCCAAGACTTATGCTAACCGATGCACGCTGGGAAAAGCTATTTCATTTAATGAAAAGCACAGGCCGTGTTTATGACAAACCTGAACATAGACAAACATTCGAAGGTATTCTTTACCGGCTTAGAACAGGTATCCCTTGGCGAGATTTACCTAAAGAGTTCGGTCATTGGAGCACGGTCTTTAGACGGTTTCATTTATGGTCTAAGAAAGGCGTTCTAGCACATTTATTCAAGGCCTTAGCCAACCTTGCTGATATAGAATGGGTCTTTATTGATGGCTCGATAGTGCGGGCTCACCAGCACAGTGCAGGTGCAGCGACGCTAAATAATGAGAGTATTGGTAAAAGTCGAGGCGGTAATTCAACCAAAATTCACTTAGCCGTCGACAGCGGAGGATTACCGATTTATTTCGAATTATCAGAAGGCCAAAAACACGATATTACACACGCCCCCAGCTTAATTGAACACCTGAAGCAGGTTGATACCGTCATTGCAGATAAAGGTTATGACAGCGATGCATTTCGTGAACTTATCGCAAATAAAGGCGGGAAATCTGTTATTCCAAGGCGCCGCTATAAGAATACACCTCAAGAAAGAGTCGATTGGTGCTTATATCGGTATCGACATTTAGTGGAGAATGCTTTTGGAAGAATTAAACATTATCGAGCAATATCAACAAGGTATGACAAGCTAGCAAGAAATTACGCCAGTATGGTGTCACTGGCGTTTATGTTAATGTGGCTGCCGATGTATTGCTGAACACCATTTGTACAGCAAAGATCAACAGACCCTAACGATTTAATATCTTATTTCTTAAAATCTGGAGCTTAAAATCGAGAGCTTAATATCTAGTTCTAAATCCTAGTCAAAAAACTATACAAACAAAAATGCCCAGTCCGATTTGCCAACGCAATCGGGACAGGGCATTTTTATCAGTGCAAAACCTGAGTGTTTATCACTCCGAGACCTAATTTTTTAT
This sequence comes from Shewanella baltica, assembly GCF_900456975.1. Lineage (NCBI taxonomy): Bacteria > Pseudomonadati > Pseudomonadota > Gammaproteobacteria > Alteromonadales > Shewanellaceae > Shewanella > Shewanella baltica. Next base: position 2,704,744 of record NZ_UGYM01000002.1, read on the forward strand.
AACGATAAAACTTAAGGTAAAACTTATTTCGCCGATTTTTCTAAGCGCGCTAACAGGCTAGACGTATCCCAACGGTTACCGCCCATGCCCTGCACTTCTGAATAAAATTGATCGACTAACGCGGTTAATGGCAAGTGTGAACCATTGCGGCGAGCTTCTTCTAAGGTGATGCCTAAATCTTTACGCATCCAATCGACGGCAAAACCAAAATCATAGCTTTGGCCCCACATCGTCTTGTAGCGATTTTCCATTTGCCAGCTTTGCGCCGCGCCTTTGCTAATCACTTCAATGACTTTCTCGCCATCGAGTCCTGCCTTGCGCGCAAACTGTAATGCTTCAGCTAAACCTTGCACCACACCCGCGATACAGATTTGGTTCACCATCTTAGTTAACTGACCTGCACCAACCTCACCTAAACGCTCGGCGCAGCGGGCAAAGGCTTCAATCACAGGTTTAACACGGGCAAACACAGCTTCATCGCCGCCAACCATCACAGTCAACACGCCATTTTCGGCGCCCGCTTGACCGCCAGACACTGGCGCATCGAGGAAATCAACGCCCTTTTCTGCTAACACTTGATGAAGCTCACGGGCAACATCGGCCGAAGCCGTAGTATGGTCAACTAACACTGCGCCCTTTTCCATGCCATGAATAACGCCATCACTCCCTAATACCACTTCACGCAGATCGTTATCATTGCCCACACAAGTAAACACAATATCTTGACCCTCTGCCGCTTCCTTTGGCGTTGGGCAGCAACGTCCGCCATAGGTGTCGACCCAAGTTTGTGCTTTAGCAAAAGTGCGATTATAAACAGTGACCTCATGGCCTTTGTTCAGTAAATGTCTCGCCATGGGATATCCCATTACGCCCAAACCAATAAATGCGACTTTCGCCATGAAGTGCTCCTCAAATAAGTCAACAAGGTGAATCAATTAGAAATAGCTGAATCGAGTTTTATTTCATCTGTCCAATATGTTACCGCTAAAACCTCAACAACAAATACTAAAAAAGTGCCAGTAAGTGTTTCAATCTATAGGGTCAATTACGGATGCTTATTTAGGGGAATGGGCAGTAAAAATAATGGCGGCAGTGTAGCATTCATCCCGCATAGCGTCAGGTTGAAATCGGCCCCACAGGCAAACGCACTTTTCGACAGAGACAACAAAGGCGCCATAAGCGCCTTTGTTGATGTAATTTATGGGGCTATTTCACCACATGGGCTTCCATTTCGGCGCCAATCTTTTTACGCATTTCCATCAAGCGCAGTGCAGAATCCCGCAAATGAATATCATGTTCCGTCTGTGGTACCCACTCAGGCACTGGCGTTGGCTGGCCGTTTTCGTCAACAGCCACCATGATCACAATACAGTGGGTAGTCAAATGACGCTCGGAAACCTTAGGATCGCCTGCGCGCACATCAATACCGATATGCATAGAAGTTTTACCCGTATAAATCACCTTAGCGCTGACTTCGACTATGTTGCCCACTAAAATGGGTTGCACAAAACGGATCCCGCCCGCATAGGCAGTAATACAATATTTACCACTCCAACCCGCTGCACAGGCATAGGCCGCGAGATCGATCCACTTCATCACAGCACCGCCGTGAACTTTACCACCAAAATTTACATCCGCAGGCTCTGACAAAAATCTCAGGGTGCTTTGTCTATCGATACCAGCCATATAACCTCAACTTATTCAGCCACTGTGGCTCAATGTCTTCGCGCAATAAGCTGAGTTTACGATAGAAATCCCCAATAGCGTAAAGATAATTACGATTGGCCTCGCCAAAAAATTCGATTTAACCAAAGTGACTAATAAGCACACAGCAAAGCACTAAACTCGGTAGAGCTAAGCGGTAAAGCCATAGCTGTAGCTCGCTGCTGACAAAGCGAGTGCCCTTCGCAAAAGTGTACACACCTAAGCCAAGCATGAAGACACCGAGCACTTCAAGTCCCGAGGACATATTGCTGTCGCCACCGACATTAATCGCCGTCACCAATAAGGCAAACCAGACGACCACGTAAGCGGCTATTGCTAAGGTAAAAGTCTTGATCCCTATGTCCATGTTAGGGTGCCAGACTTTAAATTCACCGCGGATCAATTCGGTCAGATTGGCCGTTAATGCGCCGATGAGGGGGACAAGCGGGATCACCGCAGGGTTTAACATGACACACTCCATCAAGATTAAATATATCTGTCATTATCTGTGGCCAATAGAATTAAACAAGCTTGATGAACAAAGGTTAACGTCATGGATATCAGGTAGTTAGAAAGTGATTTTTATCACAATAAAGGCGTGAGATAATGCTACTCAATTCACAATCTCAATGGATTTTATCCATAAAAAATGCGCCCTCAGGCGCATTTTTTCACTGTTTTTTTTACACTATCAATGCGTGTTTTACACTTTCTTAAACAGTAATGAACCGTTAGTTCCACCAAAGCCGAAAGAATTACATAGAGCGTAATCCATCTTCACGTCACGGGCAGTGTGGGCGACAAAGTCTAAATCACAACCTTCATCTGGATTATCCAAATTGATGGTTGGCGGAACAGCTTGGTCGCGCAGTGCTAGTAAGGTGAAAATCGCTTCAACTGCACCTGCAGCACCTAAGAGGTGACCCGTCATCGATTTAGTCGAGCTAACCAGTACTTTATAGGCGTGATCGCCAAATACAGACTTAACCGCTGCCGCTTCTGCTTTATCACCCGCAGGCGTCGACGTACCGTGGGCGTTGATATAGCCAATTTGCTCCAGTGATAACTTAGCGTCATTAATGGCATTGACCATAGCCGCAGCAGCGCCAGCACCGTCGCTTGGAGGCGATGTCATGTGGAAAGCATCACCGCTCATACCAAAACCGACTAACTCGCCGTAAATGGTCGCACCGCGCGCTTTAGCGTGTTCGTACTCTTCCATCACCATCACGCCCGCACCATCACCGATCACAAAACCATCACGGTCTTTATCCCATGGGCGACTTGCCGCAGTCGGATCGTCATTGCGTGTCGATAATGCTTTTGCTGCACCAAAACCTGCCACACCTAAAGGAGAAGTGACATCCTCAGCACCGCCCGCAACCATCACGTCTGCATCGCCATAGGCAATGGTACGCGCTGCAAAACCGATATTGTGCACACCCGTAGTACAAGCGGTCGTCACGGCAAAGTTGGGCCCTTTCATGCCAAACATGATCGACAAGTGGCCTGAAATCATATTGATAATGGTACTAGGTACGAAGAAAGGAGAAACCTTACGCGGGCCACCATTCATCAATGCGCTGTGACCTTGTTCAATCAACCACATACCGCCCATACCCGCACCAATAGCAGTACCGACACGACCTGGGTTTTCTTTACTCATGTCCAGACCTGAGTCTTGGATAGCTTGGATGCCAGCCGCCATACCGTATTGAATAAAGAGGTCCATCTTACGGGCGTCTTTTTTCGTTACGTATTGCTCAACATCGAAATCTTTTACTGAACCACTGAAACGAGTGGTAAATTCACTGGCATCAAATTTGGTTATCGGTGCAATACCACTCTTACCAGAAAGCAAAGCCTTCCAAGTAGTATCGACAGTATTGCCCACTGGAGTTACTAACCCCAAACCGGTTACCACTACACGACGTTTAGACACGGCAGTCACCTTTAAATGCTAAATTTGTTAGTTCTGATAGATAAAACAAGGTTTTCTATCATTAGACAATTTCTTAAATAACGTTTATTTAGAAAAATTCGCCAATCTGCGGCGAGCATCTCGTGGATAACAATTAAAACACGATCCAGAGACGATTGAATGGCACGGGGGCAGAATTTGACGGGGGTAAAACAAAAACAGGCGGCAAAAATGCCGCCTGTCTTCAAGAATTCAGAATTACTGATTCTTAGAAACGTAGTCGATCGCTGCTTGAACAGTAGTGATCTTTTCAGCTTCTTCATCAGGGATCTCGGTATCAAACTCTTCTTCCAGAGCCATAACCAACTCAACAGTGTCCAGAGAATCTGCACCCAGATCGTCAACGAAAGATGCCGCTGGCTTAACGTCTTCTTCTTTAACGCCCAGTTGCTCTACAATGATTTTCTTTACACGTTCTTCGATGTTGCTCATTAGTTTTCTTTCCTATTCAAATTACGCACTTGCGTAAGATTGCGAGTAGTTTATTAGATTTGGCTGACAATGCAAGCTTAGTTTTCGTGGTCTAACCACGAAATTTCACTATCAATTGATACAGATCACTACTCAGTTGCGACAGAAATCCCTGCCATTCGCCCTTAAACCATGTACATGCCGCCATTCACATGCAAAGTTTCGCCTGTGATGTAAGCGGCTGAGTCCGAGGCCAAGAAGAGCACTGCGTTCGCAATTTCTTGCGCTTGCCCTAATCGTTCCATCGGAACCTGTGACATGATAGCTTTTTGCTGCTCTTCGGTCAGCTCATCTGTCATATCGGTCTGGATAAATCCAGGAGCGATAGCATTAACTGTAATTTGACGAGATGCAACCTCTCTTGCAAGAGATTTTGTAAATCCAATCAAACCCGCCTTTGCTGCCGAGTAGTTAACTTGACCTGCATTCCCCATGGTGCCTACCACTGAACCGATATTGATGATTCGGCCAAAGCGCTTTTTCATCATGGTACGCATCACAGGTTTTGATAGTCTAAATAACGATGTCAGGTTAGTGTCGATAATATCCTGCCATTCATCATCTTTCATCCGCATCAGCAGATTATCACGGGTTATACCCGCGTTGTTGACTAGAATATCAACATCACCGGCTTTTTCTTTGATCGAGGCGAATAAATGTGTAACAGATTCACTATCTGTGACATTAAGCACTAAACCAAAACCTTTGTCACCCAGATATTCTTGGATCGCCGCAGCGCCCTTCTCACTGGTTGCAGTTCCAATAACAACGGCACCGGCTTCGACCAGTGTCTCAGCGATCGCACGGCCAATACCGCGGCTCGCACCAGTCACCAAAGCCACTTTGCCTGTTAAATTCAGGTTAAAACTCATACAAACTCCTTACTCAGTTAATGCTGCTAATGAAGCGACATCATTAACCGCTTGGGCTGATAGTGATTTATTAATTCGTTTTGCTAATCCTGTCAATACTTTACCAGGACCACATTCCACCAGTTGGGTAATGCCTTTTTGGGCCATTAGCTCAACAGTTTCGCTCCAGCGGACAGGACAATATAACTGACGTACTAATGCATCTTTAATGTCAGCAGCAGAGGTGGGTGATGCCACATCAACGTTGTTAATCACAGTAATCGTTGGGGCATTAAACTGTACATCGTTTAATGCCACGGCCAGTTTATCCGCCGCAGGTTTCATTAATGCGCAGTGTGATGGCACGCTGACAGGTAACGCTACCGCCATTTTAGCGCCCGCAGCTTTACAAGCCGCTGCTGCACGCTCAACCGCGTCTTTTTGACCCGCGATAACGACTTGACCAGGGCTGTTGAAGTTAACTGGGCTCACCACGTCGCCTTGAGCCGCTTCAGCGCAAGCATTCGCGATACCCTCGTAATCTAAACCGATAATGGCATACATGGCGCCTGTGCCAGCAGGAACCGCTTGCTGCATAAGTTGACCGCGTAACTCCACTAACTTAATCGCGTCTTTAAAATCCATGACTCCGGCGCACACTAAAGCAGAATACTCGCCTAAGCTGTGACCTGCCAACATGGCTGGCATAGGTTTGCCTGAAGCCACATAGGCACGCCAAATAGCCACGCTCGCCGCTAATAGGGCTGGTTGGGTTTTATCGGTTTCATTTAAGCTTTCAACGGGACCTTGCTGAACCAATGCCCACAAATCGTAACCTAAGACGTCACTCGCTTCGGCAAAGGTTTGCCCGACAACGGCGTGTGATTCGGCAAGCTCGGCTAACATGCCTAGGGCTTGTGAACCTTGGCCTGGAAATACAAAAGCAACATTTTCCATATTCAAATTACCTATGGCTAACTTAATTTATTGAAAAATCATGTGGAAAACACATGTAGAACTTAGAAGCGAATGAGCGCACTGCCCCACGCAAAACCAGCACCGAAGGCCTCAAGCAGCAGGAGTTGTCCACGCTGAATGCGGCCATCACGCACGGCTTCATCTAATGCGATGGGCACAGATGCAGCTGAGGTATTACCGTGTTTAGCTAAGGTCAATACGACTTTATCGAGACTCATATCGAGCTTTTTGGCGGTAGCATTAATAATACGGAAGTTAGCTTGATGCGGCACCAACCAATCAATTTCTGACTTATCGATATTGTTGATGCGCAGCGTCTCAGTCACAACATGGGACAATTGAGTCACAGCCACTTTAAAGACATCGTTACCTTTCATGGTCATAAAACCGACCGCTTCAGAGGTTTCGCCTTGGCGTGGTGGGAAAGCGCATTTCAATAAGTCGCCTTGGCGACCATCGGCATAAATGTGGGTAGAAATGATCCCTGGCGTTTCAGATGCACCAATCACAACGGCGCCCGCACCATCACCAAATAAAATAATCGTTGAACGATCTTCTGGCTCACATAGGCGAGACAGCACATCGGCACCAATCACTAAGACTTTTTTAGCCGCACCCGTTTTTACAAATTGATCGGCAACAGATAAAGCATAAACGAAGCCTGAACAAGCCGCAGCGATGTCAAATGCTGGAATGGTATGCACGCCAAGCATGGCTTGGATTTCACAGGCCGCAGCCGGAAAAGCATTTGGTGCACTGGTGGTGCCGCAAACGATCATGTCTAAGTCTGATGCTTCTATGCCAGCCATTTCCAGCGCTTTGAGTGCCGCTTGGTAGCCCATAGTTGAAACGGTTTCATCGAAGGCCGCAATGCGACGTTCTGATATACCTGTACGTTCAACAATCCATTGGTCAGTGGTTTCCACCATTTTTTCCAAATCTTGATTGCTACGCACCTGCACTGGCAGATAACTACCAGTTCCGAGAATTTTTGTATGCATAAGGAGGGATCAGTTATTTATATCTATAATAATGGATTTACTTTACATGCTGTTGAACTTGCTATTAATTTCAGCTTAAGCCATGTCGATAAATCTTGATTTTGTACACTGTTTTGTACACATCTAAAAGTTAGCCAGATTTGTACGCACTAAGTTTATCGCCGCAAAGTAACATAAAAAAAAGGCTGGCAATAGAATTTATACTGCAAAACTGGTCTGCTTTGCTATGCAGTCTTGTCGCAAAGTTACATTAAGAATCAGTCATCATCACATTAAAGAGATGCATATTTTCATGTTGTATAAATTTGGAACTAAGTGAAAATGAGCAAATGCGGTAGAAATGGATAAATACTTATTACCTATATAAACAATATGTTATTATAACTATTGATAAATTACTTAAGAGAGGATGCTCATGAAACGTTTAGCAATTGCGGCTTTAATGTTTTCACTCGCAGGATGCGGTGGTAGCGGAGATGATGACGCGGGTGCAGATATCAAAAATTTGATTTCTAGCACAAATGCGGTTGACGGGAAAACTGTTCGACCAAGTGATGCTGTTTTACCGCTTGTGATAAAAGTGGAATCAGAGTCGGCTGATATCGACAAAATATTGTTGTCTTTAGAACGTATTGAACAAGTTGCCGGATATCAGATCATTCGATATTCAAATGGTACCGAGCAGCCAGATATCACCATTAAATCGTCAAATGTTGGCTGCCTGACATCAATACCACTAGGTAATTGGCAATACACGATTGAAGTGGGTGATATGGCATCTTGCCCTAATGTCACTTTTGATTTGGTTGCTTATAAGATTTTTGGTTTGAATCGAACTGATAAAGACACTTACCGAGTGCTTAAATCTCAGAGCGCATTGGCTGATAGCGCTCTGGCTACAATTTATAATAACCCACCGAATACACCAGTTTCTGAGCTGAGTGTAATCAACAAATAATTACTGTGGGAAGTTGCCCAAGTTTGGGAACTGCTCGTAGTAAGATGCATCAATAACAGCGTAATTCATCACATCTGCAGGTTGATAACGTGATGGGCCACCGCGTGGCCCTTGCGTTTGCAGTGTCCAACCATGCTGATACCCACCCTCACTACTGTTGTAAAACCCATTAAAGCGCGAGTACTCAACGTAGTATTGCCCTGGCGTTCCTGCGTATTCAGAATCGACTCGCGCAATGGTTGGTTTGCATGCTGGCTTAAAGCTGCAGTTGGTTCTGTGCTGGCCTTGCGAATAAATTACTTCGCCAAGCAGTTTTATTGATACCGGAGGTCTAGCACTGTGAAAACGCACATTTCCCGCTGTGTCATAAATTGCTAAGCCATACTTCGGCAAATTAATTGCTTTTGCAGAAGCAAATACATACACCCTCGCGGTACCGGAATACATCCAAAAATTAACCAATCCTCTCCAAGTACTGGCATTACCATCAAGAATAACGTGCACAGCCCTTAGATAAGGGTACTGTTCGCCTACTGTATTGCAGTATGTGTAAATCTGAATATCATAACCAACTGGAATGCCAAACAGATCAATATAGGTATCTGTACCATTTGTGTGGGTTACGTCCTTGTATCCCCAATACATAAAAGTAGTTTCATAAGTGCCTAAAAATAGCGATAGGTCCTTATTGCGAATTTCTAAGCCGTACATAGATCACCGAGAATAAAAGAATGAAAGGAGGATATTGCTAACACCGAAGGCATTTTGTTCCAGCTCAAATGTCACAGTGTTACCAGAAATTGTCAGGCTGTTTATTTTTACTCTGAATGTGCTTCCTAGTGACACTTCTTGATCGGGTGTGCTCCGCTCTAATCCCCAAACGAATGAAAGCTTTCCGCCGATACCATTGGATGGAAGCGTGATAGAGTGAACGCCTGGATAAAGATCTTTCACTCTTAGTACCCAAAACAGATTGTATGGCGTTGCACTGTAAAGGACCTCTTTACCATTGTTATAAACTGCTAATCCATAACTCATGTCAATTTACCCATTCGGCTTACGAGATTTCCAGCGGTATCATAAACATCAATGCGATTATTTGAGATCACCATTTTCCCCTGACCTGCAGTCGAGCCATTTATTTCAAAAACCCCTGCTTTGTCCAACTTCCACCCAGTTGTACCAGCAACATAGTTTGTTGATTGGATATAACTGCCGATCTTGGCATTTGTGATAGTTCCATCACCAATTACCGCACTATTAATAAATACCTGACCACCTTGTACAGCGAAAGGAGTCGTGATGGTCGATGTACCCGTGATTTGATTAACGATGGCAAATCTATCAGCAGTAAAGAGTACCTGCGATTGCATGCCTGCAGGCGTGTTTTCAACACCTATCGCCATTCCAGCACCATAGTATTTACCGTCGGTAGTTACGCCTACTTTTACCGAGTACATGGCTTGCAGTTTGCCATCTAAAGCTACAAGAGCCGTTGATGTTTGCTGAACTGCAGCTGATGCGTTATTAGCTGTCGCCTGAACTGTGGTGATCTGTGTTGCCAATGCGCTATCAGCATTGGCTCGAGCTGTTTGCTCGGTTTGAATCGCTGCAGCGTTTTGCGTAACACCTTGTTGAGCTGCGTTCGCGGCGGCTTGAGCGGCTGCGGCAGCACTGGCAGCATCGGTCGCGGCTTTGTCAGTGACGGCGACCCAAGTTGAACCGTTCCAACGCTTAGGCGTGTTGGCATTGCCTGTGGTATCAATCCACAAGTTTTGCGCTAAGCGATCAGCAGCTGCAGGGGCCGTAGACTGAATAAGTACCTTGCCTTTGGTACCCGCTAAACCTGCAGCGTCAGCAGCGGCTTGGGCTGCAGAGTTCGCGGCACTTTGGGCAGTTGATGCTGCGGTATTAGCTGCGGTCGCCGAGGCCTGAACAGTGGTGATCTGTGTTGCCAATGCGCTATCAGCATTCGCTCGCGCTGTTTGCTCAGTCTGAATCGCTGCAGCGTTTTGGGTAACGCCTTGTTGGGCTGCGTTAGCGGCGGCTTGGGCAGCAGCTGCGGCGCTGGCGGCATCGGTCGCGGCTTTGTCAGTGACAGCAACCCACGCTGAACCACTCCAACGCTTAGGCGTGTTGGCATTGCCTGTGGTATCGATCCACAGGTTTTGTACTAAGCGATCAGCTGCTGCAGGGGCCGTAGACTGAATAAGTACTTTGCCTTTGGTACCCGCCAAACCTGCAGCGTCAGCCGCAGCTTGGGCAGCAGAGTTCGCGGCAGTTTGTGCAGTTGATGCGGCATTATTAGCGGCAGTCGCCGAGGCCTGAACTGTGGTGATCTGTGTTGCTAATGCGCTATCAGCATTCGCTCGCGCTGTTTGCTCAGTCTGAATCGCTGCAGCGTTTTGGGTAACGCCTTGTTGGGCTGCGTTAGCGGCGGCTTGGGCAGCAGCTGCGGCGCTGGCGGCATCGGTCGCGGCTTTATCAGTGACAGCGACCCAAGTTGAACCGTTCCAACGCTTAGGCGTGTTGGCATTGCCTGTGGTATCAATCCACAGGTTTTGCGCTAAGCGATCAGCAGCTGCAGGAGCCGTAGACTGAATAAGTACCTTGCCTTTGGTACCCGCCAAACCTGCAGCGTCAGCCGCAGCTTGGGCAGCAGAGTTCGCGGCAGTTTGTGCAGTTGATGCGGCATTATTAGCGGCAGTCGCCGAGGCCTGAACTGTGGTGATCTGTGTTGCTAATGCACTATCGGCATTGGCTCTTGCTGTTTGCTCGGTTTGAATCGCTGCAGCGTTTTGGGTAACACCTTGTTGGGCTGCGTTCGCGGCGGCTTGGGCAGCAGCTGCGGCACTGGCGGCATCGGTCGCGGCTTTATCAGTGACGGCAACCCATGTTGAACCGTTCCAACGCTTAGGCGTGTTGGCATTGCCTGTGGTATCAATCCACAGGTTTTGCGCTAAGCTATCAGCAGCTGCAGGAGCCGTAGACTGAATAAGTACCTTGCCTTTGGTACCCGCCAAACCTGCAGCGTCAGCCGCAGCTTGGGCAGCAGAGTTCGCGGCAGTTTGTGCAGTTGATGCGGCATTATTAGCGGCAGTCGCCGAGGCCTGAACTGTGGTGATCTGTGTTGCTAATGCACTATCGGCATTGGCTCTTGCTGTTTGCTCGGTTTGAATCGCTGCAGCGTTTTGGGTAACACCTTGTTGGGCTGCGTTCGCGGCGGCTTGGGCAGCAGCTGCGGCACTGGCGGCATCGGTCGCGGCTTTATCAGTGACGGCAACCCATGTTGAACCGTTCCAACGCTTAGGCGTGTTGGCATTGCCTGTGGTATCAATCCACAGGTTTTGCGCTAAGCTATCAGCAGCTGCAGGAGCCGTAGACTGAATAAGTACCTTGCCTTTGGTACCCGCCAAACCTGCAGCGTCAGCCGCAGCTTGAGCGGCTGAGTTCGCAGCAGTTTGTGCAGTTGATGCGGCATTATTAGCGGCAGTCGCCGAGGCCTGAACTGTGGTGATCTGTGTTGCTAATGCACTATCGGCATTGGCTCTTGCTGTTTGCTCGGTTTGAATCGCTGCAGCGTTTTGGGTAACACCTTGTTGGGCTGCGTTCGCGGCGGCTTGGGCAGCAGCTGCGGCACTGGCGGCATCGGTCGCGGCTTTATCAGTGACGGCAACCCAAGTTGAACCGTTCCAACGCTTAGGCGTATTGGCATTGCCTGTGGTATCGATCCACAGGTTTTGCGCTAAGCGATCAGCTGCTGCAGGGGCCGTAGACTGAATAAGCACCTTGCCTTTGGTACCAGCCAAACCTGCAGCGTCAGCCGCAGCTTGAGCGGCTGAGTTCGCGGCACTTTGCGCAGTTGATGCCGCAGAGTTAGCGGCGGTTGCCGAGGCTTGTACCGTGACAATGTTTTGAGCTAATGCTTCATCAGCATCGGAACGAGCAGTTTGCTCTAGCTTTATTAATGCAGCATTACCGTTTACCGTGGCAGAAATACTGATGATTTGGTTTGCGAGTGATTCATCTGCAGTCGCTCTTGCCATTTGCTCAGTGATGATTGCAGCAGTGTTTTTATCAATGCTAACAGCCACAGTCTCAATACTTTTAGCCAATGCTTCATCGGCGGAGGCTCTTGCATATTGCTCAGACCACACGCCAGCAAACACCACAGTTGTACCCGCATTCCAACCAAAGTCACCAGCCAATGGCGGATTAACTTGGGAAAAAATGCCATCAATACGTGATGACTCTGCAGTCAGCTTGCCATCAATTGTTTCAATTGATGTTTCAACAGTATCCACTCGCACAGTAAGCGCAGAAACAGCTTCACCCAAGGATGAGTATTCGCCTATTTTTGTCCAATATGTGGTGTTAGTTGGTAGCGTTCCGGCAGGGACGGTTTGTTTAGCTGAATAGAGCTTACCTTGATATTTAACCAACTGACCTGTTAGATAGCTGGCGGTGTTATCCCAATCCGGCGCACCTGAGATATCAGCTATTTCAGCCTGCATTTGCTGGATTTGGTTTTGAGTATCGATAAGATTTATTTCAATATCAGGAATTTTATCGGTTTCAATTTTAATAAGCGGGATCAGTTCTATATCGCCGAGCAACTCTTGCCCTAGCGCTGATGATGTAATGCGTTCGCTGAAATACTCATCATATTCTGTTTGATCTGTTGAAGATTGACCGCTGACAAATCCTGACCATGGCCCAACGTTGCCAGTGCGATCGACTAACCGAGCCCTAAACCAAAAATTAGCGCCGGCGCTTAAGCCTGTCATTGTGTGGCTGTTTAGCGGGTAAGCAAAATCACCTAACTTGATCATGCCACTATCGTTGTTGTTGGGGCCGTACTCAATCTCAGTCCGTAAAGTATCCTCAGCACCTGCAGGGAATAACCAATTTAAGCCGATACCGAACACTAACGGCGAGGCTGTGAATGAAGCTACTGCAGGAGGCAAGCCAGTTTTACCCGTGATGTTGGTCAGTTCGGAGGACTTGGGTACTGACGAAACATCGACAGAGTTGATTGCACGGACTCGAGCAATATATTGCCCGGTGTAAACGCCACGGATATCAACTGATGTACTGCTAGTTTTTGGCAGTTTTATCCACTCGCCAGAGTCTTTTCGCCATTCCACTTCATAAGCAACCGCATTTTTTGCGGTCGCCCACTGAATAGTCATAGTGGTAACAGAGAGTGTTTGCTCGGTGAATACGGACTGTGAAATGGTGACATTAGCCGGCGCTTCTTGGGCACCGATCGGCAGCTTGCTTATAGGGCGTTCTTCTAACCGTGCGCCTGTATCGATATAAGGATATTTGCTTGGGTTATGCTCAACCGCGGTGATCTCGTACTCAATGCTATCGCTATTGGCTTTGGCGACACGCAGCACTCTAAATTGCTGCAGCTTTAGCTCGTCTGACTCAACAGACCATAGCAGTTGCGGCAGTGGGGTTTCACTGTATTCCGTTGTTACCGTAATCACGCGGCCATTTATAGCCTCGATGGTACGCGCCTGCGCTTTACCGCTGGGTAAGTTGATAATGAGTCGATCATTCACCGCAATTGTGGCCGCACGGTCTAAAGTGATCTGCTTGCCGTTAACCGCCGAGATTCGACCACCAATGCGGCTACCTGCAATCAATTGATCTGCTATGCCGATAACGAAGCCAGGTAATGGGATGCCGCCATCCATGCCAACTTTAAAATTGACCGCACGATCATTGTTATTGGTATAAATGGCCCACTTACCGCGGCGCTGCGCTTCTGATTCGCGGGTGCAACCTAAGGCCGATAATTCGATTACGTTGTCGCCATAGCGGCGCTGTAATGGTTGATCTGATACAGAGGTAACATCGGATTCATAAGCATTATCAGGGTTATCCCAGCTGATTAATGCTCGAGTGTATTTAACTTTTTCGCTGCTTGATGAATAGCTAAATTTGCCATCGATCACATTGCTATTGTTATACGTAAAATCCATGTCGCGGGGCATGTCGGCCACAGAGTACATTTGGCCGTTTGACCAATACGTCATGCCACGATAGATAGAGGCCAAATCTCGCAAGACCTGCCACGCTTCGGTGGCTTGCTGGATGTATATATTACAGATATAGCGAGGCTCCATGCCGCCTTTGCCGTCTGGCACGAGCTGATCGCAATACTGAGCAATCTGGTAAAGCTCCCACTTGTCCACCAGCGCAGCATTGATCCTGCGACCAGTGCCAAAGCGGTCATCAAGGATGATGTCGTAACTCACCCATGCAGGATTATCGCTCCATGCAATTTTAAAGCTGCCATCCCACACGCCAGCATAATCACGCGTTAGGGGATTGTAGTTAGTGGGCACCTTTACTTTGCGCATAAAGGGCTCGCAGGAGATCACAGGAATATTTTGAAATTGACTGGCGTCAAACTCGACATAGAGCAGTGCCGTATTGGGGTACTTTAGCTTGCGGTCAATAACATCGGTTATCGCCGCAATTTGCATTAAATCAGCGACACGATTGTTGTTTTGATTTGGGGTAAGTCGGCGAATACGGATTTGCCAACCGCTGCCAGTTGGCAAGTCAATGCGGTGGCTGCGCTCGTAGGGTTGGGTGGTTTTACCATCCACCGCTGTGCTTAACACGGTTTGATAGCTGCCGCCGTCAGTAGACAGATCGATGGCGTATGCAATGCGATAGCCGTTTACATCACCATTATCGAGCTGTTGTTGCAGTGCTGGCCAGCGAAAGCGCACACGTACAGCAGAGAGTAATGAGTTAGTAATGGCGCGGGTATAAGGCTGATCTGATTTTAACTCAATACCTAAGGCGACTTCGTTTTCAACCGATGGCAGTCCGGGGATGTACGTTTGATGCGCTGTGCCTGGGCGAAAGTCCCAAATAACACCCGGAAAGTTTTCAGCGCCATTGGCATCGAGCAGCGGTGTACCATCTAAAAACACATTTTGTCCAGATAACTGGCCCTCAAATTCACCTTCGCCGATTGCTAGTAAGATTTTAGCTTTAGCAATTGAGCGCAGATCATCTGGTGATTCGACTGGCGAACGCTGCTCACCTTCGCCCGCTTTAGCGCCATGAATAGTCAGTTGTTGATTTAATGCAGGAATACCCATGCTGATTATTGCTCCTGTTGACTGCCGCCGCCATTGCCACCACCTGATTGGATTGGGCGCTTTGATGTAGCAATATCTTCGGCATAAATGCCTGCACTAATAATGGCGCCACCAATGCGGCGCTTACCGTAACCAATGCCGACGGGGTTTCCAGCAGCTGTGGTATTCACTGCGCCACCAAATGCATAACTGGGGGCGTTCTCTGCAGCTTCCCTCCCCTTAAGTCCTTTTGCTTGAGGAGAAAGCATTTGAACTACTCCACCAGCAACCAAACCAATACCCGCTTGAACTAGCCACCCTTGGCCAAAATAAGCACCAACGACTATCATCACAGCACCTAGAATCGTTTGAAGAATGCCGCCACGCTTACTGCCACCAATGACAGGGACAATACGAATTTCAGTCGTACCCGCTAAGTCAAACTCATCGGTACCCGTATTATGTCCATTGCGAAAAATGGCATAGCGCAGCCCAAGCTTTGCTTGTTCTTTAATAAACAGATCAAATCCATGCAGGGTATTTTTTAAAGCGCTAAAGGCTTCGTTTGTGGTGCCAGTTTCTAGTAAACGCTGGTGAATGCGGCCGAACTTAGCCGCCAAGGAACCTGATAGCTTGATAGTGGTCTGTGTGCTCATGGTGTTTCCGCGAAAGCATGAATTTGAGGCAATAAAAAAGCCACCTGAAGAGGTGGCTTTATTGGCGGGTATTTTTCCGCATATTTATGGCAGGATAAGCTTTATAGCGCTTTGAATCAATCGTGCTTTCCTAACCCTTGATAACGCACAATCACCCTTGTATTGCGCTGCCAGTACCCGCCGTAAATATCGTAGCGGCTAAGGCGACCATAGAGGTGGTGCAGAATTTTACCCTCTCCGACATAAACAGCGGCATGATTGACTCGCTGACTTTGAATTTGCATTAAGATGCCGTCACCAATTTGCAGATCGGCAAGATTGATATTGGTTTGTGCTACAAATCCCGCTTTAGCAAAGTTATCGAGGTAAAGCTCTTGCTCACCTTCCCACCAACCGTCTTGGCGCTCAAAGTCTGGCAATAAAATGCTTTGAACATCGTGATACCAATCGCGAACACAGCTATAACAGTCCCATACTCCATGCACAAACGGACGACCTAACAAAGGTTGACGTTCACCCGTTGGCACCATAGAGCGTAAATCCCCATCAGGCCAACTGAGAATATGCCAAGGTAGTCCACTTGCTTCACACATGGCGATATCACGCTGGCTATGCTTGCTACTCGCATCTGGGTGGCTGTGACAGATACCTATGATCTGCCCTTGTTCTTCAATGTCAGCATATTGCAGTGGATCAATCATAAATTCATCGGCTTTGTTGGTCGCCTTGTTATCGCATGGCACATAACAAGGCTTGTTACCTTGCAGGATGATCAGTCCACAGCATTCATTGGGGTAGCAGTTGGCCGCATGCTGAGTAAAAGCATGTAAGAGCGTTTGATGCATAGGGACCTGCTTAGGTTGTGTTAGACCATTTTGCCAACGGCGGGAAAATGCTTGATTAATGCTTGATTAATGTTTGATGGATGCTTGAATGCTAGCGCTTGTTTAACGCATAGGGCTTAACGCATAGCCGACACTTAACGCATAGGCTTAACGTATAAGACGAACGCTGGGGAATCCGCCGTGGGGTAATTCTTCATTTTCGCCAAATCGTAAAGTGCAACCGGCTATCGTGCCAGAGCATTGATCCACTGCTGGGTTGTCAGTCGGCTCGTCATCTTCGGTAAACATACCTTCCCCAGTGTAACCACAATCAGCGCCACGATATTCACCGCGCTGGCACCATGAGCAATAGGCCGTCATTTGTCGGCCGATTTTTTGGCCTGACAAGTCAGCAGGGTTTGAGAGCTCAAAGGTGACGGCGACATTATCCTCATTCACCTTTTTATCAACATACCAAATCTCTACCGCTTCTTGGGTTGGATCCGCTTCGCTATTGCCGTTGGGGAAGTTGGCCGAATCAAGGTATTTAGCCAGCGTTCGGCGGATCGTAACCTTGGCTTGTTCCATGTTCTGAAAATACAAGCACAGGGCGCTAATGCTGCCATCGATGTTGGCAACGGTGAGTGTTGGCGTGCTGGGTGAACCATCGGAGTTAACCTCCACCCCTTCTAACTGTGCTGGCCATGCGCTGTATTGTTCACCCTGCCAATGAATAATACGCGCGGGTAATGTTGGTTGATTAAGGTCCGCATCTGAGTACGGAATATTGTGGGCGTGAAAGCGCAGGATATCGGCACCAAAGGCGGTACCGTCGATTTCATAGAGAATAACCTCATTGCCCGGTTCGAGTTTTTGAATATCTGAACTAAGCATCGGTGGCACCTTTGGTCCATAGCTTACCTTGCTCGATAATCGCCAATGAATGCGCCTGGCGAATTTGCTCCACAGTGACGGCCGCTTCGGTGTTATCTGCTAAGCGCCAAATAGTGCTTTCAATCCCAGCATCTTCTGAAGCGTGAATTGCTGCCAACATTCTGCGCTGTGATTGTTCGTCACCATCAAAGACTAATCCATCGACTTCAACAGTAATTGAGTTAACTGCAGCAGTTCGTTGAGTGCGGAAGATGTATTCACCAATGCTGATACCATCAATCAATATTTCAGCGCGATATTGCTCAATCGTTTTAAGTTCAGGACGAACAGGCTCAGGCTCTGCAAATAATGGACGTTCAAGCACTTGTTGATCTTGGGTTTCTATCGGTAGCGCTGGCGCATTAAGCTCGGCATCTGCCTTACGTGCAAGCCATGACTGATACTGTTCAAACCAATCCCATTGCAGCGTGACTGCATATAGCTCTATAAACTTATCGATTACATGGTGCATTGCTGGATTAGCGGCATGTAAGCGCGTGACTAAAAGCACATCGGCCAGAGCTTTTGACTCTGGCCGATGGAGTATTACTGATTGATCGTGCTCATCGAGCACAGGCGAACCCGAATCATCTAGTTCGTGAAACATCGTTAAATTCATGGTTACACCTTGTTCTTTATCCAGCCGATTGGCTCTTTTAGCTTGGCCGTCCCAACTAAAACGGTATTGCCATTTAAGTCTGTTTTGGTTGATTGGTTATCGACAATAGTTTGCTTGCCATCATCGCCAAAGCTTGTGCCGTTATGTCTAAGCTCGGTATAAGCGAAATGAGGAACTGCTTGCTGGTTAATGTTGGCGAGGTAGCTTACAGCTTTAAATGTCGGTGAATTATTTGCTGGCGAGCCAAGCGTTAATGACTGGTGAGTTACCCCGTCAAAATTTGACGCAGAGGTTAATTCACCAGAGCTATCAATGGCACAGGATAATAGCGACTTATTATTAACTGATACGCCAGTGTTGTTTTTTAGTACCTTGCCGATTAACGACTCACCAAGTAAAGCACCGTTTTCAGAACGATAGTCAGAAGATGCAAAGACGTTGTGCGGCACTAGGCCAGCAACTGCAGCATTAGGTGCGCTTTCTGTTTGTTTTGCAAAGGCTTGGTATTGCAGAATGACAATATTTGCTGCGGGCTCATTAGTTAACGTTACGCTATTGTTTGCTGCGTTAAATGTTGGGGTAAATGCGCTCCATGATACTCCATTGTTGGTTGATCGTAGCGCTGTTGGTGTAGATACAGCATCACGAGACAACTCAAAAACGCTAATCGATCCAGTAGGTGATTGCGCATTTTTAAACCCTGACCAACCACCAGATAATGCAGCAGTTACATTGATAACTGCGTTAGTCGCAATAACTTCTGTCACATGGAAGCTGCCACCAACGCTCACATTTGAGTCAACTGAGCTTAACGCTGTTGCTAGTTTTGTTTTTTCAAATCCACGATAAGTACCGTTCTTAACTTTCTGGTCAGCTTCTGCAAAATCAACTGTATCCACACCATACGCAGAGTAACGCATATCGCGGCACACACCACCTTGACCATCGGCATAAATGGCATCATGGAAATGTCCATCAGGTCTAGCTTGCGGGTAGATACTTCCAATAGCACCGGCTTGTGTATTCTCTGTTTTTGACCCTCCGAGCGAGAATGTGTTAAAACAATCAACAACATTAGTCGCTTGTTTAGCAAGAGCCGCACTGAACCATTGTACCTGTCCAGCAGGGGTAGTAATCCATGCCATAGCAGCGCTACCACTTGAATTATAGCTATAATGGTAAGCTCCTTGGTTTAAGCGGTTAACCGTACCGCAGGCGAGGAAGTAGCATTCACTATTAACTGAAATAACAGTTGGGGTTCTTGCAGTAAATACACCTAACTTAGGATTAGTATTGTTGGGGTGAATTAACGCATCATAATATTGTGTACTACCGACAGTGTTTCCACTGCCTTGGCCTCTTACGATAGTGTTAGCTAATGGTGCGAATGTTAAATGGTTCCATGATGATATTTGGTTGTTACTATCAACATTATACCAATTTGCATTCCCCGCCCCCGCAATGGTTCGTTGGCGCAAGCGCCATTGTACTAATCGGCCATCATTTAAGTAGTAAAGGTTATTTTTATGGTTAGCTAACACCTTTTTCTTTTGCGCATCTGTGAGTGCAAAAAAGTTTAATCCTTTACCTTTTGAACCAGTGTCACCATCAAATACGGCATAGTACGTCACTGGGCGAGCACTGGCAGAGGTGGCAATGCCATCCATAGTGGTGGCCTGTGATTGGGGTAATCCGTTTGGATAGATATGAGGGTTGGTCGTGCTGACTTCTTCAAGCCACGCTTCAAAACCCCACATATCTTGGCGGTCTGTTACTACTTCGACATTTGTTGGATCTGCTGCTTGTGCGTTAAATGCCGCAGCAACAGTGGCATGATTAGTAATAACGCCAGTTGACTTGTTATAGGTAGTCTTGCCGTCTGGTGCATTACTGAATTTAACGCTAAACCCAACAGGAAGATGGAATAGCACTCCTGCCATATTAAGCGCTGCATTATCGTTTTTTGAGCCACCAACCCCGCCAGATTTACCAATCAGCAAGGTGTTTGGCGTAGTAAGCGAGGTGTACAGCCCAGGCTTGCATTCGTTGACTTGTTTTCCTGATTCATGGTTACCAAGGCTAACCCAGCCGCTGGCAGCGTAGCGTTCTTTATTCTGATCCCGAATAGCCTCGAACTTCACTTGTGACATGGCTGCGGCGAGTACATCTGCGGCTAAAAAGTTACGGTTAACCTTTTCAAAAGCGGTACGTGCGGTATCGCCACCCGTGCCTGCTGGCTGGGTGCCAAGACTGATAGTTTCAAATGCCATGTGTTTACGTCCGATAGCGAAGTGTTAAGGATGAAATGCTTGTTCAAAAGTGGCGGTGATGCGGTACATGCCGCCGCCGAGTGGGGTGTTTGTTTGCTGAGTCACTTTCCACAGTGAGGCGGTACCGAGGGGTGGCGTCCACTCAAAAGCCTTGAAGCCTTGGTGATCATCAAGGAATGCAGTGATCGCTTCAGCCATGGCTTTATTTTTAGTAAACGTCAGTGGCCAGTTTTGGATCTTACTGTTGATACCATCGCCAACTGCCTGACTATAACCATCGCCAAACTTTGCGGTGCGGGTGCGATATTGGGTATCGCCTGTGGCACCATTGTCGGGTGCCCAAGTAAATGTTTGCGGCATTAGCGATAACCTCCCGCTATCGTGCGACCAATTTGGCCGTTAGGCTTTAAATCATTAGCGAGTAATTGCCGATATTTTTGCTCGACAAATTTACCCAGTTCGCTGCCGAACTGATTTAAGGCAGGGGTATCGGCTTTGGTTGTGGCATTGCCACTTTGATCAATGTTGACCTCAACATGCACCACGCCAGCGCCAGCCGTTGCCGAGGCTGGCACGCCGTTATAGGCAGCGCCGCCAACTATGCCGCCATTGGCGTAGCCTTTATTGCCTTTGCGCATGGCTTCTACCGTGGCCACGCCGCCAGCCGCTGCAACATCACGCTGCGACCAAACGACCTCGCCTTTGTGAACAATACCTGCAGGCTCATACTTGCCGCCAGCTCCGGTGTAGCCACCCTCTGAATGACCATTAGCCATCCAATCTTGATAAGCTGACCCTGTGTAATCTGATGCAGAGCTTCCTGCACTTGCACCACCAGAAATAAAAGCGCCGAAGATATTGCCAATAAGACCTGCGGCAGCTTTAGCCATTGCTATTTTTGCCATGTCAGCAATGATGGATTTAGCGAGCCCGGCAAAGTCAGCCTTACCCGTCATCACAAAATCGGTAAGCGCGTCGGTCATGCCACCAAAAGCACCATCCATGAGGGTTTTGGTTTGGCCTGCCATGTCAGCCGCGGCATCAATGTAATTTTGCATTGATGAACGGGCACCGTTAGTCCAATCGGCTTGCTTAGCATCGAGCGCTAAATAGTATTCATCCTGAACGGCCAAGCGTGCGGTGAGGTTGTCTTTCAACATAGCAAGCTGTTGCTGATATTCTTCGTCGGTAGTTTTACCTGCGAGGTTATCTGATAACGCTTTGCCCTGAGCGCGTTCTACATCACGCTCAATCCCTTGGCGATCACCGAGGCGTTGCTGGGCTTTGTCACCAAGGCCAAAGGTAGCGAGCTTATCGGCGTTGCGCTGTTGCTCTGCAGCTAGGTTAGCAGTGAGATTGGCGCTGTAGCTTTGCAGGCGGATGAATTCATTGCGCTTTTTAATTTCATCATCGAGTGCAACGTTCTTTTCGAGTTGAGCACGGATCACCGATTGTTCAGCTAACAAACTTTTTTGTTGTGCGGTAAGTACATCTTTGTTTTTGATATCGGCGATTTGCTGCTCAAACTGCACTAGCTCTTTTTGCGACTGAGTAAGCTTGATATTTGACTCTAGCTGACCTTGTAAGCCTGCTTGAGTTTCGCGCAAACGCATGAGGTATGTGGTTGCTGCATCGTCAGCAAAGGCTTTGGTCTTTTTAGCGGTATCTTTAAATTTTTCCTCTATCGAGGCGAGATCACGTTTAATTTTGTCAGGATCCAGCAAGGCACTATTAGCATCGCCCTTCCGCACCTTTTCGATATTTTCGTTATATTCTTTTATTGCCTTGGTGCGCTTTTGCTCATTAGTAAGGGTTTCATCGGTCACTTTGGCAATGGCACGCTGGGCCTCGATAGAGTCTTGGTTGATCTTTGCCCGTTTTGCTTGTTCTTCTGCAAGTTTATCTTCTAGCTGGATTTGCTTAACGAGCTCATTACCTTCCGCCTGCAGCTTAGATAATAAATTTTCACGGCGAGTTGACTCAAAGCCTGAACCTTTGCCGAGTGAAACTAACTTATTAATCTCTTTAGCATTATCAGCCAGCCTTTCTTTTAGTGTATCGATACGGCCAATATTAAGCAGTTGGTCCCAAGACTCAGAAGCGCCCGATTTTATCGCCTTCCATGCTTTTTCAATATTGCCTAGATTGCTGGTGATCTCTTTCGTTCTTTGGCTAATAGCATCGCCATAGGCTCTAAAAGCTAACTCTGATGCCTCGGTGCTTTTACCCGCTTCCTTAAGCGCGACAATCTGCTCATACACAGATGCAGTGAGGAAGTGATACTTTTTGTTGAGTTCTTCAGCCGCTTTGACCGGATCATCCGCAAGTTTGGCAAACTCGGCTACCGTATCGGCGACCGCTTTGCCGGTGACGTTATCCATTTGCACTGCGGCGCGTCCCACTAATTCGATTTGGCTGGCGGTAAACTTGCCTGTATTGGCAATCTCAGCCAGCGCTGCGGCTGCTTGGCGCTGAGTACCGCTAATGGCATCAATGCGTTTGGCTGACTCCATCAATTCGCTTGATGTAGATCCTGCAGAGTTACCTGTCAGTATTAATGCATTACGTAGCCTATCTGCCTCAACGCTGCCTTGGTAATACGCCAGCGACATTACGCCAGCGGCAGAGGCTGCAATGGTTAATGGGTTAATTAATCCAAGTATGTAGCCGCCCATGGCTTTAGCCGCTGGGCCCACGCCGCCAAACATATCCTTTAGCTGACCGCCTTGCTGTAAGAATACCGTTAATGGATTTTGACCACCTTGGAGCGATACGGCTATATCGGTAAACTGAGCAGGGATACCGCGCAAAGCGAATGACATTTGCTTAGCTGACAAACCATTTTTATCAAACTCAATGCTTGTATTTCCAACTTCACTCCGCATTTTTGCTAAACGTTTAGAGTAAAGGTCATATTCAGATGAATTTATTAAGCCTTTAGCTGAGCTAGCCCTTAATAACTCTTGCGCTTTATCGAGCTCTCTAATTTCAAAGATGACAGGATCAAGTCTTTGCTGCAGCCGTTGTAATTCTGACTGTTGTTGCTTGGTTGCCGCTTCAGCCTTCATCTGCGCTTCTGTTGTGCCATCAATGGCCGAGCGCATTTGGTTAAGTTTTACTATTGCGCTATCGTATTGTCCCTTATCTATATTACCTGCAGCGAAAGCCGCTGATAGTTTAGTATTTTGAGATTCTAACTCTGCCAGTTTTGCTGTTACTGGATCTAACTGGCGCAATAGCCCTTGCAGTTCAACTTGTTCTTTTTGCTGAGCAGATTGCAGCCGACCTGATGCGGTATATGCTCTGTCATACTCTTCACGCATTGTTGATAGCTGAGCATTATATTTTGTGAAATCTTCGCCACTGATAACGCCCACTTTTACGCCTTCAGATAACCGCGCTTGCATGTTGTCTAATTCGGCATATTTAGCGATTGCAGGGTCTAGCTGGCTGACGACTCGGTTGATCTGCTTGTATTGATCTGCAAAAGCCGAGTTTGCTTCATACGTGGCATTTTTAGTTTGTTCTAAGCGTTCCGATAAGATCTCGAACTCACGACCATTAAATATTCCCTTGTCATTTAACTCTGCAAGACGGCGCTGCTGAACTTCTAGGCTAGATAGCTGTGATATCAGCGGATCAATCTGTTTCACCATTCTGGCTGTCGCATTTTCAGCCTTTAATGATGCACGCTCAGCTTTACTCATACCTTCAACAAAGCTGCCCGTTTCGGCAACCATGTTTAGCGTTAGTGTGCCGAGTGACTTATTTGCCATGGGTATTCCTGCTTGGTTTAAGGACTTTGGTTTTACTGCATTGGGTTGGCCGTCCTTGGCCTTATTGCTTTATTTCTTGATGGCACTGGCTTTTAGCATCAGCAGTACGTCATCAACGGTGGCTTCTTGCTGCGGTTCGGCATCCAACTGGCTGAACAGCATGAAGTGTTCAAGATCAGCTTTGCCGCCGTGAATGATATTAAGGTGGTGCATTTGCGCGGCAGCAATGCGCTCTTGCCGTGCTTGAAGGCTTAAGGGGCCGAACTTTGCTCGGTAGGCGATCCAGTTGATGACTTCTCGATGTGTGAGGTTTTGCTGGGCTTCTTCGATGGTTCGTCCGCCAACGCCTGCGAGGACGAGCTCGTGCCAGAATTCGTCGTCGGCGGTAAGGCTTTTGGGTCAGGTTTTAACCCGAAACCATTCACTTCGTTAATTGCACCAATAAGTGCCATACCGAGTGAGTCGCAGATTGGGCCATGGGCGTCATTGCCTAGAATGTCGTCAATCTCAAATAAGGGTTTGCCGTGTTCATCGGCAACACTGGAAACAATGCGCGAAGTAAGTGAATCAATACCACTGTGGTAGTTGTTAGCTTCTATGTTGGCTGTGACGAATGACTTTTTACGGATGTATACCGATGCGGTGCAGGTTTCGCCATTTTGGTTGATCCACGAAATTTCGCGGCGTTCCGGCTTTGCGGGAGAATAGGAACCCGACTGTATAAGGCTAGCAACACTTAATTCCATGATTGTTCCTTTAGGATTAAGTTAATACGGTTAACAAAAGCCCACTGATTAAGTGGGCTTAATTCAGGTTAATCAGGCTTACCTATGATTAAGGCGTAACAGTCGCTGGCACCAACACAGGATCGCCAGACACCTGAATGCCGATGGTTGACTTAACCACATCGTTTTGTGCAAACCCAAATGGGTAGGCCGTCATAAAACCTTCGAAGGTGATCCAAGTACGGGTTGTAGGTAAGGTGAAGTCTTTAGTGGTAACAGTTGGCGGAGTGCCAACAGCATCACTGAAGCCAATCGCCCATTTTAGGGTTGTGCCTGCCGTTTTTAATTGATGCAAGCGCAGGTGGCTAGCTAGGCGTGGGTCAACGTTGATGCCAAAGGTGGCCGCACCAGGTGATTTTAGGCCTGATTCAAATTCACGGGCCATGGCCTCAAGCGGGGTGGTTTCGATGGAATCAACGGCACTGTCAATACCATCAATACTAGTCACCGCGATGACGCCTAAAATGGAATCATCTGCCGGATCGATTGCATAGAGCTGTGTGCCCTGCGTTTTCATACTCATGTGTGTGCTCCTAACAATAGCCTTACGGCAGATACAAAAAAGCCCCTGCGGTTGCAGAGGCTTTGGGTTTTATGAAATGGTGTTTAGTGGGCTAGCGTGTGACTATCCAATCGATGTCAAAGCTGTGACGATAATTGCCTGTTTCTTTGTCGCGACTATCACCGTTGTAATTGGTGGTATGCGCCTCTAATTCAGTGGCGAAGCGAATTGCATCACCCACGGCATTAGCCGAATTGCCTGAATCGGCATACACATCCACTTGCAGTGCAAAGGTGTCGGTATCGGGTCGGCCTGAGATATAGTTTTCAGGGCTACCACCGATCACCTGCCAAACCGCATAGGGCTTGGCTACGTTTTGCGGCGCTTGGCCAAAGGGATAAAGCCGTGTTGGATTGGTACCGAGTAAGTCAGTTACCGCCGTGCTTGCTCGGCACACGACAAAAATGGGCGCCATACTCATGAAAGTGCCTTATCGAGTTCTTTATCAAATTCAACTGTAAAACGGCCGATCACTTGATTGATGTTATTGGCCAGTGCCGGACGCATAAATGGCTGTGCTTGGGCGTGTTCGGTACCGAACTCGACTAAATGCCAGTGTGGGGTATTACCGCGCGCGCCCTCGTCGGCGTTCGGTGTAGGAATACGGCCCCGATTGGTGGCAATACCCACTCGGTACATGATCACACCTTCGTTTTGAAATAGCCGGCTAGCAAACTGTAGGGTGACGTTGTCGCGAATGCGCCTGCCTGTTTTGGGATCGTCCACATTGAGCGAATTTTCTTGAGCCGCTTTTTTGACGATGCCAGCGGCTTTACGCAGCGCGGTACGAGTACCCGTATCAAGCACAGTTTGGCTAACCTTGTTCATTTTGGCTTTAACTTCTTTTAAGCCAATGAG
This sequence comes from Shewanella baltica, assembly GCF_900456975.1. NCBI lineage: Bacteria > Pseudomonadati > Pseudomonadota > Gammaproteobacteria > Alteromonadales > Shewanellaceae > Shewanella > Shewanella baltica. Next base: position 2,731,080 of record NZ_UGYM01000002.1, read on the forward strand.
ACTGAAATCAAATTTTGCGGCCATAGTTAGTCTCGCAAATGTACCTTGGGTAAATACTTTACTGTCACCTTGCCGTAGCGAGTTTTACAGATCACTTTTTTTTTATGCTTATGGACCTTAAGTGGCATAGGATGAAACACCACTTTGCCTTTTTTGGTATCGGCATAAATACAGCCATCTACTTTTTTACCGTTTAAAAACACTTCAACGGGTTTACCAATTTCTATGGTATTTTCAATGGTGAACTTATGATTAGTATTCATCTTAAAGCCCCTGATTAACGCCATCTTTACAGCGCAAGCGCCACTCTTGACGCCCTGTTATGTCGGTTTCTACCGATTGGATATCGTAGGTTCTGCCATCCCATAAAATGCGGCATTGGTATAAAAGGCTTAAATCAATGGGGAACCAACGAAAATTAATTCTTGCGCTGGTTTCAGCTTGTTTGGCATCTGCCGCAAATAATTCTCGACCAGCGCCGGTTAATACCTCTGCAGCGAGCTTATCGAGAGGTTTTACCCCTAACATGAGGGTTTGCCATTCAATGAGATCACCACCTGATTGGGGATCCTGAGTTTTTATCGGTTGTTGGATATGAACCCGGTGACGTAAACGATGCGCTAGCATTAGATGCCCCAACCAATTCGATAAGGCGTTAATTTTATTTCTGCTGCTTTGCGCAGTTTTGCCGCATCTTCTGGTGTTGCTTGATAGTTTGCTTGCAGTAAAATCATTACGCCCATAGTGATACTTGCTGGCAGCTCTGCAGTCGTTTGATCAAGCAGAATAGTAAGGGATTCCCTTCCCATAAATTGACAGGCTTCATCCTCGGCGGCATTGAGCAATAATTGCAGTTTGGCATCATCCTCATCGTGGATAACGTCAAGAAATTGCTTGGCTTGCTCTAGGGAAATGGTGCTCACTGAGGACTCCTGAATAACTGATTAAGCTTTAGCTTTTTTTGCAGCAGCGGCAGCGGCCTTAGCATCTGCTTCTTCTTTTGCCTTGGCTTCAGCTTCTGCAGCGGCCTTAGCGTCTACTTCTTCTGTTTTTTCTTCCGGTGCGCGCTCAACTAATTTGTTGTGCTTTAGCTCATTGAAATGATGTTCATCCACTTCAAATGGTTTTGATGCGCGGGTTTTTACTTCTTTTTCAAAGTAAAAGGACTTAAGTGCAATGGCGAGAATTTTAGCCATGGTATTGCTCCTATAAATTGATACTGATAAAAACGACAAAGGCCGAAGATATTCGGCCTTTGTGCTTTTAGTTATCAGTTAAGTGATTTTACGCTGTTAGGCGAAGGTGAAATCGCCAGTGACAAATGCTTCAGGGCGATAAACTGCTAGTGCTAAACGTTCTTCAGCACGGATAGTCACCATGTTTAACTCAAAGTCTTTGTCGTTCTCGGTAGAGATTAGGACTTCAATATCCATACGGTCATAGATCTGCGCGCCCATTTGGAAGGCACCGACTAAGAACTCGTCTTGCACAATCGCAGAAGTTTCTACAACAGGACGATTCCACAAGGTTGCGAATGTTTGGCCTTGAGGTCTACCAATTAAGTAATTCCCATTGCTATCTTTAAGCATTTCAATCACAGCCCAGTCGATCGGATTGAGTACGATACCGTCGGAGGAGTATTCAGCTAAAGCAGCTTGTAGCATTGCAAGACGAATGCGGTCAATATGCTGCTCCGCAGTGACTGTTGCACCTGCTGGTTTAACGTAAGCACTGGCTTGCGGGATAATACCGTGCAGGTTAGCGCCAGTATTGTTGCCGTACAGCAGTTGCGTTTCTTCAGCAAGCATTAAGCCGTAACGAGCACGAGCATCGATGTAGCTAGCTAATTGCTCGGCATCATCCAAGATTTGGCGGCTGGCTTTAAAAAGATGCGGGATGGTACGTACTGCATTATTCACTAAACCAAAAGTGATATCAGAATACGGTTTTTGAGTATTTTCAGCAGTTGGGGCCGCATTATTGGTAAAGCCAGTTTCCTTCACATATTCAACGCTGTTGCTACCAGTTCGACCTGGTGCAATCAAATCGCGAATCGTGAAGGTGCGCTGTGGAGGTGCAACGATACCTGCCATACGATCAGGACGAACTAATGCACCGCCTGAACCTGTGGCGGAAGTAATCGCTGAACGTGGCATTTGCACACGACGACTACCACGGAAAGAGCTGTTTACCCCTTCCATTTCTTTGTCTTTCGCTACTCGCTCACCGATCGACATTTCACGTTCTTCTTGCTGACTTTGCGGCCCCTTAAGCAGCTTTTGCTCAGCTTCTTGCAAGCGAGCTTGCATGGAACCCTGCTCTAACAGCAGCTTATCGACCTTATCGCGGGTTTCGGCATGCATTTCACCAGAAGCCTTGATCTGCTTATTGGTTTCTTCTGCCGCCGATTTAATTTGATCACCAATCTTAGTTAGATTGGCACCTAATTCTTCTACTTGTTTTTCAAAATTTGGGTTTGGCATAATCGCCTCCAGTTATTTAGATAAAATGGTGTTTGATGCGTTGATTAACGCAGTTAGATCGGGGGCGACAGCGTTTTGCGTATCGGACACATCAGCATTTAGCGTGATGCCGCCAGCAGCGCTCGGCGTACTGGACTTTAAATCTTGCAATAGTTGACGGCGTTCACTGCGCGGAACGCCTGCTTTTGCCATGGCGGCATCGACTTTTCGTAGTGAGTTCGCGCTGGTGTTGTCGGTTGATTCGCCAATTTCAGCAGCGGATAAGGTGCCAGCCGCAAAGCCAAGTTCTACGGCCTTTTTGCCGCGGATAAAGGTTTCTTCATCCATCATGGTTGCTATGGCTTTTTCACTCTGCCCACTGCCTTCAACATACAAATCGACCATGGCAGCATCGAATTCTTCCATGTCATCCGCAATGTTTCGCAATGCATGGCGGTTACCGATGGCAAATACCCAGCAGTTGTGGATCATCAGGAAGGCAGAGCTGGCGACAAAGCGCGCATCATCAGCACCCGCCATGTAAATGACGGATGCAGCAGAAGCTGCGAGGCCAAGCACTTTGGTGGTCACTTTGCCTTTGTGCTCAAGCAAGCGGTTATAAATAGCGATACCTTCGAACATATCGCCACCGGGAGAATTGATGTAGACGGTCACATCTTTATCTGCGCCGATACTGCGTAGCGCAGCATCGATACGCTTCAGTGTGACGCCTTCGCCATACCAGTCCTCGCCAATGATGCCGTAAACCGTAATGGTAGATTCAGTGTTTTCAACCGCGGCCTGAATCGCTGGGTTCCACAGCTCTTGCGCACGCGGATAAATATCGCAGCGCACTCCGCTCTGCGAGAAGCTTTTTGGAAATGGCATGGTTTACCCCTGGTTGTCTTGATTAAGCCAGCTATTTAATGCGGCTTGTACTTTTGCAGATTCAGATTGAGCACCCAGCTGATCTATGGGGGCTAAGTTGGTTTGAACAGTTAACACATCGGCATTGCCGCCACGGCGCGGTAAGTTTTCTTTAACGCGGCAGTCGTCACGGGTATAAATGCCGTTTTGAGTCATTTTGCTGTAGAACTCTGCCCGTGATGCGCTATCGCCACGAAGCAGGGCTTCAAGGTTATATTGAGCGTACTGAGTTTGACGCTGTGCTGGAGTGAGCAAGTTGATGCTAATTGACTGCTCAATGCGGCGGATCCAAGACGATAAGGTTAAGGTGACAAAGCCGATCATCTTTTGCTCTAACCCTGTGCCCCAATTGCTATCTTTACCACCAAAACCAATTAATGAAGGGTCCACTAAAAACCAGCGGCATATTTCTTCAACGCTGTAGTTTCGCGACTCGAGTAACTGGGCATCAATCGGGTTGATGCCAATCAACTCAGGGGTAACACCTTGCTCAAGTACGGGGGATTTACCCGCGTTCATTGCGCCAGTGATAGTTTTTACATATTCACGAAATTCTGCGCGCTGATCAGGTTTTAATATGCGATCTACCTTGAAGGCGACTGTTTTTGTCATCCCATTTTTAAAGGTATTGGCGCTAACATCTTCGGCTGACATAGCGCCACCAAACACATTGGCGCCATAGGAAATGGTCGATAAGCCAATCAAACCATCCAGCGAGAATGCGGGAATGTGCATCATGTTTTGCTTTTCGATTTGGCGCTTTTTACCCTTTCGAGGCGTGTACCAATACACTAGGCTGCCGTTGTCGGCGAGATCGATATCCATGCGGTGTGGCATAAGGAAATCGAGTGCAATAATGTCGGCACCTGAACGGTGGATCTCAATGAATGCATTACCCTTTAGAAGCAATGAGGCAATGACGGCCTCCCAAAACTGCATTGCTGTCATGTCAGCATTTGGCTTAAGACTTAATACATTTGATAGGCTGCTTTGAACCTGTACTCTGCCGCCATCACTTTGGCGCTCGTATAACCCCAATGGCAGCATTGCAACTGTTTCAGCAATGCGGCGAACACAGGCCCAAACAGCTGCAAGCTGCATGGCGGTGTTCACATTAACCGTTTTTCCGCTTTTTGAGGTTGCCATTAATTGCGACCAAAAATCACCGTCTGTGAGTCTTAAGGTTTTACCCATAAAACTATCTAACGATGCAAATGGCTGGCTTGCCGCTTTCGCAATGACTGAACCTAGTGAGTTGGTTGGTTTCACGCGGTCATTCCTTTACGTAAAAATGAAGCGCTAGCGAATGCAAACAATGAACCCGCTAGCAATGACCAGCCAAGCCCAAAAAGGATGTAAACGCCTGCGACAGCCAGTAATGAACCTATGAGCGCTAGGACAATGAATAGAGCAAGTGGTGTGTTCATTAGTAAATTGGGTCCTTTATCGCTGCTAACCAATCTTCGGTATCATCTATGCCATCTGACTCTAATGCCGTTCCCACTGCCATTGCGGCGGCGACTACGCCATCGATGCGGCCTGTGGATTTTTTCTTGGTAAAAATACGGTTGTCTTTGGCGTCGGCCTCAAGCACTGCGCTTGCTGCGTTCCACCTTAGGCATGGGTTGGTTTTGATTCTGATCTGCTTGCTGGTGATCAGCTTTTCGAACTCTTCAATTGAGCGTGGCATCCACAGGTTTGATTCGGATGCTTTGTAGTAGCCCTGCCCATGCTTAACCAGCGGGATAAATACGTTTGCCTCTGTTAGCGCTGGCGTTAAGTAGTTAATCCGGTATTGGTCGAAGCCGATGCATTTGATATCGAACTGGGCAGATAAATCGGCGATGCGTTCGGCGACAAAGCTGTAGTCCACTGCATGCCCGGGTGGTGCATGGATAAAACCTTGCCTTAACCATGCTGAATACGGCACGTTATCGGTGCGTTCACGGTCAAGTAATGTGTCTTTTGGTGTCCAAAACTCGACTAACAACGTTTTTACTCGCGGGAAGTAAAGCGCTAATGCCGTTAAATCTCGGGTACCTGATAAGTCGAGCCCGCCGTAGCACTCTTCACCGAAGAGTTCGCTGATATCAAAATCATCTTCACGACCTGTCCATGTGTCGGCGGATAACCAAGGTGAGGCAGAATCTACCCACTGACAGAAGTTTAAGCGCCTGACAATGCTCTCTTTGGCTGGCATACCCTTGGCTTGGGTAACCTGTTCGCGCAGATATTTATGCGTGAAGGTGTGCCCTAGTGACGGGTTAGCTTTTTGCCAGCAACTTTCGTCATTAATCGGGTCGTCACCTTCATCGAGAGAACAGATAAAGGCGAAGAAGGAGTCATCTTCTTTGGTACCCGCACAAATGGCCTTGCCATATTCGTGGTATGAGTAACAAACGCTGGTGCGGTCGTGGCCTGAGTTGGTGATCATGAAGATCAGCGCTTGCTTGCGGCCTTTGGTGCCGGCGCGCATCATTTCAACGACGTTGTTATTCTTGTGTTCGTGAACTTCGTCAATCAGCGCCATGTGTGGACGTGGGCCTGATTGGCCGTTGTCTGAACTGATTGGCCTAAAGAATGAGTTCTTTTCTAGATAGGCTAGGTTCCAAACGCTCTGGCCAGTTCCAGATTTTTTTAATCTTGAGCTTAACTGCGGCGACTGGTTGACCATGGAAACCGCATCGCGGAATAAGATCATGGCCTGATCTTTTTTGGTCGCGGCGGCATAAATTTCCGCACTTGCCTCGCCATCAGCGACTAAACCATAAAGCCCTATTCCACCTGCTAGCGGTGATTTACCTGATCCTTTGCCGCTTTCGACATAACACATGCGGAATCGGCGGGTATGGTCGGCATCTTTCCAACCAAACAAGGAGCCAACAATAAAGGCTTGCCAATCTAGAAGATGGAACGGCTTACCTTCGTGATCACCGCCACTTAAGCGCAATACTTTTGGGAAAAAGCTGATCGCGCGGTTTGCTGCGGCTAAGTCAAAATAAAGACCACGTTCGTGGCCTGTTTCTATGTCTTTTAAATGCCGTTTACAGGCGTTGCGGATGTCTGGCCCCGCTAAGAACTCACCTGATTCAACTTGCTTGGCCCAACGAGTGACGCGATCTTCTATATCATCCGAAGAATTCGTCGACTTCGTCTTTTTTCTTGGCGCCATCAGTTACCTGTACTTTGCTACGGGCTGATGGGGTTAGCCCAAATTCAACGAGATAGGCTCTAAAGCGCCGATCGGCATCAGCCAGCATTTGCACGGCTGGGTTAGCCTTCATTAGCATTTGCTCGACTTGCGTAAATTCTTTGGTTTCTTCATCGATGTTTTCGCCGATGATTTTGATACTTTGGTAGGTTCTTCCGTTTTGCTTAATTTCGTCTCTGAGCTCAAGGATTTCGGAGTAAACATCACATAAACGCTCAAGGGCCATACCATCGGCAAGGGTAAGAACGCCCATGTCTTTTAGCAGTTGGGTGAGTTTCTTCCATGCGGCTTTGGCTCTTGGGCTTAAGTGAGCTGGCATGCGAGGAATACCAGCTTGCAATTTCGGCTCTTTTTTATTGAGTGGCCGCTTGCCTGGGTTCCCTGTAACTAGCTTGAGCGCAGTGGGGGTGGTTTTTCTTCCTACTGCCACTTTTCACCTCAATTACTTATTCCAATGGTGGTTAGGGTCTGTAGGCTTGCCGCTTTCATCAGCGCCTGGCTTTACCCCTCTATTCTCCATTATTTTTTTAGTGCTATCGTGGCAAAGCTTACAAAGCGGTTGCCAGTTGTTGGTGTCCCAGAACAAGGCTTGATCACCTTGGTGTGGAATTTTGTGGTCCACGACTGTCGCGGCTGTGATCTTGCCTTTTTGTTCGCAGAAGCAACAAAGCGGGTGACGACTTAAGAATGTTTCTCTGGCTTTTTGCCAACGTCCACCGTACCCGCGCTCTGCGGTTTTACGCTTGTCATCACGCCAGCTAGGTTTTTGACTCATAACTCATCTGAGCCATCTAAATAGCCTGATAGGTTTTCTTCTTCTGGACCTGTGGCAATCATCTGATCAACGATTTCAAGATTACTGTTTACCAGCTGACTGATCGCTGTAGTTTGGGCGTTAATGGCAGCGGTTAAGGCTTTCATTTGCTCAATTAAATCGTCTTGAGTGCTTTGGTTGATAACTGGCGGCTTGGTACTGCCCTGAAATGTTGGGTATGCCGCATTTAATGCAGTTACATCAACCCAATCAGCGGGTACCAATGGCACTAATGATTTTGCGCCATTGCCGCCATTACCAATATCAGATTCGACAGCTGGAACTGAAACAATAGCGCCATTAAAGACCACTACGACTTTATTCATTGCCATCATCCATATTGATTACTTTTAAGTTGCCTTGCTTAATCGCGGCCATTCTCGCTTCGTGAAATTCTCGGTTTTGTTTTTTCTTTTCTCGCGAGAGACGAAATTGAACTACGAATAAAGCGATTGTTGATGCGATACCAAGCAACAACGCAATATTATTGAGTGACAAAAAGCCGCCTATTGCTGTTGAGATCGAAGCAATATAGCTTCCGGTTGTCGTAGCTTTATCCATAATTGGCGCCAATGGTTTGATATTCATTGTTAGCCTCCGATCACTCGGTAGACAGTTTTGATTTTTCGCTTTTAATCCATGTTTCTAGTGCTAACCAATCTCGGTCACACAATGAAATCACTTCAATCAACGAATTGGTGTATTCAGAAAGTTCTTGGTTTTTCTTGCTGGAATATCGTGGCGCTAGGCACTGGCTGATCAGTTCCTGTGGTGGGAAAACATACTTTATCTTGGTAACGGTAACGGTTCGCACATCTGGCTGAACGCTCGAGCACCCTATTAAGATCTGCAGGGATATCAGCAGTGCCCCAAGATTTCGTTTTTTCATCACTGGCCCCGTTAAAAATTTGCTTCAATTCTTTATTGCTTGCGGCAAATTCCTGCTTAATTTCATTTCGATCACGTTCTCGATCGCTTAATGCTTTCGCTAATAAGCTAAGGCTGGATAACAAGTTTTCTTTATCTTTTTCAGCAACTTCAAGCGAGTCTGAAACAGAAGTCAAATCCTTTTGCAAGTTTTCCCTTGATTGCTCTGATCTAGCCAAATCACTCTTTAACAGTGCTATTTGACCCTGATTTATCCTCAAAAACACACCTAAAGCCAGAATAGTAACGACCAGCAAACCGATAACTAACGCAATGATTTTATTCTTTAATGTACTGAACATTTTCAAGACCTTCCTGCGCCAGAAAAAAAGGTTTCATTTCGCGGTTTTGTATAAAGATGGGAGCGCACGGTCAGTTAGGTAAAAGCCCCAAGGTTTCGACCCGCCCCACCCCCACTGACAAAGCCTCAACCGATTCATATGCGTTGATTACAGAGCCTTTACCGAAAGATTTGAACGCTGGCATCATGAAATTAAACCCTTCTGAAATCGCTTCTAATCGCGTTGTGTTGGATATTATTTAGAGTCAATCTACTGCAGTGAGTCAAGGCAGCGCTTATGCCGCTCTTGCACTCGAACCCATACTCCATAGCAGCGCTTGTTGCCAGGCGTTGAACAGTCATAGCCAGCGGCAGTGCGATACTGCGGAAGCAGAAGCGCATCACATGCCTGTTGATATTCGCCTTTGATTACATGATCACGCATGGGTGAGTTAGACCATCGGCCAATGCCGTACTGGTAAACCCAATCGATATAGAGATCGTAAGATGCTTGGTTAAGCTCAGCATTCGGTAAGCTATTGCGGAAGCGTTCCTCATCCTTTGAGATGTGAGCCTTAGCTGTTGTAAGCGCATTAATAGGTGTGAATTTCTCACCAAGCTTTACGGGCCGACCATCGGCGTGATACGTAGAACCAAAGCCCCCAGTCGGCCTATCTCCTTGCACAGGAACTGTAGCGACTGGTGCAAACCCTTCTGACGTGACCAAGGTAATGAATGCTGCAGCTGATAGGCTAAGGCCTGTGACTATCATCTTATTGCGCATGCTTTTACTTTCCGATCCGTGGTGAACCTAAAGGACCTGTATCTGGCGCTTTTGCGGCCATGAGCTTAAAGCTTTCTAACTGCAATGCTTCAGCTTCAGCTAATAGTTTGATGATTTGAAGGTTATTTGACTTAACCTTCTCAGCTAATTCGCTTTTATCATGTGCAACACGGGCCGTCTTCTCGGCGACTTCTTCTTGCAATTGTTTAAGCAATAATTCGAGCTTGAATCCATTTGGATTGGCAACACTCATCAAAATCTTATTCATAGATGCCCCAAAACAAAAACTCCAGCAGATGCTGAGGCTTCAAGTTGAACAATAATTTAAGGTGCAGAAATGCAAAAACCACCTTTAAGGTGGCTTTAGATGCTTTAATCCGCATTGTTATAGCACGATAGTAAATCTATGCGGCTGGGTCAATAGATGCTGATGAGCCTTTATGGACACTCAGGCAAACTAAGTAGATTATTTGGCTGCTCACCATCATTCTCAGTTTTCAAATATTTATTACCCTTGGCACTGGTGGCAATGATAACCCAAACTGACTGCTCATCAACACTGACAAAAAAATTCCACTTCTCGGACTCGATCCCTTTAATCGCATCATCTAAAGTAATTTTCCAAGTTGTACCACCTGGGTTTAATCCTCCAACATGACTGATTCTTTCGTGTGCACTTGCTCGATCAGTCTTATTGATACATTTTATCTGAAGATTTATTGTCACTTCCTGCTCCTTGGTTAGATGTAAATCCATGCCTATCTATTGGACTTAATAGATAGTTATAATTTAAATTATATTTACATTTATTCAACATCACAGGTCACAATTAAGACAATTAACTTTGCATATATATTTTCTATGTTGCCGACTTAATAGCTAATTTAACGCCTTCAGATAGAAGGACTCGGATTGCAGCTAAAGCTCCAGCCTTGCTAGTTTCTTTTACTCCACCGATCAGTATACTCCCTAACGACTCGCTAGATTTTAGGGATTCAGGTATTAAATTTAATAATTCAAACGCCTTAGGCGTTAAAGTTACTGAGCCAAATTCTTGGGCAGTTTTATGTTCCGCCCATATATAATCTGCCTTTTCAAGCCAATCGGCTGTTGAACGACATAATTTATGAAGCTCCATAGAGCTTTCATTATCAAACTGAAATTCAGAAAAGTATTCTGATACTTTTCCTGCAATGTAGTAATGATTCACACATACAGGCCTAGGAAATCCCTCATAGCATACTCCTAGAATTTCTTTTACAGCCAAATTAAATGCTTCAATATTATTCATATTTACACCATGTTTTTAAGATTAACTTCAACACTTTATTCTAGGCAAACAGCCCCACTTGGTAGTGTACTGTGGCGTCAGTAGCTCACGCCGCATTGCCCACTTTTGTTCGATACCCTGAGCGGCTAAGAACAAGGTATCACGACCATAGCGTAAGTTAATGCCATCAAGTGTTTGCATCAAAGCTGGATCTGCTTTCGGCGCGTTAAATAAGTCGAATTGCTGATACTTATCACAACTTAGATTAATGAGCCCAATGCCGATCTTGTAATATCTCACACCTTCTCTAAATAATTTAGGTGCAGCAGCTGTCATCGCTCTGGTCATTTCGACAGTGCAGTTAGTAGCACAGGGGAAGTGAACAATAGATTTAAAACTTGCAGGATGTTCGTCGTAAGGAGAATTGCTGGCGAACAGTAGCATTGATTTACAACTTGAGCCTTGCGCCCTTGCCTTGGATGCGGCAATTGCGACATGTTTACTCAATGCCTGCAGGAGTGAATCAAAATCAATAATCCTTTCGCCAACTGATCGGGTGGAGAATATCTGTTGTTTATCCGCTCTGGCTTGGTCCCATTGTTTACATTCCTGCCCATTGAGTTCGCGCACTGTGCGTTCAATCTCAATGCTGAATTGTTTTCTCGCAAGTCCTGCTGGCATTTTAGCAAGATCAAGAGCGGTGTTGATGCTCATTAACTCAAGCTTTTTACTAATCCGCCGACCAATTCCCCATACGTCGCCAACGGGTGTTTGTTTTAAAATTGCTAACCGTTCTACCTCATTATCAATGACGCAAACACCGCTATAACCCGGTATTTTTTTAGCTGCATGGTTGGCAATTTTTGCCAGCGTTAGGCTAGCAGCAATGCCAACACATACAGGTAAGCGAGCCTCTTTCCATACTGCACGGCGGATTAACTGTCCTTGTGTCTTTAGGCACTTAATTGCCGGATAACAATGCTTGAATGACAGAAAGCTTTCATCGATGGAATACACATGCTGATCCGGTGCAAACCGACCAATAATTTCCATCATCTTGGACGATAGGTCGGCGTACAGCTCGTAATTTGAAGAACAAGCAATAACACCGAGTTTCTGACACTGGTCTCTTACTTGAAAGTAAGGCGCAAATTTAGGTATACCAGCTTCTTTTGCTTGTCTATTCGCGGCAACGATACATCCATCATTGTTGCTTAGAACGATCATTGGCTTACCGCGCCAATCTGGTCGAAAGACTTGCTCTGCACTGCAGTAAAATGAGTTAGCGTCAACTAAGGCATACATAGTTGTGACGCCAATATAGAACAATGGGTGTGCAACCTAACAGACCGAGTTACAACCCCTTCAATACGGAAGTCATCGTAATCTTTAACCTCAACGGCTTGCTGTTGTTCATTAGAAGATAGAAGCATTTTTCTGGCTTTATCATAGATTTTACACACGAACTCGCCGTTCAGCGTTGCAACGATAACGTTACCTTGTTGAGCTGTAACATGCCTGTCCACAATGAGTACGTCACCGTCAAATATGCCAACACCTTGCATCGAATCCCCCTGCGCTATACCAATGTAAGTAGCGCTAGGATGTTGCACTAAAAGCTCGTCCAGACTTAAACCGAGCTGTGTGTATTCTGCTGCAGGGCTTTCAAAGCCATGAACCCCAGCGTGTGCTGGTAAAGCTATAAAGGGCAAAACACGCATAAAAGCACCAAATCACTGTATATAATTACAGTGATTATAGCGCTTGAGTTGTAGTTAGCAAATTTTGAATGATTTAGTTATCAGTTAACTGATTATTGACGTCACTAAACATTGATAATGTCTACATGTCTAATCCTCAGTGACTATCAATATTAGCTCTCAAAGATTTAATTACATTAGATAGAGCTAACTATCGAAGTTTATTTACAGCCTCTTCCTGCTTGCCCTAAGGCCTCCAAAACTTTCGCCCTAAAGTTAGGGTGTATTCGATAAATACTCATTATGGATTGTACCGCTTTATCACCACCTGCTCTCCCTAAAGCTTTTAGAACTGCTTCTATAAAATTAGGATGAAGTGCATAGATACGCATAATAGCTTCAACGGCATCATCACCACCCGCATACCCAAGAGAATCGATAACTTCAGCCCTATAATTAGGATTAGAAGTATAAATTTCTACAATTTCCTTTACTGCTAAATTCATGATTACCTTATGTTCAACTAGAAAAATAGTCACAATATTTAGCATATTGCTACTCTTTAATCTAATTTTTCAGCTATCAACAAACTAAACTCATCCCTATTTCTATTCCAGTTGGAACTAACACAATCCTCAGCCCAATCTTCTTGGCGTAGTAATACTCGGCGGTGGCGCCATCTGATTTGCGCCAACCGGGCAACATCACTATCTCACTGCAGGCGCGAATCATGGCGTAACAAATATCCATGTACTGGGGTTCAGTGAGCCCAACTGGCAACCCTGCAGAGTGCAACACTACTCTACCCGTTGCGGCCAGTTCCTCTGCTGCGCTAAAGAACGCCAGCTTATTGGTCTCGACATTGCCACTTATTGGCCCCGCGATATAGGTGGCAATCACTTGCCACCTCGCTTATTAAACCTGTATAGCTTTACATAGCGCTTAAAAAATAGCGGGATCAGCCCAATGCAATGGGTTCTGATCTTATCGTGCTGCTTAGTGATATCAGACAAACACTCTTGGCAAACCTCTTTAATGTCAGCGGTTTGATATTGTCCACTTAGGGGCGTAGTTGGCTTATTAGCACTACAAATGTCACAGACCATTGGCATCACCACTTTTAGATATATCTAGTTTTTGCAGCCGCTCAATTTCAGCATTAAGCCGCGCACATTCACGCTTTAACATATCAGTGTCAGAATATAGGGACTGAAGTTGTGTAAAAGCTGATCGCGCGGCCTGCTCACTACTCTGGTAACTAACTCTCCACGACTCGTATGATCCAGTATTCATGGTTATATATCCTCAATGGCTCGTATTACTTGCACGATTCCTTTCATGGCAACCTCTGGGAAATCTGGGCATTTGGTACTCCACTGATAAGGCATGCAAAGATACCCGCGAACAGCATCACAGGTGGCCTTGTAGCTATCTATTGTCAATTTAAGCTCTTCAATTTCAATTTGCTGCTTAGTAATTAACTCATCTTTAGTCATGGTCCACCTCACATGTAATTACAAATATCACAGGCCATTAGCATTGCCTCCAAACAGTGCCTGGCGATAACACTTAAGCTCGGCGATTGATTCTCTGATATCTGCCAACGCTTCATGCTTATATTGCTTGGCTGCTATCGCCTCTTTGGCTAGTTCTGGCGCCCATGCCATGGCAGCGAGTGCCAATGCTGAAATATCCAATTGACGATAATGCATGAACTGGTGCAACTCTGGCATTTGGCAAAGAATGAACGAACGGTCAAACATGATTGAGTTACCAGCGAAGATCACCCCTTGTTTGGTTTCTCGGTTATATGCCTCAATACCCATTTGGCGAAGATGGTGGATGATCTGCTGTTCAGCATCAAGTAACGACCAAGCAGACTGACGTACTTCATCAAGCAAGCCGCTCTTGGTGTGAGTATCGATGGCCCATTGATGTGATCGGCTAATTGCTGTCTCATCTTGATGGACCACAACTCTCAGCGCAGAGCCAACCTGATTGAGCTCTCTATCGGTAACGACTAAGGCAATTTCAAAAATTGGGTAATACTCCATACCCAACTGACCGCTATCAAGGCGATCATTAAAACCGCCAGTTTCGATATCACCGAATAAAAAATATGGTTCTTTACTCATTTTCATTATCTCCAACGATTAGCACGATTGCGTTTGCGATCTGATTTGTTGCGGCGGTTAATTGGAAGCATTTCAGCAGGATCTTTAAAGCACTCTTGCAAAGATATCCCTACTGAAAAACTAACGTCCCCGTCAACATGCATCCGGCGATCTTGTTCTACTGTCACCACGGTATGGCTTAGTTGTGCCTGCATTAAAACCCTTCCAAGCATCGACTTACCTACACCATCACCACCAATAAAAACGATTGTCTGACTCATTAAATATCTTCCCTTTGTGAAGATGCATAAACCAACCCGCAAACCACTTACACCAACGGTTTAAGCTGTTTTACAATTAATTCCTGTCTTGGCACTGTCTTGATTCACACGACCAATAAATGGGTTGTAAATTGCCATTAAATGACTGTGCCACAACTCAATTGCTGCTCTCTTTTGGTCTGCTAAATAGGTATGAATGTAGGCTTGATCTAGCTTGGTCATCGAGTGGTTTAACATCTGCTCTGCCACCATGTAATCAATTCCTAAGTCAGCCCAACACGACCTTGCTAGCTTGCGTAAATCATGGGCAGTCCATTCACTGTTACTCACTTGCTTAACCAAACTATTCGCCGACCGTTCATCTAATCCACCATTGCGGCAAGGATGCGGAAATAAATACCCGCCGCGATACCCTGCAGCTTCCTGCGTGGATTTATGCCAACGTAATACATCAGCCATTAATGGGGTGATCGGGATAGTCAGTTGGGCATGCGTCTTAGTAATGTCGGCAGGGATAACCAACTTAGCATTGGCCTCGTCGTAGTAGGTCCAGCGCAGTAAACGGGTTTCACCGATACGGGTACCGTAAGCCAGCATGATAAATATAAGCATGGCGGCGCCATCGTTAGCATTACCTATATTCGTCAGCAGCTGCAGCAGATCAGTGGATTGTAGTTTTGGCGGCTTAGTCGCAATGGGTGTCGAGATAAAATCGGTAAAACTCAATGATGCCAGCGGATCATCACTAATCAACTTAAGCACTGTCGCCTGTTTGAAGGCCTTACTTAAAATCGCGTAATACTGGCGAACGCTGCCCAATGCGTAACGAGCCTGTAGAGGCCAAATCAATAGTTCATCAACCTTATGATGATTAAGCTCACTCAGCATCACATCACCCAGCACAGGGATTAAGTGCTTGGTGATGGCGCACTTGATGTTGCGTTTACGCTTCAACGATAAACTGGTATCGGTTTGTGACCGGCTTAAATACCAATTCAATAACCCGCCGCAACTTAGCCAGGTGTTAAATTTCACACTCTGATCTTGCCTATGCTGCATGCTGAGCGACGGTAAATCATCCAGCATGGCCTTAGCGCTCACTAGCGGCCAGTCGGCAACCTTAGCCCAATTTGCCTTGCCGTCTTTATAAGTAATTAAATGCCAGCTACCACGACTGCGTGAACTCGCCAAACGCAGTCGCAGCGGAAACCTTGGGTCCCTGATTTCAGTAATAGACTGATCGGCAACCGCCCGTTTAATGGCGGCGTCACTTAACGCAATACAGGTCACGGCCATTAGTCACACCTCAGGTTAGTGCGGCAATCCGCGTAAAAGTACTCGATAGCAATGGCTTCTTTATCTGCAGGTGATAACCCCACCTTAAACAGCGCTGCAGTCAGTTTTTCAATCAACTCAAACTCAGTCAGGATCAAGGATTGCTGCAGCTTAATCAGCTCATTATTGGCCGCTATATTCACGCCAACACCGCCGCATTGATCACAACAATGCAGCTCAAACATCGGCCTAACTTTGCCAACGCCGCGGCAGGTTCTGCACTTGGGCAGCGCATTGATCTGGCGTTTAATCGCCTCTTTGGCAAGCACCATAGCTTTATATTCAGGCGTTGATAACACACTGTCTTTACAGAGCAAATCAAAGCGTTCATTCAATACTGACTGCTTGGCGAGTACCGCCATCAAGCGTTTGTTCTGGCGTTCTAGTGGCTCGATACGGTGGCTGTCAGCATTACCAATCGCGCTATTGGCATCCAGTTCATCACGGATCACTCGCACTGCAGCTTCAACGCCACAGGCCAAATCAACCGAGCCCATAGACTCGAGTTGATCGGCTTCTTTAACTAGGCGCTTAACTAAGTCGTTTACTGTCTCAATCATTTAGATAGTGCCTCAGCTAGCGCTTTGTTGTGCTCATTCACCGCTTTCGCACACTCTTCAGCGCTATCAAATTGATACACAAGCTCACGGCTGCGACCTTCATCATGGAAATAAAAGTGAGCAAAGGCGCAGCGGCGTTCTATCCGGCTGACTTGTTCAAGTGTTTGCTTACTCCAAAGACGAGTCGTCCTTGTTTCAAGTACACGGCCTTGGCTCCATATGACATCTTTAAATTTAAGTCTGTTATCTGGCTCACTCATTAATTAACCTGCTCATGTTCAGCAGCGACTAAGCGCAATACTCTTTTGGCATGGCGTTCTGCATCAGCTTGATGCTGGTGCAGCGTGTCGACGCCGCTCATGTAGAGATCATAAAAATGCTGGCTAAATTGTTCTGCAGTGATCTTGGTACCGCTTAAATCACAAAACGATTTAGTCAGCTGCTCAACCGTGTTCAACATCTTTCCGGTACCGCAGCAATGCACGCACTCACCATTACGGTGATAATTCAGCTTAGTGCCATGGCACTTAGTGCAAACGCGGGATCCACAAACCTCATTCACGGCCAGCTTTGCCAACGCAGTCGCCGCAACAGGCCTAAAGTCGGTTTCATACTGTTTGGCTAAGGCGTTGATCAGCAAATTCTCGGCATCAATATCGCCGCAAATACTGGCCTCTAATACTTTAACGCCGACTAAATACTTACCCTGCACCTGCGCGACAACACCCATAGCATCCTCCTTACTAAAAACCCCTTTGCCACCGACTGCAGCGCCAATCGCAACACCGCGGGGCGACAACAACTCAAATAAGCGCTCTATCGATATCATCTGTCAGTCCCTTGAGGTGATGGCGCAGTCGGTGCCGCACTTTTGTGAATAATGGCCAGTGCCATGCGAAATACACGGCTCTCTTTCGATTCAAGCGGATCAATGCGCGATACCGAGCTTTCAGGCTTGCGAGTCACATCTTCTCTCACCAGTTTTCTTAAATACAAAGCATCACTGAGCGTAGAATTACTGACACCTGCCTCTTTACACGCCTTTAAAATGGAATAGCCGCCAACATATAAATCAATCGCCTTTTCAAGATTTGAAGCACATAAAACCGATCTATCACGGAAAACCCCGCGCTTTTTTAGCGCTCTAGTGAGTGCGCCTTTGCTAACGTCAGCACGTTGGGCGGAATCAATGATCGATAACTGTTGAGTGACATAGAATGCGATCGCTTTATCAATGCGCTCATCAAACGATAATTTTAGAGTTGTCATCATTCCCCCTGCCCAAACATGGCGATCAGTGCAGCATCGCGAGTGTCGGCATTACTGCGCCCCGTCCAACCGGTGATCTTGTTAAAATAAACACTGCTATCCTTGGCTTTTTTAATCGGACCACGCAGCGGCTTTACCAAAGTGACTTTGATGCCCTTATCCTCAAGCACTTCTTTAATCAGTCTGGCCGTGGCTTTCACCTTGCCTAGGTCCTCGGCAATACTCATGTTCACCTTGGCATTAGATCCGCTTTGGCTAGGTGCATGGCCAACGTAGGCAAGCAATGGGTTTTGTCCTTTTACCGACTGCCTTAACCGCTTAGGGAATACCGGCTTTTTGTTATCCACATCTTCGAGTAACACAGCGCAAGGAAGATGGCTTTTGCTGATAACAAACTCAATCAACTCACTAAACCCCATACTTTTAAGCGTCACTATTTCGCCGTTAACGACAGTCGCCACACCGCTTTTAGTGAGGTCAGGATCAATACCGATTCGAATCACGCCACTACCCCTCTAAAATGCTTCGACTGCTGCACTAAAAACCGATTCGCCTGAAAGCGACCATCGCGCCCACCAATGGCAAATAAGCGTTCGTACTCGATCGACACTGAATGCTTAAACTGCTGAGGAATAACAGACATGTGCTGTTGAATCCGCTTGGCGTCTGAATCACCACTACGGCAGTGATAAAACAGCGGATATTCACGCGCACACCTAAAGCCTTGTGCCAGTAGATCAGCGGCAGAGTACTGAGTCGGCACAAACAACACCGCATCGTTAACCGCATCTTTAACTGTTGTGTCCGCAACGCTAGCAGCCGCAGTTGGCGATACAATAGCGCTATAAAAATCAGGCGCATCTGCAGGTAACGGTTTAATTGCCAGAGCCATTGGCAGTCCTTAGCCCAAACTTTTGGCGCAGATCAGCGATAATCGAACATGCCTTTTGATTTTCAACTGGCTTGTTTACAGGGGCAGCAAGCGCCTTAGGAATGCACGCATCAAAGCTTTCACCCTTCACCGCGCGGCGGCACATCACCTCGTAATTACGTTTAAACAAAGGCCACGTTTGCTGCTCAGTACGGTTTTGCAGCTCATACCAACCCGTTTCACGGCCAGCGGCAAATACAGCGCCATGGCTCCAATTGTGCTCACTCGGCCATCGACCATGTGAACAACACTCCCGGTAAGCTTGTTCTGCACTAGGCAAGCCCAACTGTTCAGGCGTAGGCGTACACATAGCAACGAACTCGGCTGGGTTAACGCTCCACGGCGCGGTCGCTGCGCGTTGTTTAAACGCCTCAATACCGATCATCACCTCACCCACACTCAAACCTGCCTCGCCAATTTTGCTAACAAACTCCGCCACTACACTGCCAAGCTCAGCACCAAACCGATTGCTAAAATCACGACTGTACAGGTTCATAGTCGGCATCAATTGTGTGGCCACTACCGTAGTGATCTGTTGACTGCTCGAGCTGCTCTGCCATTTCCCGCAGTTCGCGGAATACTCTGGCTGTGGGGTTCTCATAGCGTTGATTGTGTGCGGCAGAATCGTTTGCAGTGGTTTCATGTGATGTTCTCGCTAGCAGTTTGGCGTTAAGTTTGTCCCATTGTTTACGTAGGGTTTTTGGGCATAACACGTTGCTCGCCCAAAATGAGTCGCTATTGGCAAACTTAAACAGCTTGCAGATTTCATGGTGAGTGCGTTTGTCTTGCACGCGCATTAAGCGCACTTGGTTTGCCCAGTCAGGCCAGTTAGGCTGCTTTGCAGTGGGGTTAACAATCAGGACTTTGTTGAAGATGTACTCAGCACAGGTTAAGTCGTCCTGAGTACCCCAAAGCTTTCCGTTTGGAGTTTGAACAGCGGCATCGGGTTTTATCTGTGTGTCGGCCATTGCGACAGCAATGTTCGACGAAGAGATCTTTTGTATTTCTTTTGTATTAGTGTCTTTCTTTTGTATCTCTCGGTTCTGACAACCTACGCTGTCGGTTTCGACAATGGCATTGTCAGAATCGACAATAATATTGTCGGTTTTAATAGTGGATTTTTTACCGTTAATCGAATGCGACTTCTTGTCTTGCCACGCCGAAACAATCGGGTTAACACCAACTTTACGGCCATCTTTTATGATGATATCGCGCGCAGTAAGCGACTTAATCGCATGACAAATATTGCTCGTTGTAATACCCGTCATGTCGGATAATTGCTCTAAGCAAACCCAATCAGTGGCCTTGCCATAACCGTAGGTTCTACGGATAACCGCAAACACAACACGGCTTTCACGATCACTCAATTTCGTTCGGCACAGGGCATCCACCAGCGTATTGGAGAGTCGTAAATAACCATCATCCAAGTCTGCTTTCACCACCCCACCCCGCGCTTGTTGTTTGTGGTCAGCAACGGGCCGTAACGGCACCACATTGCTGCCACCAGCATCATGATTGACGCTATTAATTGATTCTTGTAACATCTGCCTTACCTCGACTTCTTCAAACGTTTCTAGGTATTAAGCCCACAGCCTCCACAGCTCTAGTGGGCTTTCTTATTTCAACTGCACTGCACTACCTGAAAACTGATACCCCGCATCCAGTACCCGCGCTGCAATACCTTCAGCACTAGTCGTCGGTGACTGCCTGATCACATTCGCCAGCAAAGCAATATCTTGATTGCGCTGAATCCGTGCAAATGCTTCATCTTCTTCAGGCGTGTAAGGAATAATCTCGTATGATTTTTCGCGTGACTTATCAGTTAACTGATTTGCGTTAAACCGTGGCGTAAAGACTAAGTTTCTACCTGCCATCACGTTCTCCCATTAACCTTTAGGCGCTCATGGTCATGGCGACAGTCGGCATCACAAAAATGTTGTTGATGAGGAATTGGGCTCTTGCAGTAATGACAAAAACCAGTAAACGGCAATGACGGCAGGCGAACGCCCAGCGCGGCCTTAATGTGAATGTCATTCTCAATGGCAGCTACATCTGCAATATCACTCATGCTGTGCGCTCTTTAGTTAGGGTTTCTGACCCTATTAGAGGATCGCTAAGCTTGGTCGTGTGAATCACACCAGCAAGTTGCCTTTCTTCAAAATCAGGCAATTCCCGCACTTGGCTGCTTACCACGGCTTTCAGTGACAACACTTCACGTACTGTGTTGGTCAGCTCGCGGCTGATACGTTCAAACTCGTCAGGGGTGATCACCCCATCAGCGCGGGAGTCGCGGATTTCAGCCAGTGCAATACCCATCTGCTCGCTAATCATTAACAGCTGATCGCTCAACTCTTCATCACAGTTAACCGCGGCAGGCAGCTTAACGAACACGCCACCACGGCTATGGCACCACGCCGAAATAATACGGTCGTCATCGGCCAACTCAGTTAGATGAATCGCATCACGTAAGTACAAGTGATTGCTGTCGTTATCAGGGTTGAGCTTGTTGTACATCACACCGGGCTGCTGGAATAAATCCTTCGCTAGCTTATCTACACCGTAATCGTGCCCAAGCGCATGGGCGGCATAGAGTGGATCGGTACATGAGAGACTATGGCGCTTTAATGTGAGTTTACTCATAGGGTTAGTTATCCTGTTTAGACACTAGTTAGCTAGGCAACCTGAGACGATGAATTGGATTCAATGGCTTTATCAGCATGAACCTTCAATTCACCACCGGTTAAGCGCTCAAGCTGAAAGGCACGAAGCTCAGGAACTTCTTCGCCCCACTGAGAAACAGCAGACTTATTAAGTCCCAAGGCTTCAGCAAGTTTGATGCTTGAGCCGAAGTAATTAATCGCGTCAGTTTTTTTCATATTTAGTTCCAGCTTGGCTATGACGTTTATTGAATTGAACAGAAGTTTAGATCAGTAAACTAATTTTGTATAGGACTTTCAACCTCGAAAGGTTTAGATTGCTTAACTATGGATATGTCAGAACGAATCAAGAGACGGATGCGAGCACTTAGCTTGAAATCCGTTGACTTAGTAAAACAAACAGGCGCCTCTAAAGGTGCCATTAGTCATTGGGTAAATGGCACAAGCCAACCATCAGGTGAAAACTTATTTTCGTTGGCACGTTGCTTACAGTGCTCGCCAGAATGGTTGCTTACGGGTGAAGATGAAGACAAAAAGTCGGAAGTGAGAGAGGCGAATGCGCATTGGCATCCGGGCTTTGAACTATGGGATAACGATACGCCATTAAGAGATGATGAAGTGGCATTACCGTTTTTTCGTGAAGTCGAATTGGCCGCAGGTAATGGTTCTACCTTTATCCAAGAAAATGGCGATTTCAAACTGCGGTTTGCTAAATCAACCCTTAAAAAGAGTAATGTTGATCCGCAATATGCGGCCTGTGTGACGGTCTCTGGTGACAGTATGCTGCCAGTTCTACAGCACGGCACTACTGTCGGCGTCGATACCAGTAAAAAAACCATCATCGATGGTAAAATGTATGCCATTGATCACGACGGCATGTTGCGAGTGAAAATGCTCTATCGCATACCTGGTCGCGGCATTCGCGTTAAAAGTTACAACAACGACGAATATCCAGATGAAATTATCCAACCAGATCAAATGAGTAATTTCAAAATTATTGGCTGGGTGTTCTGGTGGTCGGTTTTAAACGTTTGGAATAACTAGCAAATACTTAAAAGGATTTTCCATGAGACTTATAACTGCCTCAATACTTTTAGCCTTACTCACTGGCTGTGCTACCTCAGCAGTGACTATCGATAAAGCCGTACCTGTGCCAGCTGAAAGGGTGTTAATTAAAGCCACTGACAACACAAACGCCAAAATCACCATTATTCGTGATAGCGGCTTTGTGGGTGGAGGTTGTTATATTGATGTCTACTTAAACGATACGTTAGCTGCCAAGCTGGATACCGCTGAAAAAGTCACTTTTAACGTGACGTCTGGCGAATTGATCTTAGGCTCGCAGCCTTCAGGCACTGCCCTCTGCAATGGCGCCAGTATCCGACACTTTGAAACCAGCATAGGCCAAGGGCAGCACAAACTATATCGAGTGATGACAGACCAGAACGGCAATCAACAAATCATATCAGGCGGTATCGCCAGCAACTGATGTCATAGGAAAAGTAAATAAAAGGAGTTATTTATGTTTGTTTTAAGAATGGTCATCCTCATAGCTTTAACTGGCTTCAGTTATGGCATGGGCCAAACACCCGCTAATCAGCTTAATGAATTTGGAACATTTGTTTCCGCATCGTTTTTCCTACTAGCGCCAGTGCTTTACTTCTACCCCATGTATGAAGCCTATATACATAAGCAACCTAACTTCTTCTCCATCTTCGCCCTCAATCTGTTTTTAGGCTGGACCCTCGTCGGCTGGGTTGTTGCGCTGGTATGGGCAGTCAAAAGCCAAGACCCCATTAAAACCGTCACAGTCAATGCACCTACTGCACCCACACCACCTGAACAAAAAAAGATGAAGCAATGCCAGTATTGTGCTGAAGACATTTTACTCGCAGCAAAAAAGTGTAAACACTGCGGCAGTGATTTAAGCTAAAAGCATAAAAGCCATCATCTCCATCTATCTACCCTACTCCTTTTACGGTCTGACTTATTGCGCCGCCTGCCGATACCAGCATGATACTGATCTGCAGGTTCAGGCATACAGCGCAGCCTATCTATCAAAGCACGACTCAGTGCACTTCCTGATCCGATCATGCTGCCAATAACCACCACTCGCATTTTACTACCCATTCTAAACCTCACTTCTTAAGTAACCCTCTAAACCAAAATCAGCCAACTAAACTGCAATTGAATTACTCTAAACAAAAAAGTTTAGATGATTAAACTTTTTTATTGACAGAAATGTTTACTTGTCTAAACTGTATCACATCAAACGCTCTTTAACAATCTGGCCCATGAACGACTAAACCCGCCTAGAGCGGACTAGGTCACTCCAAGTGTCTCGGTGATGGAGGACAGAAATTCACTGAGGGAAAAATTGTACGCAATAGCGGCGACCGGGTATCACCTCCCAGATAAAGGGGTGAATTTGCTGGATGGCTTAACTGTGCGAATGACCCGCTATGCGTGCAATCAGGTTTTACAGCTGCCACTTGCATGATCAAAAACGCGAGTGGTAGTGATAAAGCCAACCAAGGAGAACGCTATGGCAATTCGTAAAGTAAAAATATCGCTAGACCAGTGGGATATACAGTCTGAGCTCGTTTTTGAGGTTAATGATGATGTTTTCACTGAAAAACTTGCTGCGGAAATTAACAATTTTTGGAGTGGTGATGAAGACAGGCTAGAGAAGAGCGGCGCATCTGTAATCGATGCTGCACTTAAACTTTACGCCGCTGAATGTTTTCAATTGGTTGCGTTCAATAATTTTTATGATGAGGAATACGTAACTAAGAAATTCGATTGGTCACGAGGTGAAGGAGTTGAAGGCTTCCCAAGTTTTAGCGATGCAGGTATCAAACTGATAGAAATCGGTAACTGGGGAGTCGATTTCGATTTTGTAAAAATCGCGAAATGAAAAACTTCAAAACCTGAGTTGTTCAGAAATCCCGAACAACTTAAGTAATTTCACCTGCAGGACGCGAAATCATGACTCTCAAGCAACAGAAAGGCCAGCAACAGAAAGCCCAGCAACCAGACTTTCTCGACTTAGTGCTAATGCTACTCGCCAAGTTGATCCCGTTCGACCTGTTATAACGCAAAACCTTCCGTTTAATTTCTACCATTTAAAGCCAGCCAAACCTAACCCAGATTCAGCGAGGTGACCTATGCAACACCCAATCGCAGCGCAATCATGCGCCATTGCGCAAGATAAACGTGCCACCACCGAAGCGCAGTTGCTAATGCACCTTGGCATAGCCTGTCGCCTCGCCAAATTGACCAGCCTAATGCACTGCCCAACAGTCATTCAACGCAAAAATGCGTTAGAGCAATACCTGCAAAACAACATTTGCACCTATGCCTTTCGGCAGCGCTTCCACGTCACCAAGTTGGATGAAAGCCCGTTAAAAACAACGCCACTAAACGAAGTGGCCAACATTCAAATAACTCGCAGCGGCCGCGTAAAACTTACCCGCGTAGCCCTGCCAATCGCGACCGAAATAACCGTCAGTGACCGAACCTGCAGCTGGATAAATCGCTGCTTTCAACATCAAGTCATTAGCAGCCTAAAGCAGGTGCCCCATGTTTGATGCACAGGCCCATGCCACCAGCGACAAATTAGTGGGAATGCTCGCGAATGAGCTTAAGCAAGAAGCGATAGCCGCATTGCGCGATAACGCCATGTCCGCCCACTGCGACCGCTCGATAGCCGAGTTAAACCAGTTGATCATCGACTATCCCGAATCAAAACACACTTGGGTGCGACTGATTGAACGCTGGCAAGAGATAAAGCAAAAACACGGCCAGCGCAGCGCGCAAGACCTGCTCAACGCTGAATATGCACGACTCGCCAGCATACCAAGCTAAGCCCCCAATGTGAACGTGTAAGTAATCCTTACAAGTTCAACGCAAACCAACCCTATTCCATCTATCAGCCTAGTGAGCAATCACCAGTTTGGAGTCCACCATGTTCTTCGTATACGGCGTGTCCATGACCATAGCTAAAAAAGAAGCGGCTAAAAAGTGCAGCCTATACGAAGGCGTACAGCCGAAGCGTCGCGAACTCAGCCCCGCGGAATACCAAGCCAAGCTAGATGAAATGGCAAAGGCCAAGTTTGAAACCATGAAGCCACAAAAGCTGTCGCATTCGCTCTCAACGCCTTCGCTCTGCGCGCAATACATTGAGCTAGCAAAAAAACAGGACCAATGCCGCGACCTGCACGTTCGTTACCGCAAACCCACGGGCAAGGTTAACCCCAAGACCAAAAAAGAGATTGTCTCTTGGCAAGTCTACAACGGCGAAATCGCCGCGTAACGCAACCCAAACGTGCAGTGAAAACAGAGCAGAGAGCATCCATGAAAATCATATTCAACAACAAATATTTAGCCATGTTAGCCGCATTTGTAGCCAAGCAAGACGTGCGCTATTACCTCAACGGCTTTCACGTAAACCGCACCCTGAAAAGGGCGTAATCCTCACCGCCACCGACGGCCATACACTCGTCACCATTCACGATGCTGATGGCATTAGCGACGGAGAATACATCTTCCCAATCAGCAAAACCCTGTTATCAGCTGCAAATGGAAAGCAAGTTCCGTCATACAGGATGCCGACTAAAAACGTGGTGATCATCGACGGCATCGCCATGGTAACGGGGATTGATGATATTCAAGATTGGCTAAATGACTTTGACGATATCAATGAGCACGCAGTTAGAGATTTGGTTACATACCTAGAGTTTATCAACCCAATAGACGCCCAATATCCTAATGCTGGTCGCTTATTCGATCGCCTTAATAAACCTAAATCTGTTAGTCAAATCGCCATCAACCCTGAGCTTTTTAGCCGCCTAATAAAGCTAAAACACAACCAGTTAGCCGGTGCCAATCTTTGTTTTTATGGTTCTGACTCTGCAGCTGTAGCAGTAATGGGTGCTCAACGTGAAATCGTCGTGATGATGATGCCAATGCGACTCGATGAATCAGACCGCATCAAACCACCTGAGTTTGTTCATCACTGTGGCCGTCAGCAACCCGCAAAATCGAAACCATCAAACAACACATCAACCACCGCCGCAGAACAATCAAGCGCAGCGTAAGCACGTTATTCACGAAAGAAGGAATAGAGCATGAACGTAATTAGATTTAAAGCCCCTAGCACTTGTCGAGTAGATGCGCGTGGTGCATTGGTTCAATACTGTGATTATCGCAAACTGGAATTAGAGCTAGCTGCATTTAAACCATTATGGCAAGCGCCTGAAACTATTCCAGCCGTTCCTGTAGGTGAAGAACAAGAGTTCTGGATTGCTGTTCGTAGCCAGCACAGCAACAAAACTGTCGTTTATTTAGCACAATACCAAAATAGACCAGTGAATCTTGATGAAGATGGTGAGCCAATAGGTGATGAAGACCTTCTTGTTGATGTTGATGGTGAGTATGTCGATTCTGTCGGTTGGGTGATGAATCGCCAACACACAGACTTTGATAATTACTACGAAAAGATTGATTTCAACAGTGATTATAAATTGCTTGGATGGGCGAACTATCAACCGCCAGCATTCGATGGTGTAGTTATCGAAGGCGGTGCAGCATGAGCTACCCACAACTAATCAATGATCCACGCTTGGATGGATACACCAAAAGAACGCGTAACGGGCAAACTCAAGTATTTTACACCGGAAACGATGAGCGTGATTTTGAGCGCTATCGCGCAGAAGGTGGTCCATCAAGCAGTACGGTAATAATGCATGACAAACCAGATACTATCCGCATTGAACCGCCAGAAAAGCATATTTATGCCGAACTTATTGATGGTCAATGGTTCTGGGTAAACGGTTGCGGTGAATGCAACGGAAAGCCGCGAGACTGGGGCACCTATATCGAATGTGATAAGCATAATGTATGTGCAAGCTGCGGCTGTACCCGTGAGCAGCTAACTGAAGCACCTTGGGGTAGAAAACATGGCTGGGTTTGCAAACCTTGCGCAGAGATTGAGGATAAAAAAAGACACGAAGCCGCTATGGCTAGGGTTGCTGATTACGAATATAACGAATTGGATTTCTACTGCAATAACGAAATAACCTGCCCTTACTGCAAAGCTGAGATTGAATCAGACTGTGATCTTTATTCTTCTGATGGTGATGATCATGAGTGCCACGACTGCGGAAACACCTTTGAACTCACCGCTGTACCTAAAGTTGAGTGGACGTCTAAGCGCAAGGAGGCTGTATGAGCAACCAACATGATTTTTACGCCAAAAATTACCCTTGGCTCAATGCAGATCAACGTGAGTGCTTTGATTTCCTTTGTGACATTCACAACGGCGGTAATCATATGTTTGGCAAAATCCAAGCCTGTGGTGAACAAGGGTTATCAATCAACAGTACAAGCGCGCATTACATGTCTACCTTCGACTATAGCACCCTCACGACTGCCGTTGTTCTTGCACATGACCGCATGATCCGCTTTCAAATCGAACCATCTGGCCCACGCATGTTAAAGCTTGTTGCACATAAGCGCCATCAGCGTGAGGGCAGAATGAATGAGCGTCACCCCACCATGGAAGACGCGATTACCAATGTAAGGAAGCAATACCCATGTGATGAGGTGGAGGCATGAACCACTTACTCCCAGGCTTTGAATCACAAGAGCGCGTTGCGTTATTGCTGTCGCTTACCCGCATTAGTTCGCCCGAGGTGATTGCCGCATTAACGCTGCATTACACCAGCGCCCTACCCGCCGATCGCGCGGCGGCTCGCCACGGTATTGAACTGTCGAACTTTATGCGCGGGCAAAAGAAGCTGGAGCAAATGGCCGCCACAGTCGAGGCAATCAAGGCCATAGACTGGGAAAAGTATCTTGCCAAGTTAGCCGCAGCCAATGTGCGCATCGCACAGCTAGAAACACAATTAGCCAGTTATCAGTTAACTGATTCAATCCCACAGGAGCAAGTTGCATGAGCGTCAACAGCCAATACGCCAGCGCCCTGCGCGAACTCAAAACCAAACAAGCCCACTTGCTTGAAGAAGTCGGTGATCAATGGCGCACACCCGAAGATTTGTTTTGGGGGATTAATGCTGTCTTTGGCCCATTCGATATGGACCTATTTACAGACGGAGATAACGCCCACTGTGCGCGCTACTACACCGCAGAAGATAACGCGCTCACCCAAGATTGGACGGCAGACCTAAACGGCGGCAAAGGCTTTGCCAACCCACCTTACTCTCGCCCATGTAAAGACCAAGATGGCAACGACATGACGGGCATGATCACCATCATGAACAAAGCCAAAACTGAGCGCGACCAAGGGGCAAAGCTGGCGTTCTTAATCCGTGGCGTTCCGTCCGAAACATGGTGGCCAGAACTGGCAGATCACATCTGTTTCATCAAAGGTCGTGTGGGTTTCAAACTACCTTATTGGTTTATACCAGCCAATGACAAACAAAAAGCCAGCAGTGCCGGCTTCGCGGGTGCGATTGCCATTTTTGATAAAGAGTGGCGCGGCGGTCCTATCAGCTACATTCACCGCGACAGCCTCCGCGCCCAAGGTAAAAAGCTGCTCGATATGATTGAAGCAGCAGCCGAGAAAAAAGCCGCAACCTACATCACTGGCACCATTGAAACGCGACCAGATACTGCCGAACAAGGCGAGCCAATCATTGCGCCTCAAGTCAATGCGCAGATTGATATCGAGGAACAGATAGCCAAAGCGCCAAGCTCAGCCAATATCATATGGCCGATTGAAGTGCTCACTTTAGTAGAGCAAGCATTCAATACTAACCCCAATACTAAAACCGAGTTGCGCCAGCAAATGCTATGCGAGCGAGTAAACCAGCGCTTACTCAATAACGTTCTTAAACACGACATTATCGCCGAGCTTAACAGCATGCTAACTCGTTGCGAGCGCGTGGAGGATGCAGCATGAAATCAACCACTCAATTCAAGCTGAACCCTGTTAATGATCTGGCGCTTAGGCATGCAGGTGAAATGTCAGTAAAAGACATTTGCGCTCAGTACGGCATAAGTGAAAAACAGATAAGAGCAGCAGCCAGATACAGGGGCATATCACTGGCATTTGATAAACCCGTAGCGACTAAAAAGCTATGGACAGATCAAGAAATCAGGCAGCTACATGTTTTATCAGTCACGCATACATCAGCAGCAATAGCGCAGAGACTCGGCAGAACGGAGCACTCAGTTAAGGGGAAAGCCTACTCACTTGGCATCAACTTTATGAAAGTTGGCGAGCATAGCCCATTAGCCAAGCACTCAAATCACGATATTGAACTGTGTCGCCAGCTACATGAAGAAGGTTTACGGCCGTTCCAAATCGCCGAAAAGATGGAAATTGAAATAAGCCATCTATGCCGAGTTTTAAAGTTTGAAGCACGCTACCGCGAAATAGGAGTGATGGCATGAGAGGCTTAATCGTAGATAACTTTGCAGGCGGCGGTGGTGCTTCAACTGGCATGGGCTGGGCAATCGGTCGCAGTGTTGATATTGCAATCAATCACGACCCTGACGCCATTGCGATGCACTCAGCTAATCACCCCGATACCCTGCACTATTGCGAGTCGGTATTTGATATCGACCCAGTGCAAGCGACGGCAGGTAAGCCGGTTGCACTGGCGTGGTTTTCACCTGACTGTAAACACTTCAGCAAAGCCAAAGGTAGCAAGCCAGTCAATAAAGAGATTCGCGGCTTAGCTTGGGTAACGGTTCGCTGGGCGATGAAGGTACGCCCTCGAGTGATGATGCTCGAAAACGTCGAAGAATTTAAAACGTGGGGGCCGTTAATTCAATGCCCGGTAACAGATGCAATGCACCCCTGCCCTGAGCGCAAAGGCGAAACCTTTAACGCCTTTGTCAGCATGTTAAGCACTGGCATAGATGCAGATCACCCCGCACTAGCCGAATGCGTTGAAACCTTAGGCTTGCTCGATACCGCTAAATTGATTAAAGGGCTGGGTTATAAGGTCGAGTGGCGCGAGCTACGGGCCTGTGACTACGGCGCACCGACAATCCGTAAGCGTCTATTCATGATCGCCCGTTGTGATGGTCAGCCAATTGTTTGGCCTGAGCCTACCCACGGCGCACCGGATAGCGAAGCGGTTAAATCGGGCAAGCTATTACCGTGGCGCACAGCCGCTGAATGCATCGACTGGTCACTGCCCTGCAAATCCATCTTTGGCCGCAAAAAGCCACTGGCTGAAAACACCATGAAGCGCATTGCTAAAGGTATTCAGCGCTTTGTGATTGATGCCAAAGAGCCGTTTATTGTGCCAAGTGATGTGCAGCTAGCGCCATTCATCACCGAACACGCTAACGCCAGCAGCCAACGCAATATGCCCGTTGATGAACCCTTGCGCACTATCTGCGCCCAAGTCAAAGGCGGTCACTTTGCAGTGGTGCAACCTGTGCTCGCTGCCGCCAATATCTGTAAGCATTACGGCGGTAACTATACGGGACCAGGTGATGACCTAAACAATCCTTTGCCGACAGTGACAACGGTTGACCACAACGCGCTGATCACCAGCCACATGATTAAATTGCGTGGTACTAACATCGGCTTTCCGATGGACGAACCAGCACACACAATCACCGCAGGCGGCTTACACCTTGGCGAAGTGCGCGCGTTCTTCATCAAATACTACGGCAACGAGCAAGACGGCGTGGCATGTAACGAACCACTGCACACCATCACCACCAATGACCGCTTTGGCCTAGTGATGATCAAGGGTGAACCCTATCAAATAATCGATATCGGTATGCGCATGTTAGAACCCCATGAGCTATTCGCCTGCCAAGGGTTTACCCCCGATTACATCATCAACAACTACAACGGCAAATCGACCAAAAAGCAGCAAGTCGCCCGAGTAGGTAACTCGGTACCGCCGCAATTTGCCGAAGCCCTCACCCGCGCAAATCTCCCCGATCTTCGCACACAAACCGCCGAAGCGGCATAGGAGTCAGTATGAAATTCAATACAGAAACAGTTGGTCGTGATGGGTATGGTGATTATCAGCACTCACAACTTCCAAATTTTGACGGTGCCGAATGCATTTCTAAGGATGTGATTGAGCAGTGGCAAGCTGAAATGGATTTTCAGTTAGTTATTAACCGCATGGATACCGAAGTCACCGAAGATCATCCGGCATGGATTCATTACTTTGAAGATGGTGATGCTGGTTTTGGTGAGTGGAATCCAGAAGCGCCTAGTGCCGATGCCATTCTTTTATCAATTCACGATACCGAAGATGGCCCTGTTGCTTGGTGGGCTGTAGAACGCACCAAGGAAGCAGCATGAAGCAATCAACCGCAATTCGAGAAGCGCTTAAGAAGTGGTACGCCATGCCACGCGAATAAGCCGGCAGCTGCCAACAGTTTTTAAAACGACTCGCCGAGGAATTGGCAAAGGAAGGTAAGTGATGACAACTAAACGCAGAGTGTTTTTAGACGGCAACCGCTCAAGCCAAATCAATGTTGAAGGTCTTGGCGCTTATGTTCCTGCCACCGATCTACTCGATGTTAAACAAAAACTGGGTACCGAGATTCAGCAATTGAAAGACCAAGTAAACGCGATGAAAGTTGATCTTGGTATTGCAGTTAAAACAGCCGAAACGCTTAAGAACGTGACAGCCTTGCGTGACCAGTTGCAAAACGAGCTTGAAGAAGTAAAAGCGCTCTTTGTAGATGCAATCGGCGATGGCTGGTATGACGGCTATATGGAACGTATCAAAGATGAAAAAAACGAAGATGACGATACTTGCGCATTTAATTCAGAAGATGTGATGCACTGGTCAGAGCAGTATGAGTCTGAACATCGATATGCAAAATCAATTGCTGATATCCGCGCCAAAGCTGTCCGCGATTTTGCAAAAGAATCGGCTGAAGGTTGCTCAATGCCATTCATCAAGGTACTTGCAGAAGAATGGATAACAAGGCAAGCGGCTAAGGGTGGTGAGTGATGGCTAACAGACTTATAAATGGAGAAATGCACACCGCAGAAAAAGTACATAGCGGACTTTGCTCAAAGTGCGGAAAGCAATCAGGTGTGTACTGGAAAATAACTAAAGTTAATAGTTTTAATCGCTTAGCCACATACTGCTATTCATGCACAGGAAACCACTGGGCTAAAGCATTTAAGATTTATCGAGAGCAACTATTAAACAAGGGTGGTGAGTGATGAGCTGGTCAAATTGTGGTGAAGATAGTAACGGGAGACCAATTGGCTATGCCTTCGCAGCAACCTGTGATCACCCTGGTTGTCACAAACAAATCGACCGTGGCCTTTCTTATGCGTGTGGCAATATGCATGGAGAAGATGAGATCAGCTGCGAGGGTTATTTCTGTGAAGCGCATAGACCAAACTTTGTCGAACATGACGGCCGTACCCATCAGATTTGCAGTCAATGCACCAAAGCATTAATCGACTCAGGTGAATGGCAAGAAGATGAGAATGAAGGTTGTTTAAGGCAGGTGCAGCATGAAGATGAATGACAGACTTAACCTAGCTATCGCAGAGAACACCGAGCTTAAAGCCAGAATTGCCGAGCTCGAGCAAGAAGTGGCAATGCTGAGTAAGCGCCCTGAGTTTGATCTATCAACTGTTCAAGGACGTGAGCAAGCAGTGATTGCTCGATTAGATAGGATGGGGATGAAAACCGACCTAATGGCATTAGACGAATGCATATTAAATAAGGCAGGTGCATGATGATTAAAGGTTACTGGTGTACAAAAGACATCACCGAGCGGTTTAGATGCACTAGCCGCACAATTTACCGCTGGATGCAAAAACCACAGCATCCATTTCCAAAACCACGGATGCTAGCAGCAGGCAGTCAAAACTTGTGGGCCATCGATGATGTAGAAGCGTGGGAGACTCAAGCAGCAAACCACCAAACAAATAACAGCCAAGCCGCTTAACATCCCCCCCTATCGTTCTGTATATCGTTACAACTCACTTCCAATAATGTCGCACAATCTATGATGCCAAGCGGTATATGCTGCCGCTTGGGTTTTTAAATATAAATTGTGGTCATACACGCCTTGAATGCCTGGCAACTTATGCCCGAGCATCACCTCTGCAGTCCTTTCATCTGTCAAATCTGAAAAGTTAGTGCGCGCGGTTTTACGTAAATCATGGATAGACCAATGCGTGATGCCGCATTCATGATGCTTATTTATCCAATTATTGATGACGTTCACTATAGATAAATGCGATGTCGACGCTAACGGCTTAGCTTCAATATCAGGCTTTTCGCTGAAAGAATCTGCCGACCCAAATAAAAATTTACCTGAGCTTAATAGAAAAGCCTCTTTCAGTAGAGGCACAATTTCAGGCACGATAGGCCTGACAATTTGGTTGCCACTATAACCAGTTTTATGGTTTTCAGCCGGAACAGTCCAGACCATTTTATCAAAATCAAAATGTGACTTTTCAGCTAGGCGTAGTTCACCTGTTCGACAAGCAAAGAACAGGTGGAGCTTAATAAAGACTTTGTTTTTAGGTGCAACTCTTGAGCGTCTAAGCGCATCCCAAAGCAAGACGATTTCATCATTACTTAGCGAACGCTTGCCAACACGTTTAACGACATGAAGATCTTCTCTCGCACTAATGTCAGATAAAGTGTTATCGCTGATTAGCCGCATTCTAACACCCCAGCCAAGCATTTTTTTGGCATTGGCCAATATACTTGCGGCCACTGCTGGCGTTCCCTTCGCGATGTCATCAAGCACAGTAAGCCATGTATGTAATTTAGTGTCCTGCACTAACATCATGCCAATTCGAGGTAATAAGTGAATTTCAAAGCTACGTAATACCTGCTTGTGGCACTTTTCATTTCTGATTTTTTTCGCACTATGCCAACGATAAAACAAGTCGCTGATCGTTGGTGCATTTTCAATTTCAATCCGATCGTTAATTTTAACTAATTTAGGATCATAACCTTTCTCTAGCTCACCTTTTAAACGTAAGCATTCCGTCCGAGCAGACTTTAATGAAGTCGCAGGATAAGATCCGAGATCAAGCCGTGATGCTTTGCCAATATATCGATAGCGCAATTGAAATGTAAGTTTGCCTTTTGGTGACACTCTCACACTTAAGCCATCACGATCGGCCTTCTCATAAGCCTTGTCGATCTCCTTGCCGGAGTTAGCTTTTAGCCATGAATCTGACAGCGCCATAAACCCTCTTTGTGTACAAATTTTTTTAGCCTCAGCGGCTATCGGTGTACATAGTGTAAATTTGCACACAAATTTGTACAAGTTTTGCTTGTCTTATGTCGAGTTTGAATGTCTTAGTTTGTCGCAGTGATTTGACGCATAACGAGGATTTTAAAGGGTTTTATACTAGCTAATGTCGTGATAAATCTTTGTTTGTCGCGGTATCAGTGATTGATATCTAAAAGAATCGACTCCAAACGATCTTTTATCATTTCAGGGAGTCGACGTTGAGCTTCCGTTACTGCCAAACTAATTGCTTGTAAATAGGCAGTTTCATCCGCGTTTCCATGGCTTTTTACAACTATTCCGCGCAATCCTATCAGACTTGCGCCGTTATAGTGGTCGGGGTTCATCTGACTAAGGACCGCCTGAATACGTGGGGCGATAAGTTTAGCCAGAAAACGAACGAATAAACCTTGGGTTAGTCCCCGTTTTAACTGATGTACCAATAACTTGGCAATACCTTCTGAGGTCTTGAGCGTGATGTTACCCACAAACCCATCACAAACAATCACATCCACATTACCGGAGTAGATTTCATCGCCTTCGATAAAACCTGTGTAATTGATTTGATCTGTGTGTTGCAGCAACTGCGCCGCTTGCTGAACTTGATCGTTACCTTTAATTTCTTCAATGCCCACATTTAGCAAGGCGACTTTTGGCCGAGATTTCTTATCTACCGCTTCGCACAGGACAGAGCCCATCACGGCAAATTGAAATAAGGTTTCCGAGTCACAGGAAATATTCGCGCCCAAATCCAATAAATAGACAGGTTTTTGGGTCACCGCAGGTAAACAACTCACTAATGCAGGACGGTCAACGCCAGGTAAGGTCTTCAGCAACACTTTCGCCATTGCCATCAGCGCACCCGTGTTACCGGCACTCACACAAGCTTGCGCGCGGTCGTCACGCACTAACTCAATCGCCAATCGCATGGAACTGTTTTTACGTGTACGCAAAGCATGCACAGGTCGATCGGACATACTAACGACTTCATCGGTATGAATGATTTCTATGCGTGAAAGTAAATTTGCTTCCGCTTGACGTAGATAGACATCAATTTCAGTCTTGTCACCGACTAAAATGATTTTAAGAAAAGAATGTAATTGTAGTGCCCGCAAGGCTGCAGGCACCGTGACGTGGGGGCCATGATCACCACCCATTGCATCTAACGCAAGCGTCAGATTCGTCATTAGGAAACCAACAAATTACTTGTTGATTACCTTTTTACCGCGATAGAAGCCATCTGCAGTCACATTGTGACGCATATGGATTTCACCGCTGGTAGCGTCTACAGACAGCTGAGCAGTGCTCAGTGCGTCATGTGAACGGCGCATTCCGCGCTTTGAACGTGATTTTTTGTTCTGTTGTACAGCCATTGGCCTGTCTCCTAGATTACTTGCTCTTCAGTTTTTCTAACACTGCAAACGGATTTGGACGCTCCTCATGAGCGGGTTCGATCTCGCCTACAACCATGTCTTTAGATCCAGCACTGCAATCAATTTCTTGATGCATTGGGATTATCGGCATAGCGACTATCAATTCATCTTCGATCAATTGATGTAGACGCACTTCGCCAATTTCATTGCACTCAATTGGGTCATACGCATCCGGGAGCTCATCGATTTCTGCCTTAGTCCGGCATGGACCGAAGCAAAACTCGACCGTAACCTCAGTGGTAAATAGCGTCATGCAACGTTGACATATCAGAGTGAGCTCCGTCACAGCCTTCCCTTTCAGGTAGACTATCCCCTGTAAATCTACGCCACATTCAAGCGACACTGCCACATCGGAACAGTCGCCGGCACATAACTCATTTAATCTTTTCAATTGCACACCAGGAACAACGCCCTGATAAACTAGGCGACTCGAGGCGGCGCGAAATGGATCAATTGAAACCGGTATCTTTACTGTTTGCATAAGGCGCGCATATTATAGTTTGAAAACGCTAGAGTCAAAGAAAAAATTCTAACTTAAGCCCCAGTTTGCGACTTAAGCCTTTCTCCAGCCCCAACATTGAAATTGACGGAAGCGAAATAGTACCCAAGCCCGAGGTCGCATACAAGCATAAGCCGACTAAAATAGTCGCATTCACGGAAAAGAAACCGTAAAAGACGAAACTCTTGCACTCTCTAGCGCAGATTGGTCACAATATGAGTCACTCTTTTGCGGATATCCTATTATGCCAACCCCATTAATCTTAGCTTCGACCTCTGTATACCGACAATCTTTACTGCAAAAACTCGGTCTTCCCTTCGAATGCTGCAATCCTGATATTGACGAAACGGCGCATATCGATGAATCGGCCCATGCCTTAGTGCTGCGATTAGCCAAAGCAAAAGCCGTCGCAGGTGCAGAACAATTCCCCGATGGGCTGATTATTGGCTCCGATCAAGTTGCCGTCATTGATGGCAAGATTATCGGTAAGCCCCATCATTTTGATAATGCCGTCGCGCAGCTCACCCAAGCATCTGGCAAGGCCATCACCTTTTATACTGGTCTTGCACTCTATAATGCCGAAACGGGCGCCATGGCCGCCGAGGTTGAACCCTTTACTGTTCATTTCAGGCATCTTAGCCATGCGCAGATTGTCGCCTACATAGAAAAAGAAGAGCCCTACTACTGCGCGGGTAGTTTTAAGAGTGAAGGCTTAGGCATAGCGTTATTTACCGAGCTTGAAGGTCGCGATCCGAATACCTTAGTTGGCTTGCCACTGATATTACTAACGGAAATGCTGTTAGCCCAAGGTGTAGACGTTCTCGCTTAACCGGCTTACACGTTAGCTTATTCGTTTACTGAGGTTTTGCTCAGCGTGCTCTGTTTATTAAATCGATTAAGCGCACCCAAAAATGCCGAGCAGCAGATTCGTTTCATTGACGGGAAGATGGGACGTAAATAAAGGTAACCAGCAAGTACTCATGCGTAGCGGCATGTATTGCCGCTTCAGCATTAAATAGCAGTGCTAGAGGTATTGCAGCAATTGCGCAGGATAGTCAATCAAAGCGATAGGTCCTGCTTGCAGTAACTTTTCGGCACTGTGGGCGCCATAGGTCACGCCAATACTATCAATTCCAGCATTGGCCGCCATGGTCAAATCCAGCAGAGAATCACCCACCATTAGGGCTCGGTTCGGGGCAATATTCAATTCTTTCAGCAAGCTTGAAATCATTTCAGGATGGGGTTTGCTGTGCACTTCATCAGCGCAGCGTGACGCAACAAAGTATCGACCTAAGCCCGTTTGCGCAAAAACGCGGTCAAGTCCCGCACGGGCCTTACCGGTTGCAACGGCTAATTGATAACCTTGAGCATGTAACTCATCGATTAAAATAGGTGCTTGTGCAAAGAGTGGCGTTGGCGTGGTGTCTAAATGCAAATATTGTGCTTTAAACTCGGCGCGCATCTGCTGATATTGATCATCTTCGCCTTGGCTGAATGCATTTTTAGGATGCTGATGCTGAGAATAAGCAGAACAAGCGCTGAGATTGAGCCCCTGTGGAAACAGGACTCGCAGCGCTTCTGTCATAGAAAGACCGATGATATCGCGAATATCGCTTTCGGTTGGGATAGGTAACTGCAATGCCTTAGCCATATTTTCAATACAGGTGATAATTTTACCGATGGAGTCCATCAGGGTGCCATCCCAATCGAAAATCACTAAATCGTATTGCTTTATCTTCATCCTTGAAACCTATCCCCGTCGATTACACACGCTTTAACTTATCCAATAACTGCGACAAGTTTTCATCTAAAGGCGCAGAGACCCGCATGACTTCATCATTTTCAGGATGAATGAACATCAACTCAGCCGCATGTAAAAAGAGTCGAGTTAAGCCTAATGACCGCATGCTGTCGTCAAACGCTTGCTCACTGTATTTATCATCACAGGCGATAGGATGACCAGCAAACTGGCAATGCACCCGAATTTGGTGAGTACGTCCAGTGACAGGGCTTGCCTTCACGAGAGTACAACCTTGGTAACGCTGCATAATTTTAAAGCGCGTTTCAGAAGGCTTACCTTCCGCATTTACACGCACTATGCGCTCACCGGATTTTAGGGTGATTTTTAATAAAGGCTGTTTAACGGCTTTATCTTGAGCAGACCATTCACCTTTCACTAAGGCCAAATAGTCTTTCTGCATCTTTTTATATCTGAGCTGATCATGCAGATGTTTAAGCGCGCTACGCTTTTTCGCCACCAACAACACACCCGAAGTATCTTTATCGAGACGATGTACTAGCTCTAAAAACTTTTGTTGAGGACGCAGTGAACGCAATGCCTCTATCACGCCGTAATCGACACCACTACCACCATGCACAGCAATGCCAGCAGGTTTATTCAGCACGATCAAATGATTGTCTTCGTGCAAAATACGGTCTTCGAGTTGCGAGACTTTGCTTAAGTTAGGCGATGGTGCGGTACGGTTATCTGGCTCTGCCACTCGGACAGGCGGAATACGCACTATGTCGCCAATCTGCAACTTGTACTCGGGTTTGATGCGTTTCTTATTCACTCGAACCTCGCCCTTACGGACAATGCGATAGATCATGCTTTTCGGCACGCCCTTCAGCTTGGTCATTAAGTAGTTATCGATACGCTGTTCGAAGTGATCTTCATCAATCGTGATCAACTGAACCTGTTGTGGGGTGGATTCTATATTCATGATGCGCCATCTAATTATAACGGCCGCCATTGTACAACAACTGAGAAGAATTGTGCCTTTCCATTGCTGAATTTTTTGATTATTGCTATATTTCACCAGCGATTAGGGATAAGCCGTGAATAAAGTGTTCACAACGCCCCGATCCCAAGCGGAAAATTTAACGGATAAAAAAACATTTTCTTGATAGCAAGTCATTGATTTGCGAATCGTATAATAAGTAAAAATACCATAAATGTGTTTTTTACGATTAAATCGAGAAAGTCGCCTTACTTTAATAAGGTTTACCCTAGATTTTCCTCCCCGATTTCGAAGGATATTTTAACTTGTCGTCAGACAAACCGATTCGACTTGGGCATTACCGGAAAGAAACTAAAGAATTTATGGGGTTGGTTGATGTTTTACAACGAATTCCTTGTTTTTGTAATCATTAAAAAATAAGCCATAAATAGGATGCGACACGCAGCGACTGCGTCTAACAGCAATGCGCACCTCTTGCCTAGCCACCAGCCGTGAGGCTCAGTTGACCTACTGCTAGGCCCGTAATGCAGCGAAGCGCGATGTTTGATGACCTCTATTTAAAGAAGAATGACGTCATCATGAAACGTATGTTAATCAATGCAACTCAATCAGAAGAGTTGCGTGTTGCCCTTGTTGATGGGC
Source organism: Shewanella baltica (assembly GCF_900456975.1). Classification (NCBI taxonomy): domain Bacteria; kingdom Pseudomonadati; phylum Pseudomonadota; class Gammaproteobacteria; order Alteromonadales; family Shewanellaceae; genus Shewanella; species Shewanella baltica. Next base: position 2,771,147 of record NZ_UGYM01000002.1, read on the forward strand.
AACAACTGTATGATCTAGATATTGAAAGTCCAGGTCATGAGCAAAAAAAATCAAACATTTACAAAGGTAAAATTACCCGCGTAGAACCGTCTTTAGAAGCCGCTTTCGTCGACTACGGTGCCGATCGTCACGGCTTTTTGCCACTGAAAGAAATCGCCAGAGAATATTTCCCGAAAGGATATTCGTTCCAAGGTCGCCCAAATATCAAAGAAGTGGTCAGTGAAGGACAAGAAGTTATTGTCCAGATTGACAAAGAAGAACGCGGCAATAAAGGCGCAGCCTTAACGACCTTCATCAGCCTAGCAGGCTCTTACTTAGTATTAATGCCAAACAACCCACGTGCAGGCGGAATTTCTCGTCGTATCGAAGGTGATGAGCGCACTGAGCTAAAAGAAGCGATGGCCGATTTGGAAGTGCCAGCGGGCATGGGTCTTATCGTACGTACTGCCGGTGTGGGTAAAGAATCTGCCGAGTTAAAGTGGGACTTAAAAGTTCTGCAGCACCACTGGGCAGCAATCACCGAAGCTTCACAAGTTAAAGGCGCTCCTTTCTTAATTCACCAAGAAAGTAACGTGATTGTGCGCGCTATTCGTGACTACTTACGTCGTGATGTGGGCGAGATCCTTATCGACCATCCACGTATTTTCGAAGAAGCTAAGCAACATATCGCATTAGTTCGCCCAGATTTCGTTGAGCGCGTAAAACTTTACGAAGCCGAAGTGCCGTTATTCACTCACTTCCAAATCGAATCACAAATCGAATCAGCCTTCCAACGTGAAGTGCGTCTGCCATCTGGCGGTTCGATTGTTATCGACCCAACTGAAGCTTTAACCTCAATCGATATCAACTCTGCCCGTGCCACTAAAGGCGGCGATATTGAAGAGACAGCACTGAACACTAACCTTGAAGCCGCCGATGAAATTGCCCGTCAATTACGTCTGCGTGACTTAGGTGGCTTAGTGGTTATCGACTTCATCGATATGACGCCTGTGCGCCATCAGCGTGAAGTTGAAAACCGCTTACGTGATGCTGTGCACCATGACCGCGCTCGCGTGCAGTTAGGTCGCATCTCGCGTTTTGGTTTGATGGAAATGTCGCGTCAGCGTCTGCGTCCTTCTTTAGAAGAATCTGCTGCGCACATCTGCCCTCGCTGTCATGGCCAAGGCACGATTCGCAGTACTGAATCTTTAGCACTGTCGATTTTACGTTTGATGGAAGAAGAAGCCATCAAAGAGAACACCTCACAAATCGAAGCGATTGTGCCTGTGGATGTGGCGGCTTTCTTGTTGAACGAGAAACGCAAAGCCATTCGCATTACAGAACAACGTCACGATGTCGAAGTGTATGTGATACCTGATGCGCACATGATGACGCCAGATTACCGCGTGATCCGTCACCGTAGTGATGATGAAATCAGTGAGTCTAGCTATAAGCGTATCGAGCAGCCTGATGCCAAATTGTATGAGCCACGTAAACTGGAACGTACCGCAGCGCCTATTCCTGCATTAAAAGGTTTTGCCGCACCACAGAAAGTGGAACAAGCGCCATCACCAACGGTGAAAGTTGAAGCGCCACAACCTGGCTTCTTCAGCAAGCTAGTGAGTGCGGTCAGCGCCATGTTTGCGCCAAGCGAAAAAGCAGAGCCTGTAAAAGTTGTTGAAACTAAAACAGCCGATACCAGTGCCGCTAACGCCAACCGCCGTAACCGTCGCAACGATACTCGCCGCCCACGTAATGCCCAAGATGCTGACAAAGCAAAAGAAGGCACTCGTGAGCCACGCAGCCGTAATCCGAAAAAACCAGCTGATGCAGCGGTAAGCACAAGCACTCAAGAACGCCCAGTTCGCGAGAAGGAAGAAGCTGTTAAGCGTCCAGCGAAAGCGGAACCTAAGCCACGTGTACAAGCGCCAAAAGACGTGGTTGCCGACGTTGAAGCCGATGCACCTAAGCAAGAAGTCGCCCGTGAACGCCGTCAACGTCGTAACATGCGCCGTAAGGTGCGTATCGATAATGGCCATAACACGCCAGATAATGCGATCCCAATTGCACCAGAAGATGCTGCTGAAGTATTAGCTGAAATTGCAGCCATTAACGCCGCAGCTGCGAGCACTATCAGTGTTGACACTAAAGCTGAAGTTGCCCAAGCACCTGCTGAAACTAAAGCGCCAAGAACACGTCGTCAGCCTCGTAAAGAAGCGGCACCTGCTCAAGAAGCGGCTGAAAATGTTGCAGTAGAAGAGAAAGCAGTGAGTTCTGCAGTCACTGAAACCCCAGCGGTTGATGCAGTTAAGACTGAAGAACAGGCTGAAGTTGCAGCACCAGCGGATGCGGTATCGCAAGATAACGAAGCGGTCGATGCTGAAAGCGAAACTGCTGACGATCAAGCAAAACGCGAGCAAAGAGATGGTCAACGTCGTAGCCGTCGTAGCCCACGTCACCTTCGTGCAGCGGGTCAACGTCGTCGTCGTGACGAAGATGACCAAGGTACATCAACGCCAGCGCAATTCGTTCCAAATGACGAATTAGGTGCTGACCAAGAGTATCCAAGCGAAGTCGCCAGTGTGCGTGCAGAAGCGCCAGTCGTCGCAACTAAAACAGATGCAGTGGCTGAAACTCAAGCAACGGCTAAATCCGTTGAAGTAGAAACGGTACAAGCAAGCGAAGCACCTGTTGTTGAAGCTCCTGCAGTCGTTAAAGCTGAAACGAAAGTTGAAACGCCAGCAAATGACGTTATAGCAGTCGAAACTCAGCAAGTTGAAGCTAAGCCAGTTGAGACTAAAGCTACTGAAGCGGAAGTGCCAAAAGCGGTTGAAGTGAAAGTTGAAGCTGCACCAGTCGTTGAAGCTCCAGTCGCTAACGTTGCAGCTGAAGTCGAAGCGGTTAAAGCTCCTGTAGTTGAAAGCCCAGCGGTTACACCAGCTGCGCCAAAAGTTGAAGCGGCTAAAGTTGAAGCGCCAAAGACTGAAACTGCTGAAGAGCCAAGCGTTGCACCGAGTGTTGAAGTTAAAGAAGCGGTTAAAGCAACAGCCTCTGCCCCAATGGCAAAACCTGCTGCTATCGCTAAGCCTCAAGCAACAGTGCAAGCGGCCCCAACGACAGTGAATTCGCAAATCACCGATTCGGTTACTGATTCGGTTGTTGTCAACAAGCCGAAAGCTGCCAGCCGTTTTGGCTCTATGGTATCTTCGGATATGACCAAACCAATTGTTGAAGTGAGAGAGCAAGTGGCTGTGCCTAAAGGACGCGAGTATGAAAATACTGCGACCGAAGAGCCTACCGCCAAAATCAAACTCGCTAACGGTGCAGAGTCGGATATGGCTCGTCCATAACCACTTAGGTTAGTCAGAAAAAGCCATGCAATTGCATTAATGCCGTTCACTTAAGAGTGAACGGCATTTTTCTTTGGTCTAACCGGAAACTTGTTTTTGCTCATTTTAAGGACTCTTGGATAAGCTCTTTCCCGTTTACCATCCAACTTAAATTGCCGTGCATTGCGTTCTATATCCAATACGTCTCTCGGGACATTCCCCGGCGTTTGTGATGGCAGTTGCGTCAACTTGAAGATGATATAACTCGCCGCATCCCTAAAACTCAGTTGATTAGGATGGACCGATGGTAAGCTTTTAGCCAACAGCAACATCTTATATCTAATGAGATTATAGGCCAGTAGCACGCCCCACAGCTCTTGAATCACCAGCTCCGGTAGTTGACTGCGTAGCGTAAAACGACTCTCCAACAGATGTTGTTTCATCTCTCTGTAGCCCAGTTTGATTTCCCATCGATGGGCATATAAGTCGACGATGTCTTCGCTGGGGTAACGCATCGGGTCAGTCAACGAGGTCAAAATGGCGACTGACTTACCTTTCACTGTCTTAGTGAGTAAACGCGCTTCAAGGGTATCAGGGAGCTGCGGCCATTTCTTTCTGGCTTGAGGCGTGGTGGTGAGTTTCACCCACTGGTCATGTTTTCCCAATGTTCGAACCACCTCATATTGAGTGCCTTTCTTCAATGGCAACAACCAGTGGCTATCAGGTTGTGCTTGCTGCCAAGCATGTAACAGGCCGAGCGAGTAAAATCCTCGGTCAAATAGGGTTAGACTGTGATTGGGAATGCTAGGAATGAGCTGAGATGCTAAGTTCATTTCATTTTCGGCAACCGAATCAAAGGCGCTGTTGACCAACAAATGGCTACTTAATTCCATCAAGCAAACCATGCGAATTTGCGGATAAGCCGCTTCGCCTGAAGCGTTTGCGGTACGCGCAAAGGCGGCTTGATTTTGGACACTATCGGGTGTCCGCCACACTACACCGTCAACACCATACAAGTTAAGACCGCACCAATGTGGGTGTTCAGCTCTCGCGTGCCAGGTATTGGCGCTGCGACTAAACACTTCTCGAATAACCTCACTGCCCAATCGTTTACGCGCCTGAGTCACGGCGCTGCGTGCAACATAATCAATCTCTTGCGGCAAAACAATGTCGAGTTTGTTGATGAGTGACCGAACAGACTCCCCTCGGAACAAAGCCATTCCAATAACGGCCCAAATCATCGCGTCCATCGGCAATTTACGCCGTCTTAACGTCGCAACGCCCTGAGAGTCCAAACAAGATTGAATTAACTCTGGCTCCAACACATCAGCTAAGCAGGTAAATTCAGTTAGGCGGGTAATATGAGTGCGAGCGAGTGCTTCTGAGAGTTGCATAAAAAAATCCGATGACATGAGGTCATCGGATTTTGATCTTTTCAGCGAGATCGTCAAGCGATCTGTCTTAACTGATCGGCATTATGCAATTGCATGGCTTTTTTATTTCTATCGTAAAACTCACACTATATTTAAGGTTTAGCTCAATCCATTTTTTTGTTAGTATTCGCGCCTTATTTTTATCCACACAACAACTTAATAACAGAGGTTCAATGTTTGATCTCATTCGCCACAAAACGTCTAGCCATAAAGCCGATGTGCTTTCAGGGCTAACAGTTGCACTTGCGCTTATCCCAGAAGCGGTCGCATTTGCCTTTGTCGCCCATGTAGAGCCAATGGTTGGACTTTATGCCGCCTTTATCATGGGACTTATCACGGCACTGATTGGTGGCCGCCCAGGGATGATTTCGGGCGCGACAGGCGCTATGGCCGTTGTCATGGTGTCTTTGGTCGTAGAGCACGGTGTCCAATATTTATTTGCTGCCGTAGTCTTAGCGGGACTCATCCAGATCTCAGCCGGGGTATGTAAACTCGGTAAATTTATTCGGATTGTGCCCTATCCCGTCATGATTGGCTTTGTGAATGGTCTGGCGATTGTGATTTTCCTCGCCCAGCTAGGTCAGTTTAAGGTCAAGGATGTCAGCGAAAACTTAGTCTGGCTGCCACAAGAACCATTAATGCTGATGTTAGGCTTAGTGGCACTGACGATGGCTATCATTTATTTTTTGCCTAAGATCACCACTGCAGTGCCTTCATCACTAGTAGCAATCCTCACTGTAACGGCAATTGTCGTCGGACTCGATCTTGATACTCGTAATGTCCTCGACTTCCTCAAAACCATGAGTGGTAACGACAATGCGACCATAGCGGGTTCATTACCTAGCTTTGCGATTCCCTCTGTGCCTTTTAATCTTGAAACCTTATATATCATCCTGCCCTACTCCTGCATCTTAGCTGCAGTAGGCCTTATCGAATCACTGCTGACATTAACTGTGATAGATGAGATGACCAATACCCGTGGTCGCAGCAACAAAGAATGCGTCGGCCAAGGTCTTGGGAACATCACCAGCGGCTTCTTCGGCGCTATGGGTGGTTGTGCCATGATAGGTCAATCGATGATTAACATTAACTCGGGTGGACGCGGCCGATTATCAGGAATTACTGCAGCAGTCGCCCTGCTTGCCTTTATCTTATTTGGCGCTTCATTTATTGAGATAATCCCACTTGCGGCGCTAGTTGGGGTGATGTTTATCGTTGTGCTCGGCACCTTTGAATGGGCAAGCTTTAAGTTTATGGGCAAGGTCCCGAAACATGATGCCTTCGTTATCGTGCTAGTGACGACGGTAACCGTATTTACCGATTTGGCATTTGCGGTATTTGTCGGCGTAATCGTTTCAGCCTTAGTCTTTGCCTGGGAACATGCCAAGCATATTAATGTGACTGAAGAGCAGAATGAGCAAGGCTGGAAAGTCTATAAACTCAATGGCCCATTGTTTTTCGGCTCAATTGCGAACTTCCTCGAGCTATTTGACCCATCAAAAGATCCACAAGATGTGGTTATCGACTTTAAGAACTCTCGGGTTGCCGATCATTCCGCATTGGAAGCAATAGACACGCTCGCTGAACGTTATGTTAATGCGGGCAAGAAGTTGCACTTGATCCACTTAAGCGCTGACTGTAAAGCACTGCTGCATAAAGCGGGAAATCTTGTCGAAGTGAATCAACTCGATGATCCTCACTATAAAGTGGCCGATGATAAGCTGGATTCGTAAGCAATGTTTCATTAGCAATGTGTGAGCTTCCATAAGAAATACAAAAAGCCTGAATAGTAATATTCAGGCTTTTTTATCGACTCAACGCCAATCATTGAATGGCAAAAAGCTGAGTCATATCAATCTATAATCCATCCCACTCGGTTTAGTAATTATTATCTGAATTCTGGTTTAGCCATAGCGAGATTTGTAGTTAGGCATGTTACCAATGAACGCAGTGCTGTATAAACAGACTCCAAAGCGTTAATAGTGCCCTGCTGCTTCTGGTCCTCCAGATTCATACAACAAAAAAGTAATGGGATGCACGCGCTGTCGGCTTAGAGAGTTAAGTTACGCTATGGCTAAATACTGTGTTGAGAGCTAAGAAGCTTTAATATCACTGAAGCAAAAACATGGTGGATGAATCGAGGAAGCTGTATTGAAGATTAACTCTCTGAAAATGAGGTGTTTTGGAGATGAAGAGGAAATCTGGAAGCGGGAGCTAACAGTTAAATTAATACGGTAGGCTAAGAAAACGGTTGAGCAACTTAAGCTAATGCATCTAGGGTCTGTTGATCTTTCGAGAGTGATTTTTAGACAGCATGGCAAGACGTTATAATTTGCTTCGCCAAAAGTAACCATAACCTCAAGCCATGCCAAGACTTATGCTAACCGATGCACGCTGGGAAAAGCTATTTCATTTAATGAAAAGCACAGGCCGTGTTTATGACAAACCTGAACATAGACAAACATTCGAAGGTATTCTTTACCGGCTTAGAACCGGTATCCCTTGGCGAGATTTACCTAAAGAGTTCGGTCATTGGAGCACGGTCTTTAGACGGTTTCATTTATGGTCTAAAAAAGGCGTTCTAGCACATTTATTCAAGGCCTTAGCCAACCTTGCTGATATAGAATGGGTCTTTATTGATGGCTCGATAGTGCGGGCTCACCAGCACAGTGCAGGTGCAGCGACGCTAAGTAATGAGAGTATTGGTAAAAGTCGAGGCGGTAATTCAACCAAAATTCACTTAGCCGTCGACAGCGGAGGATTACCGATTTATTTCGAATTATCAGAAGGCCAAAAACACGATATTACACACGCCCCCAGCTTAATTGAGCACCTGAAGCAGGTTGATACCGTCATTGCAGATAAAGGTTATGACAGCGATGCTTTTCGTGAACTTATCGCAAACAAAGGCGGGAAATCTGTTATTCCGAGGCGCCGCTATAAGAATACACCTCAAGAAAGAGTCGATTGGTGCTTATATCGGTATCGACATTTAGTGGAGAATGCTTTTGGAAGAATTAAACACTATCGAGCAATATCAACAAGGTATGACAAGCTAGCAAGAAATTACGCCAGTATGGTGTCACTGGCGTTTATGTTAATGTGGCTGCCGATGTATTGCTGAGCAACATTTGCACAGCAAAGATCAACAGACCCTAGCAACTGTATATTTTACTTTCTTAGAAGACTACCCACTCTAGAAGAGCATCTAACCTAGAAGAATATTTTAAATTTCACACAAATAAAAAGAGCCATGGAATAAACCATAGCCCTTTAATCCATTGCTATCAGCTCTAGGCTAACAGCACCGAAAATTAACCAACGATAGTTACGTTTTCAGCTTGTGGACCTTTTTGACCTTGAGTCACAGTGAAAGACACTTTTTGGCCTTCATCAAGAGTTTTGAAACCGTCAGAGTTGATCGCACGGAAATGTACGAATACGTCTGGACCAGATTCTTGCTCAATGAATCCGAAACCTTTGTCAGAGTTGAACCACTTAACAACACCAGTAACTTGAGACATAATATAAATCCTGTAAATAAAAAATTAAAGCCTTAACGGCGGTGGAGCTGGAAAATGCCGGTATTACTTATGTTTACAGGACGAACTGGTCGTATTGAACACATAAATATAAGCCCAACCTTCAAGCTGATAAGACTATAAACCATTCTAAAGATAAGTCAACACACTGCGACACTTTGGATTATTTATTTTGCCTAAATCTACTTTGCGGTTTTGCAACCGGCTAGCAGAACACTCAGTTCATGCTGCTTAGCAAGTACAGTTAAACATTTTAAATAATTTATTTCAATAGCTTAATCTTATCGCTTATCTTGAAATGCGATGCACTTCAATTTGGAAATCCAATTCACAACTCAGTCCTTGCAGAGCAAATGCTTGCTTTTGCGCATCGGTAAACTTCCAAGCGTAAGGCGTCATTTCTAAAAAATGAGCAATATGTTCACTTTTTGTCAGTTCAAGTTGAGAAATTAAGCGTTCCTGATGCAGGCACTCAAATCCGGGAATATGCGCTGCTGATACGGGATGTAATCTAGGCTCAGCATAAATCTGTTGCTTCAAGGCGAAGTGATGTGAAGGTCCGGGAGAGACTGTGATCAAGATACCACCATCGGCCATAATGCGTTGTAACTCTTCAACTTTGGAAGGTGCATAAATGCGAATGGCAAGATCGACACTTTGAGAGGCGATGGGCATCTCATAGGCACTTGCCACACAAAATGCTAAATTGGGGTAGCGTTTAGCCGCATATTTAATTGCTGACTTAGAAATATCTATGCCTTGTAAATCACAATCATGGTGCTGACTCAACACATTGAATAAACGCTGGCTGTAGTACCCTTCCCCGCAGCCTATATCGAGGATTTGCTTTGCTTCAGCACCAAATTCGAGCGCGAGTGCATTCACTCTATCACTCAAATCTTGATAGTAGCCTTCGTTTAGAAATTCACGCCGAGCAAACATCATCTGCTTGTTATCGCCAGGATCTTTTGAGTTTTTCTTCTGTACAGGCAATAAGTTGACATACCCCTCTTTGGCCATATCAAACTTATGTTGCTTTGGACACCCCCAAGTTCGATCCGTTAACGTCAGCGGCGCGGAACACAGGGGACATAAATAATGCATAGTGGACTCTTATCGTTTAACTAAATTTTGGCAAGAAAGGTTTACGCTTCGTCTTCCATCAATCGATCAACCATCTGGATCAGTTCAGGTGGGGCAAGCAACTCATAACACTCTAATTTTCTTAATAACTTATCTGTGTTATCCACATCATTAGCGGCGCGGTTGTAATTGGGACGCTCAAACATATGGGTATAGGTTCTAAATAACCACTGTTGTTTCTGAAGTAACAAGGGATCGAGCCTTAATACCTCATCGGCAAGGCTAGCGTGACATTGGCCAAGCTCCCCGCGTAAAAATGCTTGTAATTCTAACCTAACTTGCTCAATTTCGGTCATGTAAATGGCAAGGGATTCTGACGATGCGGCATAGTCGTATTGTCTTGCTAACAGCGCTTTGGCGACCATCAGCGCTTTAGGCTCATGTAAGACACGTAAATCGGCTTCTAAAGGCACTAACTCAAACTTTGAATCTGCTTGTAAGGCAAAGGTTAAGCAGTTCTCAGCGCCTAAACGATTAGTCACGTCTAAGGTAAAAGATACGCCCCGTCTCAATTCTGCTGCGCAAAATTTTGCTGCAGTGCCCATACGCGTATAAAGCCGAAAACCTTGCCCAAGGCTCCGAGTGATCGGTGTATTAAAGGCCTGTGCACTTTGCGGTAATGATTCAACCTTAAGACCCATAAACGGTTGAAAGCGGATAGCAATATTTTGCGGGGTTCCAGCTTCAGCAATAACGACGACCTCTAGCAAAGGCGCACTGATCGCCTGTAACACAATAAAATCACTGATATCGTCGGGTAACCGCAACGTGAGTATCGACGCCTTTTCAGCATCAAGCACCATAGGCTCATTTAGAAATTGATGATACATAAGACATTATTCCCCTGTTCAGCCGTGATTGTACCGTCGAATCTTAATGAAAATCACCTATTAAGCCGTTATATTTTCAAGATAATGGCTTAATTGCTTTAATGGTGTAAATGTTCATTCGGGGAATTTCGGTGTTAAGATGTTATTATTCGACAAACTGTCATTTGAATTTAATTTATGTCTAACTATTCTCAGCCAAGCATATTTGGACATAACTATAACTATCTAGCTATCTATCTATAACACTGTATGATCGGATAACACGTCTGCAGGTGAAGGAATTAGTACAATAGCAGATAGAACAGGACGGTATCGTGTGCCATCGATTCAGGCATAACAACCCAAAACTTCTCCCAATATGAACACCCGGCGCTTTTCTCCTCAGTTCCACTACTTCAAATCTGGCGATACTTTCCTAACGGCAGTATCTCGCTATTCGAGAACTTGATGCTCTTTAGAACGTAGTTCAAGACGAGTTACCGGTTCACCCGTTTGGGTGTCAATTAACACCGAATGCTGCTCATCAGGCTGGTAAAGGTGATCCTCGCCCCACTGGCGCAAAGCGATAATCACTGGAAAAAGCCCACGCCCCATCTCAGTCAAAACATATTCCTGATAAGCCGTGCCATCGGAAGCCAGCATAGCCGACTGGTCGCAGGCTATATGCTGTTCTATTCGATAGGCAGTGCTATTGGCGCTATCAGCCGTATACGATAGTGCAGGTTGGAATGGCGTATGCATTTTAGGTACTGCAATCAGCATAGTCGCCGTCATTTTCTGGGCAGCAACCGCACATATTGGCCGCGCACAACTTCAGGCGACATTAACGGCAAGCCAACTGAAAATTAGGATATAAAGAGCAATAAATACGCGCAGTGCTCTCCTCATCCAAAACAAAGGCCGCCTATGCGGCCTGTTGTATTCAGTCTAAACGTTCCACTACAAACACTAACGAACCTTAAGACCAGTCATAATCGTTTTAAACATTTGGGATAATAGCCACAAGATCCGTAACGCCTACATCCCGACCAAACTGGGATAATAAAGTCGTAGCTTGACCTCGATGATGTGTTTGATGATTAAAAAAGTGCATAAGTACACTAAATAACTTTTTATTCGATGTTACGCCTTTTGAATTTGTGTAATTAAAAATTAGACAAAGTTCAGCTTCCGAAAGCAAGCCCGCAAGTTTAACAATGGTCTCATCAAGTACTTTGCGGTACTCATAGAGCTCAGGTAATGTTGAACATAATACTGAGTCAAGTGATTGAGGTTGGCTCATTGCTCGAACAACATCTAATTCATGATGGCTTTGCAACAGCACAGAAAATCGCTTTAACCAAATAATGTCACCAACGGCGATATGATTGAGCGTTCCTATCACTGAGCCAAAAAATGCACCTTGATTTCTTGATAGTTCTTCGCCCAAAAGTGTTGCTGCTGTCTCATAAATTTTAACGTTCATCGATTCATTGTATTGAGCCATGAGTTGCACATGTTCAGCTAAATGCATAGATGCTCCTTAAGGCAAAGCCTTAATCCAGTAACACAATTGCATTTGGTTATAGTGACTTAAAATAAGTTCGATTTTCATAGGTTGATAAACCAAACCTGCTGATATTCCAGTATCACCATTGAATTTAAAGCCATATTTCACGTATGCAGGAACAGAAGACAAAGAGGCGCTTACTGTTACAACATCAACCTTCGCATACTCTAAGGTAAATAAAAGCAGAGCCCTACCAATACCTTTCTTTTGACGTTCTGGGTCAACAAAAAGTATTACAATAAGATCTAATGATTACGTCGGTGCATACTCCGATGTTGGAAGGGACATCGCCGTTGGGATAGGGAATGGAAAAATATGAGCCATCATAATGGACTTCATATGAGGTGCGCTCAATTGCAGCCTTAGCTAAGTCACTCCCAAGACTCTGACCGAATGAGCTTTGAGAAATGAAGATAGAAAATATAAGTAGGTATCTCATCATAGTCTTATTGAAATATAACGTTTGGTTAAGGAGCGCGCTTTAACACGCCTCCGTTAGAGTGCTTAGCCTGAGTAGAAATCCGTCTAAAACTATGACCATAAATTACCTTATATTTATTAACTTATAGCCCATTCAATATGAAGTGGCATACCAAAATTAGATGTAGGCTCATTATACAGTTCGACGGTTTAATCTTGGTTACTCGCATATGCTTGGAGCAATGCCGGAAATTGATCTTGTGGTGGAAACTGATTAAAACTGTACTTTGCCCCCGTCGTCGCCCACTCAAGTTTTTCATCTAAATATGTTTCAACGAATGGTTTGTAATGCTGAGAATCCTCTAGCATTGTGGAGCGCACATTGACAAAATCATCCATCCCTTCTAGGCGCGTGAACAGCCAACTCATACAATGCTCACAAAAATAGTGGCGCGTATCCCCGTGCAGCCCGCCAATCACTGGCTCACCTAATGTGATAGAGAATACTGAACTCGGAAATAACGAACTCAGACTAAAAGCACTAGAGGTCATTTGCTGGCATCCCGTGCAATGGCATGCCATCGTAATCAATGGCGCTGAGGACACTTCAAATTTGACCTGCCCACATCGACAGTGGCCTTTTGTTTTACAAAGTACATCGTTCATCCCTATTTATCTCCTCGTTTTATGACTAATTAGACGCACCTAGATGGTACTGGCTCCCAGAACGCCGTTGGCACATTACACTGACTTTAGCTGCGTCAGACATCAGGTGCTAGATATACTGTTAATCAGCTCTTCTCGAAAACGTTCTGCCCACTCACGGCTTTGACTGTCAGCCAATTTTGCTGTTCTGGGGGAAACCGTTTTAGCGATAGCGGGATCTAGACCCAAAGCAGCTAACACTACTTCCAATACAACTAGAGGGTTATCGGAAAGCGCCTCATAGGTGATGCAGATAGGTTCAACTTCTTGTTGTACAAACCAGTTCGACCACGCTGCATCTTGTTCTTCAAGCCTTGCGACAATTGTTGCAAGACTACCAGCATCATAGACGGGGGCCTGACCGAATTTAAGTCGCTCCCGCTCGCTTCCGTCAGCACCGAGATGCCACAAACCCGACTGCTCCGCTTTAAGGCGCGAAACAGCCTGAGCAATCTTATTTTCACGGGTGAGATGCACATAGCGTGGCGAACCAAATACGGCTTGGAAACGGGCATTGTCGTTTGGTAAACCAGGATGAAACGACGCGAGTCTTTTCGACAGTTCGCCAAGACTTTCCCACATCAGACGCATACCAAAAATCGAAGTGCTACCTGTCCCCTCTTGCAGAACAGCGGTTAAATATGACTGGTCAAATTCTTGTTCATTACCCCAATTCGTGACTGACACATCGAAATAGCTCGCCCACTCAAGAAAATCTTCACACCGGAAAAATGAATCAGGACACCCAGCTACTTGAGTGTCAGTAAGAAGATCACATAAAAGCGTGCTGCCACTTCTAGGCGTTGCACAAATAATGTATGAGTTAGAAATAATCATATTCCCCATTATTTAGCTGTTACCACTTTCGGTTTTTAAGAAGCATGTTTAACGCACCCCAGTTTGAGTGCTTAGCCTGAGTAAATATCCGTCTGGGTCCATAACCATAAATTGCCTCACATTTATAAACTTGCTACCCACTCGATATGACTTTTGCTCTAAGGGCAGCTTAATTGGATAGCCATTTTTCAACAAACGATTGTAAATACCATCGAGATCTATAACTATTATCTGGAAATTGATACCTCTTCCAAAAGGATATTCGAGTTTTGCTGTAATCCATGGATCATCATTCGGCTCAAGCTCATCTATTTGCTCAAGCATTAAAAAAGCGCCATTGAGTTCTATTGTTGCAAACCCCTCTTCCGGGCGTTCATAGCAAATAGTAAAGCCAAGCTGCTCAATATAGAAATTTAGGGATTTCCCTATGTCACGAACATTGAGTTCAGGTGTTAATGGTGGAAACATATCCGATCCTGTTCATAATTTATACCGCAGAATGCTTTTTGGGAGTTAATTTCCGCTAATAAGGGCTCGACCTCAATACCTAGTTTCGTATTGAGGCTTTTTATTGATGCCAAAGTAAACTCAACTGAGGCATTAACAAAGAATCCCCATGTTCTTATTTCGTCGTTTTCGGTTCCAACTTCAGAGACAAACCTTGTGGATTCATCGTTTAAATCGAGCTCTGTTCGATGTCTACATATGTCATAAGTTCATGACAGAACATGACTCAGATTTCTCATTCAATCCAAAATAAAAAGCACAGAAATCTACTAATTATAATTAATTGCAGTAACTTAGAATCGATATCAACGAGTTTTCAATCTTTTGTTCTTAAACAAAAGCATGGCATTACAAGCAGATAAAACCATCAGTTCGATATTATAGATAAAGTTGTATCTGGCTACATGACTTGAAATGTGTAGGACTGATGACTCAGTAAGATGCGACAGTGCATACTTAATTTTATTAACCGACCAAAGTAAAAAATGTGAATCATTCATTAGAGGCACTAAAGTTTTGATGCTCTATTTTATCGGTCCGCAGATGAGACATTATGTACTCTAAACCTGCTTGATAGGCTGCTGTTTCGGTTGTGTCACCGTTTTTGGCTATTAAATATGTGGCTTTAAACAATATAAGATTACAGGACGTAAGATAATAGAAATCATCGTCTTGCTTGACGTAACAAAACTTTGTCCACGGTATGGTAATGGACTTACCGCAATGCGGCAGCAGCGTTAGCGTCGAAGCTGTGGCAGTCACAGTGTGGCTACCTTCTAGACTCGCAAGCCTATGTAAGGTTGTGTTTTCAATCGTTCGATCCAGAGTGGTTATCTTGACTGCAAATTTACTAGCTTGATTTTCGGCTATGTTTTTTAATAAAAATGTCCACACAATAAGGTAAGAGATTGCGCAAATTGCGATAGCAATATATGTCTCTGGAGTGTGAATTTCTAAGAAAAAATAAAACAGTATCAACGGGGATAAAAGCGGGATCCATAGGAGTAGTACGCGAACGATAAAAGCATGTAACAAGATAGCTAAACGAGCATTCTTTGCCATACGTTCTGAATTTATTTTTTTCGCTATTGTGATTAACTGCTCCTGCGTGATTGAAAATTTTAGTTCCATGACGTCCTTGTTTAACGCTAATCCGAATACTGTGCCAAGTGTATTATAAATAAAGTAGAAATCACTAAGCCATATTGAAATAAGTTGTCAGCGGCAAGCATGTATATCCCCTTCTGTCTAACACGACTATTTTGCTCTCACCCACAGCTGCCAATCTCAGCTTATTTGTTCATTGTTCATAGGCTGCGGCTTGATCATCTAACCAATCATGCTTGTCGTAAACCGCCATCTCCCGCCTAATAGATGGCCTAGCATCTTATCTGTAACGTGGGGCAACACCCCAGCTTCTGACATTCTGGTCGATATTGTGCGTCTAAAATAGTGAATACACCAGTCAGGATATCTAGTCTTGGTTTGAGCTCGCGAACCAGCTTAATTTGCTGAGGCGATATTGCCCAGTTGCTTAAGATCGTTTGCCGCGGAGAAGCCCCATGGCGAGTGATATCAATTCTACTGTTCTTGTAATTAAATGCTGTACTTTTTAACTACTGTATTTCTTAAGTGCAGCACTTCTTAAGAACTGCAATTTGCGCCGAAAAACGGTTCACAGCAATCCCTCAGGGTTGTCTGGCCCGCAAATGTGTTGTGCGGTTTCCAAAATACACGTAGTTCTATATTATTTACCAATGAGTTTAGGGTCTGTTGATCTTTGCTGTACAAATGGTGTTCAGCAATACATCGGCAGCCACATTAACATAAACGCCAGTGACACCATACTGGCGTAATTTCTTGCTAGCTTGTCATACCTTGTTGATATTGCTCGATAATGTTTAATTCTTCCAAAAGCATTCTCCACTAAATGTCGATACCGATATAAGCACCAATCGACTCTTTCTTGAGGTGTATTCTTATAGCGGCGCCTTGGAATAACAGATTTCCCGCCTTTATTTGCGATAAGTTCACGAAATGCATCGCTGTCATAACCTTTATCTGCAATGACGGTATCAACCTGCTTCAGGTGTTCAATTAAGCTGGGGGCGTGTGTAATATCGTGTTTTTGGCCTTCTGATAATTCGAAATAAATCGGTAATCCTCCGCTGTCGACGGCTAAGTGAATTTTGGTTGAATTACCGCCTCGACTTTTACCAATACTCTCATTATTTAGCGTCGCTGCACCTGCACTGTGCTGGTGAGCCCGCACTATCGAGCCATCAATAAAGACCCATTCTATATCAGCAAGGTTGGCTAAGGCCTTGAATAAATGTGCTAGAACGCCTTTCTTAGACCATAAATGAAACCGTCTAAAGACCGTGCTCCAATGACCGAACTCTTTAGGTAAATCTCGCCAAGGGATACCTGTTCTAAGCCGGTAAAGAATACCTTCGAATGTTTGTCTATGTTCAGGTTTGTCATAAACACGGCCTGTGCTTTTCATTAAATGAAATAGCTTTTCCCAGCGTGCATCGGTTAGCATAAGTCTTGGCATGGCTTGAGGTTATGGTTACTTTTGGCGAAGCAAATTATAACGTCTTGCCATGCTGTCTAAAAATCACTCTCGAAAGATCAACAGACCCTAGTCACTCAGGGACCTATTTCCGGGCGTCAGCAAGTTTAAAATCAGAATAGCGGGCAAGGGTTAAGCGCTCAAGTTGATTATCAATCCTAAATCGATACTGCCATGTTATAGTCCCTGCTGGGTAATGTGGATGCTTAAGTCGTCGCAGTCTGCAAGCTCTGGTTTTCCTGAATATGGTTAGCCATTTATTGCACATAACCGACTGTAAGATAAAGATATTATAATTACCTTGTGTACATGTGATTTTAGCTATTGTGACGCACAACGGAACATGTACACAGATATGTACTCACATCGAAGAGTAACAAACTAAATTGATGTGAATGACAACGAATCCAAATAAAGTCATTTGACGTTAAATAACATGATGTTAAATGCTTTAGAGAACGAAATAAATGAAGATGAAAGACGATAAAGCTGGGTCGATTTTTTGGCACGACTACGAAACCTTTGGGGCTAACCCGGCGAAAGACAGACCCTCGCAATTTGCCGGTATTCGCACGGATTTAGATCTCAATATTATCGGCGAGCCTGAGATATTTTATTGCAAGCAAGCCCCTGATTATTTGCCGTCACCAGAAGCGATATTGATCACAGGGATCACGCCGCAGTTAGCCAATTTAAAAGGCATCCCTGAAACTGAGTTTATGGGGCGTATTCAAGCACTGTTTAGCCAGCCAAACACCTGTGTCGCGGGCTACAACTCACTGCGTTTTGATGATGAAGTGACCCGTTACGGCTTTTATAGAAATTTTATCGATCCCTATGCCCGTGAATGGCAAAATGGCAACTCTCGTTGGGATATCATCGATTTAGTTCGCGCGTGTTACGCATTTAGACCCGAAGGGATCAATTGGCCAACCAAGGAAGATGGATCTCCTAGTTTTAAGCTAGAACATTTGACCCAAGCGAATGGTTTAAGCCATGAGAAAGCCCATGATGCCATGTCTGATGTGTATGCAACCATCGCTATGGCAAAACTCATTCGCGAGAAACAGCCTAAGTTATATCAGTACTATTTTGACCTGCGCCGTAAGCAAGCGGTGAGCGATCAAATCGATGTGCTCAATATGCAGCCGTTAGTACACGTGAGCTCTAAGATCAGTGCTCGCAATGGTTGTACGACGTTGATTTCCCCCGTGGCGCACCATCCAACCAATAAAAATGCGGTTATTTGCGTTAATTTAGCCATGGATTTAACGCCACTCTTTGAGCTAGATATCGAGCAAATTAAAACGCGTATGTATACGCCAAGAGCCGATCTTGCCGAAGACGAATTACCGATCGCGGTAAAACAAATTCATTTAAATAAGTGCCCTTTTATCACTTCGGCTAAAATCCTCAGCGATGAACATGCCGCTCGTTTAGGCATAGATAAAGAATTTGCCAGAGAGCAATATAAACGCCTTAAACTTCACCCAGAACTACGTGAAAAACTGGCGCTCTTATTTGAGCACGATGACAGCAGAACGACCACAGATCCCGATTTGATGCTGTATTCTGGTGGTTTCTTTAGCCAAGCTGATAAAGCGAAAATGGAAATCATCCGTCATACCCTACCGCAAAATCTAGCGGCGCTAGACTTGCAGTTTGATGATCCACGTATCCCTGAAATGCTGTTTCGTTACCGCGCCCGTAATTATCCTGAACTCCTCGATTACGAAGAGTCACAGCGCTGGCGTGAATTCTGTCAAAGTCGCTTAGCCGATCAAGACTACGTACTTAAATTAGAAAATCTGCTGCAAGATACGCAAGCGGATGAGACTAAGCAGAAGTTACTGGCTGCCCTTTGTCATTATTTGCGTGAACTTTAAGTTTAATCAATTCAAGCTTAAGTCTTTTATTTAATAGTCTTAAGCTTGTTTATATTCGTGAATAGACTCACTCTATTAGGCGCATAACTTAAATTGTTTACTATCGAACACACACATTTGCAGCGTATAAACGCGAGCTAACTCGCATTTATGCTGTAACAAAATTACTAGAATGTTCTTCCATGAACTTAACAAATAAGGAATCGGGAAATGCAAGATAGATTCATTCGTAGCATAACCCAACTGCCAACGCCGTTAGCCGATGCTCTCATTCCGATGTTGCACCAGAATTTTGCTGGACACTTAGATGCGCAGCAACTTGCCACACTCACAAGTGCAAGCAAGATGACCGAAGCAGAAGTGTTACTGGCACTCCTGCCGATAGCCGCTGCACTGGCGAAACCGCCTATCAGTGAGTTTTATGTCGGTGCGATTGCCAAAGGCAAAAGTGGCGATATCTACATGGGTGCCAACTTAGAATTACCCGGTGAAGCGCTGTTTCATTCTGTGCATGCAGAACAAAGCGCTATCAGCCATGCATGGCTCAGCGGTGAAAGCCAAATTGTTGATATCATAGTCAATGCCAGCCCTTGCGGCCATTGCCGTCAATTTATGAACGAGCTGGTTGAAGGAAGTAAGATCAGCATTCATCTACCCGCACAGGAAAGCCATCCACTGGCTTATTATTTACCCTATGCCTTTGGCCCAAAAGACTTAAATGTTACTTCGCCTTTAATGGCGAAGCAACAAACTGAATTTGCTTTAGATAGTGCCGATCCTATGATCATCGAAGGTTTAGATCATGCCGGTTTAAGCTACGCGCCTTACACTCAGAGTTTTGCTGCCGTGGTTTTAGAAACACGCGATGGCGCAACCTATTGTGGTCGCTATGCAGAGAACGCGGCATTCAATCCTTCTATGCTGCCGATGCAGATGGCTTTGTCGAATCTCGTTCGCCATAATCGCGAGTTTAGCGATATCAGCCGTGCGGTGTTGATTGAATCATCTCAAGGAAAAATCAGTTTAGTCGGCGCGACTATGGATGCACTCCATACCGTTGCCGCCATCGAACTTGAGCACATAGTCATCGATCCCGTGTAACGCCTGCTTCAAGATGCCAAGGGTGCTTCAAAATGCCAACGGCGAAATACGTTAATGCGTATTTCGCCGTTGGATTATTCGATTAATACTTCAACATCAAGTGATCACCCGCTAATGCTGACGGCTAAAACGTCGAAGTAGCAGTCCTAAGCTTTAATGTCCAATCCTCAAACGTGACGCCTAGTGTTCAAACCTAACTGCCAGTACTCAAACGTACCCTTCTAGAACTTAAACGTAACTCTGAGTATTCAAATGTGAAAGCGAACTCGGCATAAATGGTTAACATGAACACGATTCTGCAAGGCTACTCACTATCCAGAGTTCAATTTACGCCGCTTCTTTTGGCCTGAGACTCAGCTTTACGCTGCGCCATTCTGCTAAAACAAGCTTGCCGCTCCACATCTGACATAGCGCGCCACGCTAAAATCTCATCAAGATGCCTAAAGCAACCTAAGCAAATATCTTGCTGATCTAAACAACAATTGCGGATACAAGGATTGGCATTAGGATCATTCTGACCAGACGGCATATTCATTGCCACAGGGTTCAGTGAAGTGGAATCGGCGACCACCGGGGAAACTAAATATATCTGCCGTAATAGCGCCGCCAGCGGCCACGACAGCCGTCAGAGTCAATTCTAAGTTCTGGCTGTAGATCACAATCAGCGGGCAGCCTTTTGCGAGGGTAAAATCCACCTCGGCTTGATAGAAGCCACCTGTGATCCCGACATCCATAAAGCAGCTGTATTCAGGACCATAATCGACATAGGTCCAGCCAAACACCTGGCTAAAAAAGGCCTTAGAACTCGCAATATCGCGGCTCGGGATTTCCAAATAATTGATGCTGTGTTGAAGGTTCATAGACTTCCTTGCTATTTAATGAGGGACAAAATGATGGGCACAAAATGCATGAATAAAAAATGGGAGCCAAAGCTCCCATTCCATTCGCGGCTTTAACTCAGGTTAACCTTGGATTAAGGCTGCGACAAGTCCAATCAGACCACCAAACACCCCGCCCCAGATCACTAACCAACCTAAATGCGTTTGGATCATGTCCTGAACGATTTGTTTCACCATTTGCGGTGTCAGCTCGTTTAACCTTTGTTCCACTATATTGGCAATTTTAGTTTGCAGATCGGCCATCACATTTGGCTGTTCGATTTCTTGTTTCAACAGCTCGTGGAATGCATCACTTTGCGCCATTTCAACTAAAGAGGCTTTCATCTTCACAATAAACGGCTCTTTTAGCGGTAATAACGCATCCGTACCGCCGAACATAGACAACATGCCGCCAAAGGAAGATTGCGCGACTGTGCTAATTAAGGCATCGAAAGAAGGCGCTAAATCGACCTTCTCAATCACGGGGGCCAAGTCTATTTTACTCAGCCCTTCTTTTTCAGATAGGAATCGGTCGATATTTTCTGTGGTAAAAAACTGCTTCATCATCAGATGAGCAATGCCCGCCTTAAACTCTTCGAAACGAGAAGGCACGACTCCCGAGCCATAGAGTCCGGGGACTTTCTCAAACAACATATAAACCGCAACCCAGTTGGTAATCGCACCCGATAAGGCAAACAATCCGACATTCAGGACAATTGCCGAATGCATCAGGTAACCCACAACCACTAAAGCAGCCGCCAATAAATTTGTTACTAAACTCTTATTCAATCTCGTATCCCCTAAGGTGGCATCGATAAGATGCAAAACTGGCCTATATTAACAAGTTAACGGGAGTCAGGTCTAACACTCAAACCACAGTAAACGAACCCATTTCCAAATCTGTTTTCAGTGCTAAGTCTTGGCGCGACAAGCTGCATCCAGCTCATCGCCAAAGCCGCAACGTCACAGAGCCGCTAACGGCCGATAGTCCTATGCAAAATAAGTGAATCCCCTTGTAGAACATTAAGTTAATTTAATGCTCACCAAGCTCAAAAATGCAGAAATTTTAATTTACTGCCTGTGAATTATCAACTGGCCTCAACTACACTCAATTTGGGTTAGAAACCCGAAATAGGGTTTCTAACATACAAACTCAGAATTCAGGGCTTAAACACAAGTCTTGAATAAAGGCCTTCAACACAAGCCTTAAATACGGGCCTTAAACACAGCCACTGAACATCGGCTCAAATACAAAAGTTAACCACAATAAATTAGGGATGCGCTTATGGAATCGGCTTTTAACACTGCAGGGGCGTTAAGTTGGCATGAACTCACAACCAATAATACCGAAGAGGCCATGCGCTTCTATGCTGAAATTTTTGGCTGGCATTTTAAAACCGTTAAATTGCCCCACGGTCACTATCACATTATTGAAAACCAAGGCATCAGCATTGGCGGAATTACCGACAGTTTAATCCCCACCCTTCCCTCACATTGGACAGGCTATATTACCGTTAACGATGTGGATCAAGTGGCTATCAGTGCCAAAAAACTCGGCGGTGACATTCTGTTTGGCCCTGAAGACATTCCAGAGGTGGGCCGTTTTTGTTGGATAAAAGACCCACAGGGCGCCATTATTGCGGCCATTAGCTATTTAAAACGCTGATGTAAAAACTGACCTGAACATGATGATGAATTTCGACTCAAGGGATACGCCACAGGTTGATACAGATGTAGCTATCAATGTAGGAGATTGGTTGTCATTCAGCAACGACTGGGTTCAGAATAGGTTGTCGTCGGGTAATGCCAAGATTTCATTGATAAAATATAAATAATCTCTGGAAACATTAGCGTTAATCGCTAGAATGTTCGCACTTATGGCAGTTTTTCCCTGTCTTATGCATTGGAGCCTTGATATTAATGCTGATCCAGCTATCGCAATTCAAACACACTTTTTTTGCTCTCCCAAGGTACCTGCGTGTGCTTGTTTACCTCACCGCCGTCTACCTTAGCTATGTCTGCACATTAGGCTTAATCCTGCCCTATGCAATAACCACGCTGGCACCCGAAAAACTCTCTGCTTTACTCGGCCGTCCCGTCACCCTCGGGGATATCCGCATCAATCCCTTTAATTTCAAAGTCGAAATCGACCAACTGGCCATTAAAGAAAAAGACGAAAAACCGTTTGCAGGCTTAGCGCAAGTCCAATTCGAAGTGAACTTTTGGCAATCTGTTTTTAATCGCGCCGCCGTTATCGAAAACATACACATACAAGCGCCCTACGCACACATCATCCGCGTGGAGAAAAAAGGCAAAGCTGGATTCAACTTCGACGATATTCTGCAGACCTTGAACGAGCATTCATCCGCGAGCACAGAAACAACACCCGCAGAAGCCAGCGCCCCCGTTCGTGTCCTGCTCAGCCAATTTGTATTAGATGCAGGGCAATTTAACTTCGATGACAAAATTACCCATGCTCAAGTTAATTATCCTAATATCAATTTAAAACTCAGTCAGCTCGATACTGAATATTTGATGTCGGCATTGTCGGCCTCAGTAGCACCAGCCACAAAAGCAAATAAGACTGGAGCCAACCCGACACCAAACGCCCAAGCAGCCTCCGACACTGGCTCT
This sequence comes from Shewanella baltica, assembly GCF_900456975.1. Taxonomy (NCBI): domain Bacteria; kingdom Pseudomonadati; phylum Pseudomonadota; class Gammaproteobacteria; order Alteromonadales; family Shewanellaceae; genus Shewanella; species Shewanella baltica. Next base: position 2,794,495 of record NZ_UGYM01000002.1, read on the forward strand.
GGCTCCCAAGTTATGCCAATCCAGCACAATCACTATGCGATACAACTCAGTGATGATCATGCTGGTGAAATCAGTTTGCAGGGGCAATTCCAACTGTTCCCACTAAAAGTTGCGGGTGACGTCCACATCGCCAAACTGAAACTGACACCCCTGTGGCGATTTATCGACGATCAATTTAAGCCAGCACTTACCGATGGCGAGATCAGTGCCAAGACTCAGTATCAAGTGGATCTTGCCGAGAATGGCGAGCTACAAATCACCAGTAACAATGGCCAGTTTATTGTTGAAAAACTGAATTTTAACGACCAAGAACGCTCAGTGGTTAAGCTGCCAATCTTTGCCCTCGACGGTATTTCGATGGATCTAAAGCAACAGCAAGTGCATATCAATAAGCTTCACAGTGATGGCCTCACTGTAAACGCCATTTTGAATCAAGATGGACTCGATCTCGCCAGCTTGTTCATGCCTAAATCCGCCAGTGCGTCTACAAGTGCAGCGCCGCTAGTTGCTAATTCCATAGATGCTAAGCCGATAGATGCTAAGTCGATAGAAACTAAACCGGCAGATGCTAAGCCACTAGAGGCCAAAAATGTTGAGAGCGTACAAGTCGCGCAAGTGGAAGAAAAGCCTCAAATAGCTGAGACGGCAACTAATGCAAGCGAGACCGCAGACAAACCAACAAAAAGCGAATTAGCCACAGCCAGCGAGAACAATAAAACGGAGCAAAATACTGAGGCCGCCGCAAACATCACAGCTGATGCCACTCATGAAGCCACTGCAGAAGTCGCTTCTGAGGCAACTCCTCTACAGCCAATCAAGCAAGCGCCAGTAACGGCGTCAACAGACACTTGGTTCGTGCAACTCGATGCGCTCAATATTGAAAACTACGATCTTAATCTGTCGGAGCAAAAGTTAACTGAGACACCGCAGCAATGGCGTGTGTATCCGCTTAACTTTTCAACAAAAACTATCACCAGCACCTTGGCCGAGCCGATTGATTATGCGCTGCAACTCAGCATTAATGACAAAGGTACTTTAAGCTCTCAAGGCCAGGTCGATGTGACAGGCGAAGCGATAGATGCCGATATTCAACTCGATAAGCTCGCGTTAATCCAGTTCCAACCGTATCTCGCGCCCTACGTGAATATCCAGCTCAAGAGTGGTTTATTAAGCTCTGCAGGCAAGCTCACGGCTGATGCCAAGGGCAAAGCCATTTACGGCGGCAGTGTTGAGCTCGATGATTTAGCCATTCATGACAAATTGCGTAATGCCCCGCTGGTCAAATGGCAAAAGATGAATATCAATCAGCTCGATTTTGACCAACAAAAAAATCAAATCAAAATCGATCACTTAGCCTTTAGCCAACCCTACGCCAAAGTGGTGATCGCTAAAGATAGAAGCACCAATATCAGCGACCTTATCGTCGAAGCGCCTATTGCAGCTTCAGTAACGAATAGTGCGACAACGAACAGCACGCCCCCTGCTAAGCAAACCGCAACCGAGCCACAAATGGCGAGCAAGTCAGCAACGCCTGAGCTGAGCCTAGATATTCAAAAAATTAGCTTCAGCCAAGGCTCGGCTTACTTTGCCGATAACTCACTGACTCCGAATTTTGCTTCGGGAATTGAGCTGCTTGAAGGCAATATCACTCACCTGTCGTCAACGCCAGGCACTAAAGCCTCGGTCGATATCAAAGGTAAGATAGACAAGTACGCGCCTGTAACCCTAAAAGGCGATATTAACCCTTTGTTAGACATGCCATATTTAGATCTCGATTTGGTCTTCAAAAGTGTTGAGCTAACCTCAGTCAATCCTTACTCAGGCACCTATGCGGGTTACTACATAGATAAGGGACAGTTATCACTGTCGCTGAACTACAAACTCGATCAGAACAAGCTCAAGGGCAATAACCATCTAGTCATAGATCAACTGAAACTCGGTAAACCCAGTAACAGTGACCTTGCCACTAGCTTACCTATCACGCTCGCCATTGCGCTGCTACAGGACCGTAACGGCGTGATTGATTTAGGTATGGAGGTCTCAGGCGATTTAGACTCACCCAGCTTTAGTGTCGGCAGCATCATAATGACGGCGATTACCAATGTGATCACTAAAGCCGTCACTGCACCCTTCACTTTCCTAGCGGGGCTGATAGGTTCAGACGAAACCTTAGACAAAATCAGCTTTGCCGCTGGTCAATTCAGCCTAAGTGAAGATGAGCAGAAAAGTTTAGACAAACTCGCCAGCGCCTTACTCGACAGACCTATGCTTAAGCTCAGCGTTGAAGGGGAAGTCGATGCCATCAATGACAGCCAAGCCATTGCTGAGCGCATCATGAAGCGTAAATTGGCTAAGTTAGCCAATATCGAGTTCAGTGCGTTACCTAATGATTTAAGTCCAAGCCAATTCCCGACCCAAGGGCCGCTCGCCGATGCGCTAGTGAAGCTCTATGAGCAGGAAGTTAAAGCCGATCCGGTCCAAATAAAAGACACAGTAATCGCAGAGGCCAAAGACGCGCAGCTTTCCGATGACGAAATTACTACCCGCTGGCATATCGCTTTATATAATCTGTCGGTAAAAGCACAGAATGTTAATGATGGTATGTTGGGTAATTTGGCCCAAGAAAGAGCTAAAGCCGTTAAAGCTTACCTTGTGGACGTGAAAGAGATTGCCCCAGAGCGGATCTTCTTGCTCGAAAGCCGAGTGAGTTTGACCCAGAATGTGGCCCAAGTGAGCCTTACCATAGATGTGCAATAGAGGCGCAATAACTCAAGCAATGGGTTAATGTTGCTGTGTTTACGATAAAAGAAGCCCGCTAAAGCTCAGCTTTAGCGGGCTTCTTTCTTATGGTGAAGAGCATGCCTCAATGTATAGCTAAGCGCATATCTAATTGTTACCGTTAAGCGAAAACGCTGTCCTTGTCACCAAAGAATCTTCTACCTGTTAATCCACACTAAAATGTTGGCCGCGCTTTGTGCCATAGGTTACACTCTGCGGCCTTTATGCAACTGGGATCGCACGCACGAATCGCTAAATCTCAGTTTCGTCGCGCATTTGCGACGGCGCCATTGACACACGAATCACTTTTCAACACACATTATCATTGAGGTCACTGACATGTTTATCATTCGCTGGATTTTAGGCAGGATCATTCTGTTTTTAAACTTCGTATTTAGCCCTAAAAAGCGCCAACGTCCACTGGCAGAGCAACAACAGATTGATACTCAAACTCAAGCATTGGCCCTGTATCAATATCCAGCTTGCCCATTTTGCGTAAAAGTCCGCCGTGCAATGCGCCGTCAGGGACTCAACATAGTGACCCACGACGCTAAAAAAGCGCCACACAAAGATGAGCTCGTCGCCCAAGGTGGCAAACAGCAAGTGCCTTGTCTGCGCATTGAAGAAAACGGCCAAGTACAGTGGTTGTATGAATCTAAAGAAATCATTAACTACTTAGACCAACGCTTCGCCTAAATCGCGGTGCAACTGTCTGTGTAAATATCCAAATAAGTGCGCCCAGTGCCTTTTTAATGAACTGTTTAATCGACTTTTCAATGGACTTCCCAATGAACTTTACAATGGGTTTTCCGTTGAAATACCAAGGTTTCGGGTGCAGTTCTTTTATGGCGTTGTTTTATCGCATTCTTTTATCACATCTACTTACGCCACAAATATTCACGGTCAGAATAATCAAATAACCACTGGGGTTGATATACAACCAATAGCGTTACCGCCATACCATTAAGCAATGCCTCGGGGAACGCCAGCAAAGGGATTAGCATCAAGTAGTCATCCACTAGCACATTCCAATCGTAATCCGCTGCAGACCATAACCACATCGCCCAACTCATTTGATGAAACACAGTTGAAAGGCCCGCATTGATAAAACCGCCGACGAAGATAAACACAAAAATGTGTTTAGGAAATAAATGGTAACTGCGACTGTATAAAACAAAACACAGGAACAGCGGCACAGCCATGGCGAATAGACTAAAAGCCCCAAAATCAGCGGGCTGTTTTAGTACAAAAAGACTAAAAAAAGCGCTTGGCAACAGTAATGCCACGGTCGCAAGACGCCAACCGAACATCAGCATACAGGTCACTATTCCCAGAAAATGCAGATGCAACCCAGTTTGAATACTGGCATTTAACGACCACAGCGCATTAACGCCCACCAGCGTCAGTAACAAGCGTAACTGCAGATTTTTATCCCGCCGGATCTGCGCTAACTCTTCTTTTGGCCATATCGCATATATCCATAACGCCAAGAGCATAAGGCATATGCCTTGAGTCAGGCTCATATCCCACTCGATTTGCGCCCATTTATTCGACCAAAACGCCAACATTAATCGCCCATCCTTAATCCATTGCGCCAATAGAGTCACACTCAGTCCATCAAGATGCCATAAATCCATGAACTTTAGGGTCATATTAAGGTATTCTGCTGTCAGTTAATAACCTAAGAGTTAAATTTGATTATGCCGCTTCAATACCTCAGCCTTGCCATCTTAAGTTGTTTCTCACTTATCGCCTGCAGCAGTGCCCCCATCGATCCTAGCGAACTTGCCGGAAAATTACGGGATAAGTTAACCACAGACATTAAAGCCGATGGCCTTAAACTCTTCAGCTACACAGCGCGGCTGGTCGATGATAAATCTAATATGGGTGATGCAGACCGCCCTTTCCCGCACGATGCCCGCGTGCGTAGCATGCAAGATCCCCGAGAACAACGTCGCGCGATGCAAGATCTACA